>NZ_CP151657.1:1294320-1617900 GCF_038405225.1 Arthrobacter citreus
GCAGGGTGCACGGAAGCACGGAGTAACGGTGGTCCGCCGCATCAGCGGCGGCGGAGCCATGTTCATGGAACACGGCAACGCGATTACCTATTCGATTTATGTGCCCCAGTCACTGGTGGACGGACTGAGCTTCGCTGACTCATACCCGTTCCTCGACGCCTGGGTCATGGAGTCACTGGAAAAACTGGGTATCAAGGCCTGGTACCAGCCGCTTAACGACATCGCCACGGATCAGGGGAAGATTGGCGGAGCCGCGCAGAAGCGCTTTAGCAACGGGGGCATGCTGCACCACGTCACCATGTCATACAACATTGATGCGGACAAGATGCTGGAGGTCCTGAGGATCGGCAAGGAAAAGCTGTCCGACAAGGGCACCACCAGCGCCAAGAAACGCGTCGATCCGCTGCGCCGCCAAACGGGGCTGACCAGGGAAGAGATCATTTCCACCATGATGGACACCTTCACCGCACGCTACGGTGCCGTCCCGGCCGGGATCTCCGACGAGGAGATGGCGCAGGCCGAAACCAAGGTGGCCGAGAAATTCGGCACCTCGGAGTGGCTCAACCGCGTTCCCTAGCCGTGGTCCGGGCACCGCGCTTCTCCTGCCCGCGTAGACTGCCGACCATGGAAAAAAAGTCCCTGACCGCCTTAGTGCGGAACCAGCTGCAAATCGCCGGCAGCGCGTCAAGCGGCCGCAGCGCCCAGACGGTCTACGGCGGCCACGAACATGTGCTCCGGCAAACCCTCATAGCGCTGAACGCCGGGTTCACTTTGGACGAGCACGAAAACCCGGGCGAAGCGACGGTCCACGTTCTGAAGGGGCGGGTGCTGCTGCATTCGGAGGGTGATTCCTGGGAGGGATCGGCCGGAGATCTGTTGATCGTGCCGCAGGCCCGCCACTCCCTGGAAGCGGTGGAGGACTCCGCCGTGCTGCTGACTGTTGCCAAGACGGACCGCTGGCCTTAACCAGTCCGGCGGCGGGTGTATGCCCCGCCGCCGGGCTGGTTACCGGTTACCTGCCTGCTGCCTGCGCCCGCAGGGACCGCAGCAGCTGATCCTGCTGCTCCACGATAATCCTGCGCAGGGCTGACGGCGCCTGCGGATTGGCTTCCAGCCAGTCCATGCTGGCCACCAGGACCGGGTGGTCCGCCGGAACCATGTGCGGAGGCAGATCCTGCGCCCCGGGGAACAGGCCCGCAACAACACGGCTGGCCAGCTCGATGCTGCGTGAACTCCACACCAGGGTCAGGGACGCGAAGTAGTCGGCGGAGAACACGGCCAGCAGGTCTGTGCTGCCCATCGTGAACCCGTTGATGGTGGCCGACAGCAGCTGATTGGACAGATCGTTGGCATGAACGGCTTCCTGCCATGCGGCTGCCTTGACCGCGGGGTCCGGGAAGGCAGCAGCAGCGGTGGTGAAGCCCACCCGCCCGGAAGCGGTGGCGTCCAGTTCAACTTCCGCTTCCAGCTTCGCGCGCGTGGCGTTGCCGGTGGCTGCCAGGGCCTGCCACAGCAGCCAGCGCAGGTCCGAGTCGACAGCCAGTCCCGGAACGGATGCCGTCCCCTCCAGCAGACCGCGCAGCAGCTCCGTGTGCGAGGTGCTGGTCCGGCCGAGGGCGGCGGCGCTGCGGGCCCAGATCAGCTGCCGGTCGCTGCCGGCTTCGGCGGCATGCAGCTGTTCCACCACCAGCGAGTACAAGGTTTCGCGCAGCCCGTCCCGGCGTTCGGCCGGGGCGAAGCGCTCCACCGCAAAGCGTGCGTTGTCGAGCAGGACCTGCAGCACTCCGGCACCGGTTTCCAGGGGCGCGGCATGCACGATGAGCCGGACGTAGTCCTGGGCGCTGAGGGCTCCGTCGCGGACACTGTTCCACAGGGCCGAGAAACACACGGCACGGGCCAGCGGATCAGGCATCCGGCCCAGGAAATGCAGCAGGGTCTGCAGGGACTCGTTGTCGAAGCGGATCTTGGCGTACGTCAGGTCCTCGTCATTGAGCAGCAGCAGCGCCGGCCGCGCCGTTCCCACGAGTTCGGGAACATCCGTCCGGGAACCAACGACGTCGATTTCCACGGTTCCAGTGCGCACCAGCGCGGAACCGGAGCCGGGGCTGGTGCTGTCCGGGTTGTACAGCCCGATGCGGAGCCGGTGCGGCCGGGGGACCTGCTCGCCGCTGACCGGATCCGGCGCGTCCTGGACAATCGTCACCGAGGTGTAGACGCCGTCGTCGTCGGTCTCGACCAGGGGAGTCAGGGCCGGCACGCCGGCTGTCTGCAGCCAGAGGCGGGACCACACCGCCATGTCCCGACCCGATGCCGTGCTTAGTGCGCCGAGCAGGTCTGCGAGGGTGGTGTTGCCGTAGGCATGGTCGCGGAAGTACCCGCGGGCCGCATCGATGAAGGCATCGAAGCCCACATAAGCGACCAGTTGCTTCAGCACCGAAGCGCCCTTGGCGTAGGTGATGCCGTCAAAGTTCTGTTTTGCGGCTTCCAAATCGGTGATGTCGGCGACGATCGGATGCGTGGTGGGGAGCTGGTCCTGGACATAGGCCCAGGCCTTGCGCCGGTTCGCGAAGGACACCCAGGAGTTGGTGAAGGGCGTGGCGTTATCCACGGCCAGGGCGCCCATGTAGTCGGCAAAGGACTCCTTCAGCCACAGGTCATCCCACCACGCCATGGTGACGAGATCGCCAAACCACATGTGCGCCATTTCGTGCAGGATCGTGTTGGCCCGCGCTTCGTACTGGGCTTCCGTGGCCTTGGACCTGAAAACGTAGGCTTCGGTGAAGGTCACGAGGCCGGGATTCTCCATGGCGCCGAGGTTGTATTCGGGGACAAAGGCTGAATCGTACTTGCCGAAGGGGTACGGGTACTCGAACAGACCATGGAAGTACTCCAGCCCGCGCTTGGTGATGTCGAAAATGTTCTGCGGATCAAAGTGTGCGGCCAGCGATGCGCGGCAGTAGGCGGCCAGCGGTACCTCGAGGACCGAGCCGTCCTTCATGGTTCCGGACCAGGAATCCCGGGCCGCGAAATAGGGTCCGGCCAGGACCGAGGTGATGTAGGTGGAGATGCGCTGGGTTGGAGCGAATTCCCAGCGGCTCAGATCGCCGGAACCGAGCGGCGTACGGGACGTTTCCGCTCCGTTTGAAGCCACCTCCCACTCCGAGGGTGCGGTGACGCGGAAGGTGAAGGAGGCCTTGAGGTCCGGCTGCTCAAAGTCCGCGAACACACGCCGCGCATCGGCCGGCTCGTACTGGGTATAGAGGTAGGTCCGGGCGTCGGCGGGATCCGTAAAGCGGTGCATTCCCTCGCCGCTGCGGCTGTACAGGGCCGTGCCGTCCACAGTGACGGTGTTTTCCAGGTCCAGGCCGGGGAGGTGGATCCGGGATCCGTCCACGGCGGTTTCCAGGGGAAGAGTTCTTCCGTTCAGGACCACCGACGAAACACCGCCGTGGATGAAGTCCAGGAACGTGGCGCTGCCGGGTTCGGAGCATCTGAAGGTGATGGTGCTCCGGGACCGGAAACCGGTGGCCTCCGGATTTTCGGCGGTGCTCAGGTCGAGCTCGACCTCGTAAGCGTCAACGGAGATGAGGGCTGAGCGGGCGGCGGCTTCTTCACGGCGCAGATTCTGGTTCGACACTCCCTCATTCAATCATCTTCCGCCGCCGGCCGGACCCGGCATGCCGGGCGGGCAGGAGCCGGTCCGCGAGCGCCTGAAAGGAAAGGGAGGCCAGCAGGATGAAGTACGGCGTGTACAGATACAGGAACCGCGCGCGGCCCTCGGAAAGCAGCAGGAAGAGCAGCAGTCCCAGCAGGGCGATGCGCATGGCCGAGACTTCCGGGAGCAGCAGGCGTGGAGTGCGCAGGAACAAGGGCACCGCCACCAGGGCCAGCAGGGCAAACCAGGTTCCCTGCCACAGCGTCAGCAGCCAGGGGAACCCGGGCCGGTTGTTGCCGTAGACGTCCTGGATGAAGCGGTCCGCCGGGTCCGTCGATATGAAGTCGCTTCCCGTCCGCCGCCCCTCGCCCCACGAGTAGAAGGAACCGTCCCCCGTGATCCACAGCAGCTTGTGGTTGAGGAAGGAGATGTAGCCGCCGGCCCCCATTGCGGCAACCCGTTCGCGGTAGGCGTCCAGGCCATGCCGGAACTTCTCCTCCGGATCAGTAATGTTAACCGTGGCCCAGTAGTCGTCGTCGTTATAGCGGCCGTACATCAGCCCATGCGGTCCGGGAGCGCTCTGTGCCCCCACTTTGAGGAAGTGGGTTGGAGGCATGGCAGCCGGGTTGTCGGCGACGTTGAACCCGATGGTCGGGCTTTGCTGCTCGAAGGCACTGATCATCCTGTGTCCGGCAAAGAAGCTGCCCGAGACCACTGCGATGCCGAGCAGCAGGACCCCGGCGCCGCGCCCCCGGGCCCGCAGGGCAGGAGAGCAGACAGCGGCGGCGCCGGCAGCGAGAAGGCACATCAGCACCGTTGGCTTGATCCCGTACCCCACGGCTCCCACCGCACCGGCCAGGACCCACAACGGAATCCGCACGGTCATCCGCCGCGTACGCTGCGCTGCGAGCAGCAGGCACAGGATGAGGACGGGAAACATCAGGCCGGTGGTGTCCGAGTACAGCACCCCCAGCCACGGCGACAGCAGGACCAGAATGACGGACGGCAGCAGCGTGAACGCTCCCACCGTGCGGCCCCCGAGCATCCGCCCGGCAGCATAGGTCAGCGCTATCCCGGCAAAGAGGACAAGGGCGTTCAACGCGGCGGCCGCCATGTCCAGGTCGGTGACTCCGAGATCGAGGGCCAGCCTGAAGTAACCGGAGAGCAGCAGCGTCAGCAGGATGTTGTTGGGGTTCAGCGAAAAGTATGGTGCATCGATCTCGGTCTGGGTCCCCAGCGCCAGGCCCGACGCGGACATAAAAATCGGGTGTGAGTCCCAGTCGGCCGGCAGCCGCACGGCATAGGCCAGCCGCACATGTGCCGTGAACAGCAGGATCCACAGAGCCGCTGTGCCCAGCCCCGCCAGGAACCGGTGTCGGAGCAGAAGCGGGCCGGCTTTCCGCAGCCCGAGGTAAAGGACCAGCATCAGCACCAGCACCAGCAGGCATGCTGCGAGCGCCCACCCGGTTTCGTAGCGGGAGTGTCCGAAATGCGGAAACAACACGTTGCCCAGCAAAGACCACAGGGCAACAGCGCAGAACACCAGTCCGGCCGCCGTCGCCACCGCGCTGTAGCCCCATCCGCCGGGTTTGTCCGGTGAACCGGGCGAGGAGACTGAACCAGGGGAGGTGATGGGGGAGACAGCTGTGCTGCCCGCCGGGACAACGGTCTCCGTCCCCGCCTGCGCCCTCCTCGAACCGCCTGCAGGGTCCTGGCGTCGGTGCATCGGCACATCCCGTCATTCGGAGGCAGTCGTTCGGAGGCAGGGGAAAGACAGAACGCACGCGGTCCGGGTCGGGGGCCGGCGCTGAAGAGTTGCTGGCAACAGTAGGGTCGGCGGAACGCACGAACAAGGGGGTACGCAGATGAAGGAATCCCGGGCAGGGGATTTTGCGGGTAGCACCGGAGTACCCGGCAGCTGCTTTCGGGGTACTACCGGGACAGCAGGAGGGCGAGGGCCAGGCCCAGGCTGCCGATGAGGAACCAGGAGACCAGAGCGGCACCCACTGCACGCGTGCCGGACGCGAACAGCATGCGGAACCGCACTCCCGCCCCGAGTGCGAAAAGCGATGCGGCGAAGAAGATTTCCTGCACCACCGCGGCGGCCGACAGGACGCCGTCAGGCAGCACGCCGGTGGTGCGGACAAGAATCAGGGCCAGGAACCCGAGCACGAACAGGGGGACAAGCGGGGGGAGTTTCCCGGCGGTGTCCTCTCCGCGGGCGGCCTTGCGGCCAATGAGTCCGGCGGCGGCTGCTGCCGGTGCCAGCAGGACCACCCGGGCCAGCTTGACGACGACGGCGGCCGCGAGTGCCGTTGTTCCCGCGGTCTGTGCCGTGGCCACAACCTGGCCGACATCATGGACGGAGGCGCCGGCCCAGATGCCGAATGTTTCGGCCGGCAGATCCAGCAGCGATGCCAGGAGCGGCAGCACCCCGATGGCCAGGGTGCCGCACAGGGTCACCAGGGCTATCGGAACCACCGTGTCTTCGTGCCGGACCCTGCGGGCGGCGGCAATCGCCCCGATGGCGGATACGCCGCAGATCGAGAATCCCGAAGCGATCAGCAGGGGTTCATCGCCGGGCAATCGAAAGGCCCGGCACACCAGATAGGTGCCGCCAAAGGCCGCCGCCACCAATACCACGATCAATAGCAGCGCCAGCCAGCCCAGCCCGGCGATATCGACCAGCGATACCTTTAGCCCCAACAGCACAATTCCGGCTCGCATGAGCGTCTTGGCAGCCTTCGACAAGCCGGGCTTCAGTGGCCCGGCGACTGCCGCGGACACTCCGGGGAGATTGGCGGCCAACAACCCGAGGAGCACCGCCGCCGTGAGGACGGGGAGCCAGGGAAAAAGCCAGTGCAGGAGATACGCGGGAAGGACGGCCGCTGCTGCGGCGGCGGCGCCGGGCAGTACAGCGGTGCTGATGCGGCGCGGGGAAGTGCTGTTCACGGTTCCACCCTGCCGCACGAATGAACTCCCGCCAAACACTGAGCCGCCTGTGACCTGATGAAGCCCTGCCCCGTTCATCTACTTGGCGCATGTGGGCCGCCCATCCCCGTTAGGGCCATCAGGGGATTTCACCGCAGGGCGGCTTTGTTAGAGTGAGGAACACCCCCTATTTTCTGAGGCAACGCCCCATGCACGTGGACGATGACATCCGGATCCCCGAACACCCGTGGACGCAGCCGGCACCGCAGGCCGCTTCAGCCCTGGAGGTGGTTCCGGACACCGGGCTCTCGGCCGATCAGGCCCAGCGGCGCATGGAACACTACGGGCCCAACGAACTCAGCGCCGGCCGGAAGATTCCGGCGTGGCGGAAGATCCTCGCCCTGCTGACGGACCGGCTGATCCTGGTGCTGATAACCGCCGCCGTCATCAGCGCGGTGGTCTCGCGCGAATGGGAAACCCCCGTGGTCATCCTCGCGGTCATCATCCTGAACACCGTCCTGAACTATGTCCAGGAGCAGCGGGCGGAAAACAGCCTGGAGGCGCTGCGCAGCACCTCGGTCTCGGTCGCCACGGTGCGCCGCGGGGGACAAATCGTGGACATCCCGCGGTCCGGGCTGGTGCCCGGAGACGTGGTCCTCCTGGAAGCCGGGGACACCGTGCCCGCCGACGGACGGCTGATGGAGGCCGTGCGGCTGCAGGTTGCCGAAGCGGCGTTGACCGGGGAATCACAGCCCGTCAACAAAAACACCGCGGTGCTCGAGGACGTCGAGCTGCCCGTGGCGGACCGCACCAACATGCTGTACATGGACACCGATGTCAGCCGCGGCCGCGCGGTGCTGCTGGTCACCGGGACAGGAATGAACACCCAGATTGGGCGGATTGCTCACCTGCTCGGTTCCACGGTGGAGGAAAAGACCACGCTGCAGCGCAGCATCGACCAGCTCGCGCGGCTGCTGACCTACGTGGCCCTCGTCGTGGTGGCCGTGGTCTTCGTTTTGGGGCTGCTGCGCGGGGACAGCTGGGAGGACCTGTTCCTGACCGCCGTTTCCCTGGCCGTGGCCACCATCCCCGAAGGGCTGACCGCCGTGGTGGCCTTCACGCTGGCCATGGGGGCCTCCCGGCTGGCGGCCCGCGGCGCAATCATCAAGCAGCTTGCTGCGGTGGAAACCCTGGGCAGCACCTCGCAGATCTGTACGGACAAAACAGGAACGCTGACCCTGAACGAGATGACGGTCCGGCGCGTGCACACCGCCTCCGGCCGCGTCTTCCGGGTCTCCGGTTCAGGCTACTCCACCGACGGCAGCGTGCTCAGCGCAGACGGGCGCCCTTCTCCGGTGCTGACCCGCGCGCTGCTCGGATTTGCGCTGTGCAACGATGCATCGGTGCAGGACGGCGTCCTGACCGGTGATCCCACCGAAGGCGCCCTGGTGGTGCTGGCAGAAAAGGGCGGCATCGACGCGGAGGGAGCGCGGGCATCACATCCGCGCATCGCTGAAGTGCCCTTCGACTCCGACTACAAGTTCATGGCCACCTTCAACCGCGCGCCGGCCGCCGAGGATGACGCCGCCGGGGATGACGCCGCCGGGGATGACGCCGCCGTGACGGCGGCACGCGGCGGCGTCGTCTGCTACGTGAAAGGCGCTCCGGGAGTGCTGCTGCAGAGATCGGAGTTCCTCGCCATGGCCGAGGGACAGCGCCCGCTGCAGCCCGATGACCGCGAACGGATCCTTGCCGAGGTGGATGCCCTGGCCCGGCAGGGCCTGCGGACCATGGCGGTGGCCGCCCGGCCGGTGGATTCCGCACTGCCCACGGACTCCGACGAGCTGCGGGAGAGCGTCACCGGGCTGGTCTTCCACGCGGTGGCGGGCATCATGGATCCGCCGCGGCCTGAGGCTGCCGAAGCCATAGCCCGGGCCCGCGGAGCGGGCATCAGCGTGCACATGATTACCGGGGACCATCTGGTCACGGCCTCCGCCATTGCCGGGGACCTGGGGATCCAGGGCGAAGCCGTCTCCGGTGCCGCACTGGACTCCATGGACGATGCGGAGCTGCAGCGCCGGGCCCCCGGTTACGGGGTGCTCGCCCGGGTGTCGCCGGAGCATAAGATCCGGATGGTGGAGGCGCTGCAGGCCGACGGCGCAGTGGTGGCGATGACCGGCGACGGCGTCAATGACGCACCGGCCCTGAAACGGGCCAACATCGGCATTGCCATGGGGATCACCGGCACTGATGTGTCCAAGGGTGCGGCCAAGATGATCCTGACCGATGACAACTTCGCCACCATTGTCACCGCGGTGCAGGAAGGCCGCGGCATCTACGCGAACATCCTGAAGTTCGTCAGCTTCCAGCTCACCACGGCGTGGGGGTTCGTGCTGATTTTCCTGGCCGCCGCGGCATTCGGCCTGGCCGGGGGAGCGCCCTTTACCGCCCTGCAGATCCTGTGGGTGAACATCATCATGGACGGCCCGCCGGCCCTTGCCCTGGGTGTGGACCCCGCCGATCCGGACCTGATGAAGCAGCCGCCGCGGCCGGCCGGCGAACCGCTGCTGACCGGCCAGCGCATCCTGCGGGTCCTGACCATGGGCGTGGTCATGGCCGTGGGCACCTGCTCAGTGCTGTATCTGGCCCCGCAGATGTATCCGGACAGCGCGGGCGATCCCCTGTTTGCCACCACGCTGGCGTTTACCACGTTCGTTTTCTACCAGGCCTTCAACCTGCTCAACGTCAGGTCGGCAACCGCCAGCGTCTTTTCGCTGCGCACCTTCACCAACCGCGCTGTTTGGGTGTCGCTGGCCGCCGTCGTCGTCCTCCAGGTCCTGGTGGTGCAGCTGGGTGTGCTGCAGGGACTGTTCGACACCACTGGCCTGACCTCCGGGCAGTGGTTCCTGGCCCTGGGCGTGGGATCAACGGTGCTGTGGATCTCCGAGATCCGGAAGGCGGTCTCCCGCTACCGGCTGCGCAACCGGGCGCCGGCCTACCAGGGTGAGGGCTTGTAGTCCTTGAGGAAAACGCCGTACTGGTCCTCGCCGGCTTCACCCATGACAATCGGGTCGTAAACCCTCGCCGCGCCGTCCACCAGGTCCAGTGGAGCGTGGAAACCCTCCTCGGCCAGGCGCACCTTGGTGGGGTGCGGGCGTTCGTCGGTGATCCAGCCGGTATCCACGGCGGTCATGAGGATGCCGTCGGTCTCCAGCATTTCTTCAGCGCTGGTGCGGGTGAGCATGTTCAGCGATGCCTTCGCCATGTTGGTGTGCGGATGCCCGGGGCCCTTGTACCGGCGGGAAAACTGCCCCTCCATCGCGGAGACATTCACGATGTACTTGCGGTGCGCCGCCGAGGCGGCCATGGCCGGACGCAGCCGGTTGACCAGCAGGAACGGTGCGGTGACGTTGCAGAGCTGGACTTCCAGCATTTCCAGCGGCTCCACCTGGTCCACCACCTGGGTCCAGCTGTTAATCGGCGCGGTGTCCGGCACCAGCCCGCCGGCGTCGATGGCCGTGCCGGCGCCCAGCTTCTCCAGCGAGGACGAGCCGGCGGTCAGGGCCAGGGAGGTGACGGCGTCCCCGGCCAGGACCGGATGCTCGGCGATGGACCCGGCCAGCGCGGTGGGGTGCGCGTTGTGCGTGTGGCCGAAGGTCACCAGTTCCGGCATGTTGCCGGCCGGCAGCTCCTCAAGCTCGGCATCCACCAGCGGCTGGTAGGCGTTGGAGGTCCGGCGCACCGTCTGGGCGGCATTGTTGATCAGGATGTCCAGGGGGCCCGCGTCGGCCACGGATTCGGCCAGCGATATGACCTGGGCCGGGTCGCGCAGGTCAATGCCGACAATGCGGAGCCGGTGCAGCCAGTCCGCCGAGTCCTCCATGGCCGCGAAGCGCCGGGCGGCATCCTTCGGGAAGCGGGTGGTGATGGTGGTGTGCGCGCCGTCGCGCAGCAGCCGCAGGGCAATGTACATGCCGATTTTCGCGCGGCCGCCGGTGAGCAGCGCACGCTTTCCGGTGAGGTCGGTGCGGGCGTCGCGCTTGGCGTGGCTGAACGCGGCGCATTCCGGGCACAGCTGGTGATAGAACGCATCCACCACTGTGTAGGGCTGCTTGCAGATGTAGCAGTTGCGCGGCTTGAGCAGTGTTCCGGCCGACGGTCCGTGTGCCGAGGACTTCAGCTGGGCGCCGCGCGTTTCATCATCGATCCGGTCGGAGGCCCCAGTGGCGGTGCGGGCGACGACGGCGCGGTCGGCATCCGCCGCGGCGTCGCGCTTTTCGTTCTTCCGGTGTTTCTTCACGGATTTGAACATTTTGGCGGTCGCCCGGCGAACGGCGACGTAATCCGGATGTTCCTCGTCCAGGACGTGGATGGAGGACAGGACCCGCAGGCAGGCCTGCAGGTCTTCGGGGCTCAGATCGGGGGTGCTCATGAAAGTCGTTTCTGCTGTGTTTCCCGCCGGCGAAAAACACGGCGAAGGCAAATTTGCTGCCTTCCGACCTTACAACGAAACACCGCGGCACCCGGTATCCCGGGTGCCGCGGCGGAGGAAGATCACAACCGGGGTTTCCCGGCAACCGTTGTTAGACGGGAGCGGCCTCTGCCTCGGGTTCGGGCAGCGAAACTTTCTGCCCCTTGCTGAGCACCGTCAGCCCGGAGGCGGTGACGGTAAATCCGCGGGCAAGGTCCAGGTCCCGGTCCACGCCGATGGTGGCGCCGGGCGGGATCTGCACATTTTTATCGATGATGGCACGCCGCACCACGGCGCCGGCTCCAACATGGATTCCGTCCATCAGGACCGAGTCGGAGACCACCGCGCCGGAGTCAACGTACACGTCCGGTGCCAGCACGGAACCAGTCACGGTGCCGCCGGAAATCACCACGCCGTTGGAAACAATCGAGTCGAACGCGGTGCCGGCCTGATCGGCGGCGCTGCGGACAAACTTAGCGGGCGGAGAGATGCTCTGGCGGGTGTAAATGGGCCACTGCAGGTTGTACAGGTTGAACGCCGGCAGGGGTGAAATGAGATCCATGTTGGCGTCGTAGTACGAGTCGAGGGTACCGACGTCGCGCCAGTACTGGTGGTCGCTGCCGGTGGCTCCGGGAATGACGTTGTGCGAGAAGTCGTAGACGGCGGCGTCGCCGCGCTCCACGAAGTAGGGAATTATGTCCCCGCCCATGTCGTGCTTGGTGATCAGCCGCTCGGCGTCGACCTTGAGCGCATCCACCAGGGCGTCGGTGTTAAAGACGTAGTTGCCCATGGATGCCAGGAACATGTCCGGATCATCCGGCAGGCCCGGCGTGGTGGCCGGTTTTTCCACAAAGGCTCCGATCATGCCCGGCCGTTCCGGATCCGTTTCGATCACTCCGAACTGATCGGCCAGGTGCAGCGGCTGCCGGACTGCCGCCACGGACACCGAGGCGCCGGACGCTATATGGGCTTCCACCATTTGGGAGAAGTCCATCCGGTACACGTGATCGGCGCCGATGACCACCACGATGTCCGGCCGGGCGTCGTCGATCAGGTTCATGGACTGGTAGATCGCGTTGGCACTGCCCAGGAACCAGCTCTTGCCGACCCGCTGCTGTGCGGGAACGGAAGCCACATAGTTCTGCAGCTGAGTGGACAGCCGCCACGTCTCTGATATGTGCCGGTCCAGGCTGTGGGACTTGTACTGGGTCAGGACAACAATCTGCAGGTATCCCGAATTCACCAGGTTGGACAAGGCAAAGTCGATAAGCCGGTACCGGCCGGCGAATGGAACGGCAGGTTTTGCACGGTCCGCTGTCAGCGGCATGAGGCGCTTGCCTTCTCCGCCTGCAAGGACAACGGCCAGGACCTTCTTTGGCGCCATTATGTGTTTCCCCTGTTTCCGCTTCTTGTCATACGTTGCTTGCTTTTTGCGCAAATTACTCTGCGCCTGTTACTTGGTGTTGCTCTGCGCTTATTATCGAACGGCGCAGCCGGCGGTAATAAGTCTGCTGTCCTTCACACTAGATCACCGGAGCGCCGGTGCACTACGTTGGTTTAGTGCGAGTAGATATTGTGTCAAAGGAATTCCCGCCCGAAATCTACGGCGGAGCAGGCGTCCACGTAGCCGAACTCAGCAGGGTGCTGGCCGCGGAGGTGGATCTGCGCGTCCACTGTTTCGGTGCTCCCCGCCCGGCTGACTACCACGGTGCCGTGGTCAGCACCTACGCGGTGCCCGCTGGACTGGACGATGCCAACCCGGCCGTCCAAACGCTGGGCACCGACCTGGAAATCCTCAGGGGCCTGGACGGCGCCGACATCGTGCATTCGCACACCTGGTACGCGAACATGGCCGGGCACCTGGGATCGCTGCTGTACGGCATTCCCCACGTGCTCAGTGCGCACAGCCTGGAGCCGCTGCGCCCTTGGAAGGCCGAGCAGCTCGGCGGTGGTTACGCCCTGTCCTCCTGGGTGGAAAAAACAGCGTACGACGCCGCGGCGGCCATCATCGCCGTCTCCGAAGGCATGCGCCAGGACATCCTGCGCAGTTATCCCGAAGTGGACCCGGCCAAGGTGCGCGTGGTCCACAACGGCATTGACGTTGACCTGTGGCATCCTGACAACGATCCCGACGGTCTTAGCGCCCTGGGCATCGACCCGGACCGCCCCAGCGTGGTGTTTGTGGGACGGAACACCCGGCAGAAGGGCGTTCCCTACCTGCTCCGTGCGGCGGCATTCCTGCCGCCGGAGGTGCAGCTGGTCCTGTGCCTGGGCGCCGCGGACACGCCGGAGCTGGCAGCCGAGACCAATGTCCTGATCGAGGAGCTTCGGCTCATGCGCAACGGCGTCGTCGTGATTGAGCGGATGCTGCCGCGCAACGAACTGATCAAGGTGCTCAGCTCCGCCACCGTTTTTGCCTGCCCGTCCATTTACGAACCCCTCGGAATCGTCAACCTCGAAGCCATGGCCTGCGGCACCGCCGTCGTTGCCTCGGCCACCGGCGGCATTCCTGAAGTGGTGGACTCCGGTGTGACCGGACTGCTGGTGCCGCTGGAGCAGCTGCAGGACGGCACCGGAACGCCGCTGGACCCTGAAGGGTTTGTTCGGGACTTTGCCGCCGCGCTGACCGAAGTGGTGACCGATCCGGAACGGGCTGCACGGATGGGGCAGGCCGGACGGCAGCGCGCCACCGAGCAGTTCTCCTGGGATTCCATCGCCGCCGCCACACTGGACGTGTACCGTTCCGTGCTGCCGCATGCGGGCTGAGCACACCACCTCAGCACACCACCTGAGCACACCGCCTCAGGGGCGCAGAGGGCACCATCCGGCCGCCTGACAGGAAAAGCCGCCTGACAGCGAGAAGGCCCCGGCCGGTTTCCCGGCCGGGGCCTTCACGGCAAACCTAGCGCTTGGCCTTGGCTGCCTGCTTCTTGCGCTGAATCAGGATTTTTTCGTCCACGGGCGATGCTCCGCTGGCGCGCATGAGCCGCTGGTATTCCATGGCCTCGTCCTGGCGCACCTTTTCGGCACCGGAGGCAACGGAGGCACGCAGGTGCTCCGGTCCGTAACCAAAGGCATCCACCAGGTCCAGGGCATGCGGGCGGATCTTGGCCAGCAGCCGGTTGATGTACGGACCCAGTGTGCGGGCCCGCTGCGAGGACAGGCGGCCGTGCATCAGGTACCAGGACAGGTTCTTCTCAATCAGGCACAGGCCAAAGAGGTCCCGCACCCAGGTCATGACCTGGCGGGTGCCGTCATCTTCGATCTGTTCCAGTGCCCGGGTGAAGGCTTCCCACTGCAGCAGTTCGGAGTGCGCACGGGCCGCCTCGATCAGGTCATGCTGGTTGTTGTTGAAGACGGCCGCGCCCTTGTCCTTGGGCAGCCGGCGGGCTTCGCGCAGGGCGCCGGCCACTTCGGCCACCATGGTTCCCACCCGGTCCGTCAGGAGATCACGCTGGGTCCTGGGATCACGCAGGGCAATGGCTGACTTCTTCTCGGAGCCGGTGTCAGCAAACGCCTGGACAATCTGGCGCAGGCCCGTGCGGTGCATGGTCCGGTCGGTGGCCTGTCCGACGGCGTAGCGGGCCAGGACGCCGAAGTCCGCTCCCACGAACTCCTTGGCGTAGTCGGCCAGCAGCCGCTTGGCCACCAGCTGCAGCAGGACCGTGTTGTCCCCCTCGAAGGTGACGTAGATGTCCAGGTCCGCGCGCAGCGCGGTGAGCCTGTTCTCCGCCAGGAAACCGGCACCGCCGGTGGCCTCACGGGCTTCCTGCAGGGTGTCCAGGGCATGCCAGGTGGACAGGGACTTCAGGCCGGCGGCAAGGGTCTCCAGGTCCTGGCGGTCCTCGTCGGTGTCATGGGCGCCGGAGAAGACGTCGTCAAACTTCTGCAGCAGTTCCTCATGCGCGAAGGCCGCAGCGTAGGTGGTGGCCAGCCGCGGCAGCAGCCGGCGCTGGTGCTGCTGGTAGTCCATCAGGACTTCCTCGGTAATGTCCGATGCGCCGTTGAACTGGCGGCGCTCGGTGCCGTACTGGATGGCGGTCTTCAGGGCCAGCTTGGACGCTGCCACCGCGGCGCCGTCCAGGGACACCCGGCCCTGGACCAGGGTGCCGATCATGGTGAAGAAGCGGCGGCCCGGGCTTTCGATCGGCGACGTGTAGGTGCCGTCAGCTGCGACGTCGCCGTAGCGGTTGAGTAGGTTGGTGCGGGGAATGCGCACATTGGTAAAGTGCAGCCGGCCGTTGTCGATTCCGTTCAGGCCGCCCTTGACGCCGTCGTCCTCGCCGCCGATGCCGGGCAGGAAGCCGTTGTCGTTGCGCAGGTCAACGTAGAACGCGTGGACGCCGTGGTCAATCCCAGCGGTGATCAGGTGGGCGAAGACGACGGCGGCCCGGCCGTGCACGGCCGCGTTGCCGATGTAGTCCTTCCACGCGGCGCGGAAGGGTGTGTTGATGATGAATTCTTCGGTGCCGGCGTCGTACTCGGCGGTGGTGGCAATGCTGGCGACGTCGGATCCGTGCCCGGTTTCAGTCATGGCGAAGCAGCCGGGAATCTCCAGGCTCATGATGCCGGGAAGCCACTTCTCGTGGTGCTCACGCGTGCCAAGATGCATTACGGCGCCGCCGAACAGGCCCCACTGGACGCCGGCCTTGATCTGCAGGGACGGGTCCGCGACCACCAGTTCGTCGAAGCCGGCAACGTTGCCGCCGTGGTTGTCCTCGCCGCCCACGTAGGCGGGGAAGGCGCGGTGCACGGCCTTGCTGTCCGCGAGGATCTTCATCTGGGTCATGACGCGTTCACGGTGCTCCGTGTACGGGAGGCCGGCGGGAGTATGCAGGGCTTCGGTTGCGGCGAGCGCGCGGGCCTGGAGCCGGACATCTCCCCATTTGCCCAGCAAAGCCTGGCTGAGGGCGTCCACGTTGACGACGGCGCTGTCGTCGTCGCGGACTGAGGTGCCGGCGGGGATCTGGCGTTCCGGCGTGGAGGCTACTTGCGTCATTGCGTGTCCTTCTCGTAGTGGTGGTGCCTGTGGGGTAGTGGTCATGCCTGCGGGGCGGCGGCTCATGCCGGCCCCGGTTCGTAGCCGATGCCGTCAAAGAGCCAGACGGTAATCTGGCGGGTCATTTCGGCCTCGGTGGGTTTGTTCGGGCCTGGTTCGGCGGCCAGCCACCTTTCGCCGGCGGCGCGGACCATGCCCAGCGCCGCCGTCGGCCAGAAGCCTGCGGCAACGCCCAGCTTCGGAGCCGGCGATCCGCCGTCGAGGTACGCGCGCATCGCGCGGTCCATCATGGTGGTGATCGCTTCAAAAAAGGAGGTGAGGCTCTCCGCGAAGCGGGGTCCGGCCGTTCCCGTGGCTTCACCGGCCGTGACAAAGGCGTACACGTTCGGTGAGGTCTGCGCCATTTGCAGATACGCCGAGACCATCGCCTGCAGTCCCGCCCGGGGGGACTCAGCGGTGCGGCCGGCGGCCAGGATTTTGTCCTGCATCTGCGAGAGGACCACTTCACCCATGGCCTGCTGCAGGCCGGCCTTGTCTCCGAAGTAGCGGTAGTACACCGACTTCGACGTGCCGGACGCTGCCGCGATCTCCTCCATCGATGCACCGGCACCGAGAGTGTGGACGGCGCGGCGTGCCGCCTTGATCAAATCGCCGCGGCGTTCGGTGCGGTGGGCTTCCCAGCGCAGCGACCGGCCGTCCGAGGGTACGGGGGAGGGCTCAGAGGAAGGCACGGGGGAGGGCACGGGGGACGGCGGCACCGGGGATGAGGGGTTTTGTAGAGCAGCGTTCACGATACTCAGCGTATCAGGTACGCTGGGTTGCAGTAACTCCCCTCACATTTTGCAGAACCCCCAAGGAGAACAGACTCATGGCTGCACAGCCCCAGGCCGAACATGCCGCAACCGGCGGATCCACCCCTGCTCCGGCCGCACGCAAGGCCGTCGTGATCGGCGGAAACCGCATCCCTTTCGCCCGCTCCGGCGGCAAGTACACCTACAGCTCCAACCAGGACATGCTGACGGCAGCCCTCGATGGGCTGGTGGCCCGTTTCGGACTCCAGGGTGAGCGCATCGGCGAGGTTGCCGGCGGCGCCGTCCTGAAGCACTCCCGGGACTTCAACCTCACTCGCGAAGCCGTCCTCGGCTCGGCGCTGTCGGCCGAGACTCCGGCCTATGACGTACAGCAGGCCTGCGCCACCGGACTGGAAACCGTCATCAGCCTGGCCAACAAGATTAAGCTGGGCCAGCTGGAATCAGCGATCGCCGGCGGCGTCGACTCCGCGTCGGACGCCCCCATTGCCGTCAGCGAAGGCCTGCGCCGGGCGCTGCTGGACTTGTCCCGGGCCAAGACCACCAAGCAGAAGCTGGCCGCCGTCGCCAAGATCCGGCCCCGGGACCTGTCCCCGAACGCTCCCACCACCGGAGAGCCGCGCACCGGGCTGTCCATGGGCGAGCACCAGGCCCTGACCACAGCCCAGTGGAAGATCACCCGCGAGGCCCAGGATGAACTGGCGCTGGCCAGCCACCGGAACATGGCCGCTGCCTATGACCGGGGCTTCTTCGATGACCTGATCACCCCGTACCGCGGGCTGTCCCGCGACGCCAACCTGCGCCCGGACACCACCATGGAGAAGCTGGGCAAGTTGAAGCCCGCTTTCGGGCGCAGCCTCGGCGACGAGGCGACCATGACGGCCGGCAACTCCACTCCGCTGACCGACGGCGCGTCAGTGGTCCTCCTCGGATCCGAAGACTTTGCCCGTAACCATGACCTGCCCATCCTGGCGGACATCGTGGACGCCGAAGCCGGCGCCGTCGACTTTGTCCATGGCAAGGATGGACTGCTCATGGCCCCGGCCTTCGCCGTGCCGCGCCTGCTGGCCCGCAACGGCCTCACGCTGGATGACTTCGATTTCTTCGAAATCCATGAAGCCTTCGCCGGCACCGTGCTGAGCACGCTTGCGGCGTGGGAGGACGACGAATTCTGCCGCACCCGGCTGGGCCTTGAAGGTCCGCTCGGCACGGTTGACCGCTCCAAGCTCAACGTCAACGGCTCATCGCTGGCCGCGGGACACCCCTTTGCCGCCACCGGCGGCCGGATCGTGGCCTCACTGGCGAAGATGCTGCACGAGAAGGGCTCCGGCCGCGGCCTCATTTCCATCTGCGCCGCAGGCGGCCAGGGCCTCGTAGCGATCCTCGAGGCGCGCTGATCATGAACGACGCATACCTGAACCTTGTTAACACAGGCATTACCAAGGACATCGCAAAAAAGCTGGGCCTGCCCCGGCCGTCCATCCTGCGGCGCTTCGATCCGGCCAAACCCCTGGTCCCAGGACCGGTGCTGGTCCTGGGCAAGGGCGAGGCCGCCGACGCGTTGTCCTCCCTGCTGCTCGGCTGGGACCAGGATGTCCGCCGTCATGCCACGCCCCAGGAGAAGCTCGGCGCCATCCTGCTGGTCCTCGACGCGGCTGCCGCCCCCGAGGACCTGGGCGACACAACGCTGGCCGCGGGCGCTGCCCTGCGCGACCTTGCCCCGGGCGGCCGGGTGGTCACCGTCTCCCGCCCCGCAGCCGAAGCGCAGGATCCCGAGGCGGCGGCGGCACGGCAGGGTGTTGACGGGCTGCTCCGTTCCGTCGCCCACGAGCTCCGCGGCGGCGCCACCGCCAACGGCATTGTCCTAGCCAACGGCGTTCCCGCGACGGCTCCGGGCGTGGCGGCGGCCCTGCGGTTCCTCCTGTCAGGGAAGAGCGCCTACGTGAGCGGACAGTTCATCACCGTCGGTTCCGCCGCCGGAGTCCTGCCTATGGACTGGAACGCACCGCTGGCGGGCAAAGTGGCAGTGGTGACCGGTGCTGCGCGGGGGATTGGCGCTGCCATTGCCCGGGTCCTGCACCGCGACGGCGCCACTGTGATTGTCGTTGACGTGCCGGCAGCCGGTGAACAGCTCGCCAAGGTTGCCAACGAAATCTCCGGCACCGCCCTGCAGGTGGACATCACGCGCGACGACGCCGCCGAGCGCATCTTGGCGCACGCCAAGGAACGCTACGGTCATCTGGACATCGTCATCCACAACGCCGGCATCACCCGCGACAAACTGCTGGCGAACATGGATGAATCACGCTGGCAGTCCGTTATTGCCGTGAACATCGCCTCCCAGCTCAAGATGAACCGCGCGCTGCTTGCCTCGGACACCTTCAGCTCCGAAGGGCGCATCGTGTCGCTGGCCTCCACCAGCGGCATTGCCGGAAACAGGGGCCAGACCAACTACGCCGCATCCAAGGGCGGCGTTATCGGCATGGTCCGGGCAACGGCGCCCCTGATGGCGCCGCGCGGCGGATCCATCAACGCCGTCGCGCCGGGCTTCATCGAAACGGACATGACGGCGGCAATTCCCGCCCTCACCCGCCAGGTGGCCCGCCGCCTCAGCAGCCTGCAGCAGGGCGGCCTGCCCATCGACGTGGCCGAGACCATTTCCTTCCTGGCCTCAGATGCGGCCGCCGGTGTCAACGGACAGGTTGTCCGGGTCTGCGGACAGAACATGGTGGGGGCATGACCGAAACCCAGCTCAGTGAGATTCCCGCTCTCGGGAAGCTCTATGTCGGCGCCGTCGGGTCGGCGGCCAAGGCACGGCTTTCCTCCGCTGAAGCACCGCAGACGCTGCCCGAAGCCCGGCACACCGTCCGCGGCGCCCGGGTGGACCTGCAGCGGCTGGCGGACTTCCAGCGGCTCGTGCTGCACAGCGCCTCCGACTACCTGCCGTCCGGCTTTGTGCACACATTTGCGTTCCCGGTGGCGATGAGCCTGATGTCCCGGGATGACTTTCCCCTGCCGCTGCTGGGCATGGTGCATCTGAGCAACAGCGTGGAGCATCTGCGGCCCATCCACTACGCCGAACCGCTGACCGTGACGGCATGGGCTGAGAACCTGGCGGGGCACCGCTCAGGCACCTCCGTGGATCTGATCGCCGAAGTCAGCGCGGGTGGCGGGACCGACGCCGGGGACGCCGCCGTCGTCTGGCGCGGACGCTCGACCTACTTGGCCAAGGGTGTGTTCCTGCCGCGCCTTGACCGGCCGGAAGCCCGCGGCCCCCGGCCGGACTTCGTGCCTCCCGCGCCGACGGCGTTGTGGCGGCTCGGAGCCGACGCCGGGCGCAACTACGCCATGGTCTCCGGTGACTTCAACCCCATCCACCTCAGCCGCCTGTCGGCCAAGGCCCTGGGCATGAAGCGGTCGCTGGCGCACGGCATGTACCTGGCATCGCGGGTGGTTGCCGACATCGTGCAAAACCGGCAGGAACCGTACGAATGGAGCATTGACTTCGATTCCCCGGTGTTCCTGCCTGCGGCGGTGTCGCTGTCCATCTGCGATCTGGAGGGAGAGCAGGGGTATTCCGGTTCCACGTTTGTGGGCTGGAACCAGCGTTCCCTGCGCCGCCACTTTGCCGGCAGCGTCCGGGCGCTTCCGGCTTAACCGCTCCTCACTGTTAGGGTGCCCACATGACTGAACTGGACACGTTGCTGGACTCTTTGCTGGAGACCGCCCGGAAGCTGGATGCAGCGGACCCGCTGGCGGGCTTCCGGGACCGCTTCCTCGAAGCCGATGGGGTGAGCGCGTACCTGGACGGCAACTCGCTGGGCCGGCCGCTGCGGGCCACCGCCGTGCACCTGCAGGACTTTGTGCGGGAGCAGTGGGGCGGCAGGCTCATCCGTGGCTGGGACGAGCAGTGGCTGGAACTGCCGCAGCGGCTCGGTGACCAGCTGGGTGCCGCGGCGCTCGGGGCTGCCCCCGGGCAGTGCATCGTGGCTGATTCCACCACCGTCCTGCTGTACAAGCTGGCCCGGGCTGCGGTGGCTGCCCGGCCCGGGCGAACCGAGATCCTCCTGGACGCCGATAACTTCCCCACCGACCGGTACGTCATGGAGGGGATTGCGCAGGAGTGCGGGCTGACCCTGCGCTGGGTCCAGGCTGACTACGACGGCGGCGTCACGGCCGCCGCCGTAGCGGCCGCAGCGGGCCCGCAGACGGCTCTGGCGGTCTTCAGCCATGTGGCGTACCGGTCCGGCTTCCTCGCGGACGCGGGCGCCATCACCAAGGTGGTCCACGACGCCGGGGGACTGGTGCTGTGGGATCTGTGCCATTCAGCCGGGGCGGTTCCGGCGGAACTGGATGCCTGGGGCGTGGACTACGCCACGGGCTGCAGCTACAAGTACCTCAACGGTGGTCCGGGCGCTCCGGCCTGGGCCTACGTTGCTACCCGCCACCAGGAGACTTTCGCCCAGCCGATCCAGGGCTGGCTGGGCAGCGCGGATCCCTTCGGCATGGCGCAGGGCTACGCGCCTGCCCCCGGCATCCGGCGGCTGGTGTCCGGCACGCCGCCGGTGCTCGGCATGCTGCCCCTGCAGGACATGGTGTCCCTGATCGCCGAGGCCGGCATCGATGCCGTCCGGGCGAAGTCGGTGCTGCTCACCGAGTATGCCCTGCGGGCGGTGGATGCCCTGCTGGTGCCGCACGGCGTCGTCGTGGCATCCCCACGCGGGGCGCAGCGGCGCGGCAGCCACATCACCATTGATCATCCCGCGTTCAAGGCCATCACCGCCGAGCTGTGGAAACAGGGGATCATTCCCGATTACCGCAATCCGTCCGGAATCCGGCTGGGCCTGTCGCCGCTGTCCACGTCCTTCGAAGAAACATTCACCGGGGTTGCCGCGGTACAGGCCGAACTGCTGCGCCGCCGGTAGCCGCCGGGCGTAGCGCCGCGCGCACCGCCGTCCGCTGCAGCAGGTACCCGGTGTTTGAGCCCGGTTGGCGCCGGAATTGACAATCGGCATGTGGGGGGAGCCATAATGTTAGCGCTCACATCAGTATGTGACGCAGTTCTCACCCCCGCAGCTGCCGGGCTCGGGAAGGGACGGCACGGCGCGTCCCCGAACCGGCAGTTTCTCCGTTAGACAAAGATGTCCACCGAAAGGGCTCCTTCGTGAAAATGCGTAAACTCCTTCTCAGCGTGACGGCCGGTATCCTGGCCGTTTCCGTGGCGGGCTGCGGCTCGGGCCGCGGCGGCGCTGAAAGCGATTCCGCCGGTGATTCCGGCGACAACTCCGGCGCCCTGGTGGGCATCGCCATGCCAACCAAGACGTCCGAACGCTGGATCAAGGACGGCGACGCCATCAAGGCCGAACTTGAAGACCTCGGTTACGAGACTTCGCTGGAATATGCCGATGACGACATTCCCACCCAGGTCCAGCAGGTGTCCAACATGATCACCAAGGGCGCCAAGGTCCTGGTCATCGCGGCCATCGACGGCACCGCGCTCAGCGACCAGCTGGACAGCGCAGCCGATGCCGGGATCAAGGTCATCGCCTACGACCGCCTGATCACGGGCAACGAGAACGTGGACTTCTACACCACGTTCGACAACTACACGGTGGGCGTGCAGCAGGCCACCTCGCTGCTCACCGGCCTGGGCATTCTCGACGCCGATGGCAAGGACACCGGAGCAACGGAACCGAAGAACGTCGAACTCTTCGCCGGCAGCCCGGACGACAACAACGCCAACTTCTTCTACGACGGCGCCATGGACACTCTCCAGCCTTACATCGACAAGGGAACCCTCGTGGTCCAGAGCGGCCAGACCGGCTTCACTCAGATCGCCACCCTTCGCTGGGACCCGGCCACCGCCCAGAAGCGCATGCAGAACCTGATCGCCAGCACCTACTCCGGCGGCGAGAAGGTTGACGGCGTGCTCTCCCCGTACGACGGCATCTCCCTGGGCATCATTTCCGCGCTCACCGGATCCGGCTACGCACCGGACGCCCTGCCGGTCATCACCGGCCAGGACGCCGAGGCGGCATCCGTGAAGTCGATCATGAACAACCAGCAGTACTCCACGATCTTCAAGGACACGCGCGCCCTGGGCGAGGAGGCCGTGGACATGGTCGACGCCGTCCTCAAGGGTGAAGAACCCGAGGTCAACGACACGGAGACGTACGACAACAAGGTCAAGATTGTTCCGACCTACCTGCTGGACCCGATGGTGGTCACCAAGGACAACTACGAGGAAGTCCTCGTCGACAGCGGTTACTACGAGGCCTCCGACCTCAAGTAACTCCCTACCACCGCGGTGGTTCCGGGCGGCAGCCGTACGCGGCTGCCGCCCGGCACACCGCCGGCAAGGACATGAACGTGAACGCGAATATTCTTTCCATGCGGGGAATCACCAAGTCCTTCCCCGGGGTCAAGGCGCTCCAGGACGTTTCCCTGGAGGTCCGCGAAGGCACCGTCCACGCCATCTGCGGGGAAAACGGCGCCGGGAAGTCCACCCTGATGAAGGTCCTCTCCGGGGTTTACCCGGCCGGGACCTATGAGGGCGGGATTTACCTGGAAGACGAACTCCAGGAATACAAGGACATCAAGGATTCGGAAGCGGCCGGAGTGGTGATCATTCACCAGGAGCTGGCGCTGAGCCCGTTCCTTTCCATCGCCGAGAACATCTACCTGGGCAATGAACAGTCCAAAGGCGGCTTCATCGACTGGCACCGCACCAACCTCGAAGCCGCAAAGCTCCTGGAACGGGTGGGCCTGGCCGAAAACCCGGCAACCCGGATCCAGGACATCGGCGTCGGCAAGCAGCAGCTGGTGGAAATCGCCAAAGCCCTGTCCAAGCGGGTCAAGCTGCTCATCCTCGATGAGCCGACGGCCGCGCTGAATGACGAAGACTCCGAGCACCTCTTGGGGCTGATCAAGGACCTGCGCCGCGACGGCATCACCTGCATCATCATCAGTCACAAACTCAACGAGATTAAGTCGATCGCCGACGCCGTCACCATCATCCGCGACGGACGGACCATCGAAACCCTGGACATGCAGGCGGACGAGATTTCCGAAGAGCGCATCATCCGCGGCATGGTGGGCCGCGACCTCAACAGCCGCTACCCGGAGCACACCCCGGTGATCGGCGAGGAAGTCCTGCGCATCGAGGACTGGACCGTGCACCACCCGCTGGACCGTTCCCGCAAGGTGGTCAGCGGCGCAAACCTGAACGTGCGCGCGGGCGAGATCGTCGGCATCGCGGGCCTGATGGGCGCCGGCCGCACCGAGCTGGCCATGAGTGTCTTCGGACGCAGCTACGGGCACAACATCAGCGGCCGGATCTACAAAAACGGCCGCGAAATCACCGTGAAAAACGTCGGGCAGGCCATCGCGCACGGGCTGGCCTATGCCACTGAAGACCGCAAGCGGTACGGCCTGAACCTCATTGAGGACATCCGGCGCAACATCTCCGCCTCCAGCCTGAATAAACTCTCCGTCCGCGGCTGGGTGGACCCGTACCGGGAACACCTGACGGCGGAGAAATACCGGACCAGCATGAACATCAAGGCACCCTCGGTGCTGGCACTGACCGGAAAGCTGTCCGGTGGAAACCAGCAAAAGGTCGTGCTGTCCAAGTGGATCCACACCAACCCCGACGTGCTGATTCTTGACGAGCCCACCCGAGGCATCGACATCGGCGCGAAGTACGAGATTTACACCATCATCAATGAACTGGCGGACCAGGGTAAGGCGATCATCGTGATCTCCTCCGAGCTGCCGGAACTGCTGGGAATCTGCGACCGCATTTACACCCTGGCCGAAGGCCGCATCACCGCCGACGTCCCGCGGGAAAAAGCGACCGCCGAATACCTCATGCAATACATGACCCGTGATGCCAGGACTCCTGCAGCCGCGACAGACAAGGAACGCCAATGAGCACTCTCACCGACCAGGGGGCGCCCGCCGGGGCCCCGGCACCCAAGCAACGTCCGGCAGGGATTGTCGGCACTGCCCTGAACTACCTGACCGGGCAGCTGCGCCAGGTGGGCCTGTTCATCGCGCTGATCGCGATCATCATCTTCTTCCAAATCACCACCAACGGGATCACCCTGGCCCCGATCAACGTATCCAACCTGATCATCCAGAACAGCTACATCCTGATCCTCGCCGTCGGCATGGTGCTGGTGATCATCGCCGGACACATTGACCTCTCCGTTGGCTCCGTCGTCGCCTTCACCGGAGCAGCGGCCGGCGTCATGATCACCCAGTGGGGCCTGCCCTGGTGGATGGCCGCCATCCTGTGCCTCTTCCTGGGCGCCGCCGTCGGAGCCTGGCAGGGATTCTGGATTGCCTACTTCGGGATTCCGGCGTTCATCGTCACCCTGGCGGGCATGCTGACCTTCCGCGGACTGACCCAGATCGTCCTGCAGAATCAGCAGATCTCGCCCTTCCCCGACAAATTCCGGGACCTGGGCAGCGGATTCCTGCCCGACCTTGGCGGAGGCACCAGTTTCCTGGAGCCGCTGACGGTCATCATCGGCGTGCTGTCCGCAGCGGCCCTGGTGGGCTCGGGCATCCGCCAGCGGATGATCCGCCGCCGCCACCAGCTCGTTGACGAGCCGATCCTCTGGTTCGCTGCCAAGCTTCTGCTGACCGCCGGCCTGATCCTGTTCATCACGTACCTGCTGGCCAGCTACCGCGGCACGCCCATTGTCCTGGTCATCCTGGGGCTGCTGACGGTTGGATATTCCGCCGTCATGAACCGCAGCGTATGGGGCCGTCACATCTACGCCATGGGCGGGAACCTGCACGCAGCGGATCTCTCCGGCATCAACACCAAGCGGACCACGTTCACCGTCTTCATCAACATGGGTGTCCTGGCCGCACTGGCCGGCCTGGTCTTCACCGCGCAGCTGAACCTGGCCAGCCCCAAGGCCGGTGAAGGCTTTGAACTTGATGCCATTGCGGCCGTCTTTATTGGCGGCGCCGCGGTCACCGGCGGTATCGGCCGTGTGACCGGAGCCATCATTGGCGGGCTGATCATCGGCATCCTGAACAACGGAATGTCCATCATGGGCGTCGGCACCGAATACCAGCAGCTGATCAAGGGCCTTGTGCTCCTGGCCGCCGTGGCCTTCGATGTCTTCAACAAGCGCCGCGGATCCACCTCGATCACCTAGCGGGAAGATCACCCGCCGATAACCGGCGGAGCAGGAATCCCGCGGACCGCGGAACGTCAAAGTGGCCGGCACCCATCATTGGGTGCCGGCCACTTTCACGTTTACGCAGGTATTGCCCGCCGGCTGCTAGCCGTTGGCCTTAACCGCCAGGACCGGGCAGTCGGACTGGAGCAGCACCCGCTGTGCGGTGCTGCCCAGGAGCATCTTTCCCACCGGGGTGCGGCGCCGCAGGCCTAGGACGATGAGCTCGACGCCGGGAGCGTCAGCGGCCTTGAGGATCTCCTCCGCCGGATCGTAGTCGCCCACCGGATGGATTAGATCGTAGGACATACCGGCTGCGCGCAGCTCTGCCTCAAGCTTTTCAAGCGCGGCGTTGTTGGCGTCTTCCTGTTCCTGATGGTGCAGCCCGTGGCGGGGAAAGGCCACGTTGACAATGACCAGCTGCGCCGAGCGCGCACTGGCCTCCCTGCGGGCGGCGTCCAGCGCGGCCGTCCCCTCGGGGGTGGGAAGAAATCCGACGACAATACTCATGGTGCTCCTGACCTAGGGGTGGAAAAGCGGGGTGAGGGAATTAGCCGCGGAGTTCTTCGGCGTCCGTAAAACGGGTCTTCTTGGCGCGCACTGCACGGTTCCAGAACCAGGTCAGCACCCACAGCAGCAGGCCCAGCAGCAGCATGAGACCGGCAATCCGGTATTCGATCGGATCCTGCGCCCACGGGCCCAGAAGGAAGGCGCAGGTGAACACGCCAACGTAGGGAAGGAAGCCGGGGGAGCGGAAGTGCTTGCCCTCATGCGGGGTGCGGCGCAGCACCAGGCAGGCGATGTTGACCACGGTGAACACGGCGAGCAGCAGCAGCGCTGTTGTTCCGCCCAGCGCGGTGACGGTTTCCTTGCCCATGAAGTTGGTGACCAGAATGATCAGCCCCAGGGCAATGGCGGTGGTGAAGAGGATCGATGCCCAGGGCGTGCGGCGGCCGGGAAGGACCTTGGAGAGCGAACGCGGAAGGACGTCCTGCTTTGCCATGCCGTACAGCAGCCGGCTGGCCATCAGCATGTTGATCAGGGCCGTGTTGGCCACGGCGAAGATCGACAGGAACGGATAGATGACGTCGACCGGGAGATTAGGGGCACCGGCGCGGACAACCTCCAGCAGCGGCGTTGCGCTTTCGGACAGCTGTCCCACGGGGACGATGGCGACGGCGGCAATGGAGACCAACAGGTACACAATTACCGTGATGCTCAGCCCGGTCAGCATGACCTTCGGGAAGATCTTGGCGGGATCGCGGGTTTCCTCGGCCATGTTGACGGAATCTTCAAAGCCCACCATGGAGAAGAACGCCAGCGAGGTGGCTGCCGTCAGGGCCAGGAACACGCTCTTGTTGCCTTCGGTCTCAAAGACCATGACACGGGAGAAATCGACATTTCCCTGGCTCATCGCCCAGAACCCGATAAGGATGACAATCAGGAGACCGGTCAGTTCAATAATCGTCAGGACCACATTGAACTTGATGCTCTCTCCGACTCCGCGGAGATTGATGGCAGCGAGCACCAGCATGAAGATGACTGCCACCCAGGTGACACCGGTCTGTCCCCACTCAAGGTTAAAGCCCACGATGAAGTTCTCGGCCAGGAACTTGGCGGCCGTCGATGCTGAAGTTATTCCAGAACTGAGCACCGCAAAGGTCACCAGGAAGGTCAGGAAATGAATGCCGAAGGCCTTGTGCGCGTAGAGCGCGGCCCCTGCAGCCTGCGGAAATTTGGTGACCAGTTCCAGATACGAGAGAGCGGTGATGGTGGCAACGGCGAACGCCACCAGGATGGGCGCCCACGCGGCGCCGCCGATTTCCCCGGCGACCTGGCCCGTTAGGGCATAGACTCCGGTGCCGAGAATGTCGCCGACGATGAAGAGCAGCAAAAGCTTGGTCCCCATCACCCGCTTGAGTTCGGGTTCCCCGGAGCTGATTTTTGTATCGCCCATGGCTGGTTTCCTGCTTTCTGTGGATCTGCACTGCGGCTCGGGAATTGGTCTGGTCCCGCTGTCCGGTATTCTCTGCGCTGTTTAGAGGCATATCAATGTTACGGGAGTTAACGCTCCTCCGTGCGCGCCGATGTTTCGCGGATCACCCGTACCGCAACGATTCGCCGGTGCTGCAGGGTGAGCACTTCCAATTCACATCCGGGCGCGCCCACGGTGTCTCCCGGGCGGGCAATCCGGCCGAGCCGTTCCATAATGTAGCCGCCAACAGTTTCATAGGGTCCTTCCGGGAGGGCGACTCCGGTGAGCCGTTCAAATTCCTGCAGGATCAACGCTCCGTCCACCACCAGATCGCCGCGCACCCGGCGGTGCCGGTCCTCGGGATCCCGTGAGGTGTCGTATTCATCGTAGATTTCTCCGACGAGCTCCTCGACGAGATCCTCCAGGGTGACAATGCCGTCCGTTCCGCCGTACTCATCAGCCACCACGGCGATATGGCTCCCGTCCCGGCGCATGACCGACAGCGACGGCACCACGGCGGCGGTCCCGGGTAGGAACAGGATGGGCCGGACAATATCGCTCAGCCGCCGTTCGGACATCGGCTGTCCGCCGCCGGCGTCTTCGCGCAGCAAATCCCGAACATGGATAAAGCCCAGGACATCATCGGGGGAGTCCTTGATCACCGGATACCGCGAGTACGGCATAGTGTGGACCGCGCGGCGGGCCTGGGCGACGGTGAGGTCCGCCGACAGGAACTGCACCTGCGGCCGGGGCCGCATGACCTCCTGCAGCAGCCGGTTTCCCGCACCGAAGACGTCGGAGAGAATGCGGCGGCTGTCCTCTGCCAAAACCGGACTCGCGGCCACCATGTCCCACAGCTCCTGGGACGTGACCGGCGGGGTCCGGAGCTTCGGATCGCCGCCAAGGAGGCGAACCACGGTGTCCGTGGAGAATGACAGCAGTTTGATGACCGGCCGCATGATGATGGCGAACACGTTCAGGGGCGGCGCGAGGAGCCGGGCGAAGCGCTCCGCATTTTGCATGGCCAGCCGCTTGGGCACCAGCTCGCCGAAGACCAGGGACAGGTAGGCAACGGCGAGCGTCAGCAGGATGAAAGCGGCGGCATCGGCTGCTCCCGCCGCGAAACCGATGCCCCGCAGTGCCGGAGCCAGCGCCGGAGCCAGGGCGGAGGCCCCGTAGGCGGCGGAGAAGAACCCGGACAGGGTGACCCCGATTTGGATGGAGGAGAGAAAGAGGTTCGGATTGCGGGCCAGCTCCGCTATTTTGCGCCCGCCGGTCCCGGATGCCTCGATCCTGCTGATCTGGCTTTCGCGAAGTGAGACCAACGCCATTTCGGTTCCGGCGAAGATTCCGCCCAGCAGGACAAAAAACACCACGAGAAGCGCATTGGTGAGCGTGCTGCCGTCCATAGTCAGAGGGTACCGGTGCCCGTGCACACCCGACAGGCAGACGGGCCGGCTCCGGCGCCGACACCCCGTTTCCCCGCAGGACGGGGATTCCCGGGTGGGCCGGCAGCCTATTTCAGCAGCTGCAGCAGGTTGTAGCCCATAAGGAACACCCCAATGGCCAGCGCAGCGGCAGCCGTGATCTTCCGGCCGTTACGCTGCATCCAGTCATACAGCGTTCCGAGCCGGTTTTGTGCGTGCTCAGGGGAGCGCAGCCACAGGGCCACCGGCACGACGACGGCGGACTGGGCTGCGGCCGCATAAGCCAGGACCAGTACGGTACTTTCCACCGGGTGCATGTTCCGCACGCCAATCAGCGCACCGGCAGCGACCGCCAGCAGGATCGCCTTGGGGCGCAGGTTGAGCCCGGCGCCCAGGGCCGCGAACTCCCAGGCACGGGCTGAGTCGAATCCGGCGCGGAGCTTGTCGAGCCGACCCGCGCCGGGCCGCGGCGCTGCGCGAACGAGGTGCACGCCGTAGCCGGCGAGGAGCGCACCGGCCACCAGGCACAGCATGGCCGGAACCGTCACCTGGTCCAGCTGTGCATGCGCGGGAAACACGCGCAGCCCGGCCGCGGCCAAGCCCACGACGACGATGGACCCGGCGACGGCGCCGTAGAGGAAGGGAAGGGCGCCGCGCCGTGGGTGGGGGGACAGCAGAATCAGGATCGTGATGCTCACCGGCACTGAGCTGGCGGCGCCGGCCAGGGCAAAGGACATCAGGCTGACGGCCAGGCTCAGCATTTACCGGCCGCCGGCCGCGTGATCGCGCCGCCGGGCCGGGCAGCGAAGGCTGACATACTTTACCCGGCCGGTGAACTGCCCGGGCGGGGCAGCCCCTCCTGCCGCCGGCGGCGGGGCCGGGCCCGGCGGGCCCGGATGGCGGCGTCCTCTTCGTCGAGGAACGGCTCCAAATCCTTGCGGTCTCCGGTGAGCGGGCGCCACCAGGCCAGCCTGGGGTCGGCATCCAGGAGGAGGGTCCGGGCCAGCAGCGTCAGCGGTACGGCGAGGATGGCACCGACGGGTCCCAGAACGGCCGCCCAGAAAAGCACCGACACGAAGGTCAGCGTTTCGCTGAGGTTGACGGCATTACCGACATACCTGGGCTGCACCACCGACTGGATGACGGCATTGATGCCGCCAAAGACAATGACGATCACAATGATTGCGGTCCAGCCTCCGGTGAGATAGCCGAAAAACAGGGGTGGAATGATGGCAATGAAGTAGCCGATGTTCGGAATGAAGCTGCAGATAAAGGACAGCAACCCCCACAGGAGGGCTCCGGGGACCTGCAGGATCACCAGGACCAGCCAGTTGAACAGTCCCTGCGCCGCGCCCAGGGCCGTCGTGGCGACCATGTACCGGCGCACACCCGAGGCAAAGCCGGCCAGGGCGGTGACCAGGTCCGGGCGGCGGCGCGCGAGGTGGGACAACAGTGCGGGGGTCCGGGAGCCGTCCACGGCCATCAGGATTAACAGGGTCAGGATAATGACCAGGGCCGCTGCCAGGTTGCTGATGTTTCCCAGCAGCCCGCCGATGAAGCCCACCAGCCGTCCCGGGTTGAAGCCGTCCTGGACCGCCTGCACCTGTTCCGGGCCAAACCCCACGGCGCTGAGCCAGCCGGCGATCGAAGTGCCGGCCTGGGCGAGCTGCGGACCGAACTGGGGCAGCAGCGCGGAGAACTGAGCCAGCGCGGCAATCAGGACTCCCGCGAAACAAGCCAGCAGGGCAAAGACGGCGGCTATGGTTCCTCCGGTCGCGATTGCCCTCGGAACCCCGTGGCCCTGCAGCCACCGCCGCAGCGGATGCACGCAGAGGGTCAGGACAAATGCCAGGAACACCGGAGTAAAGATGCCGCTCACTGCTGACAGGCCGAAGGCCGCCAGGGTTGCACCGCCCAACATGACGAGAATCACGGCGCTGCGCGGAAGAACGGGGCGTGGAAGGTGCTCAGGCGGTTCAGAACCCATGGGGTCCTCCCTCTCTCCCGGACCTTTTCTCACCCGGAGCTTTTCTCACCCGGAGCTTTTCTCGCCCGACCGCTTTCTCTCTTGGACGAGTGTAGGAGCCGCCGCGGTAACGCTAAAGGGGAGTACAAAAAAGACCCCCGGAATCCACTGGATTCCGGGGGTCTGATTGTGCGCGGAGGGGGACTTGAACCCCCACCCTCGTTAGAGGACTAGCACCTCAAGCTAGCGCGTCTGCCATTCCGCCACCCGCGCCTGGGTGTTTTCCGCAAGGCCTTCAGTCGTTCAAAAGCTGCGGAAGCAACGGGAAAAACTCTAACACGGTTTTGGCGCGAACCGTAAATCGGTGCTGGTCAGGGCTTCGATCGCTAGGCTGGCACCAACGCCACCGAAGGAGAACCCATGTCTGAGACCACTGCGCCGGCACTGTCCGCCGAAGCCGAAGTGACGCGCATCTGCCAGGAGCTCATCCGCTTCGACACGTCCAACTTTGGGGACGGGACTGGTCCGGGCGAACGGGCCGCAGCCGAATACACCGCAGGCCTCATTGAGGAGGCCGGGCAGCACGCGGACCTCTTCGAATCAGCTCCGGGACGGGCCTCAGTGGTGACCCGCATGGAGGGCAGCAACCCCTCTCTTCCGGCGTTGGTGGTTCACGGCCACCTCGACGTGGTCCCCGCGCAGAAGCAGGACTGGTCCGTAGACCCTTTCAGTGGAGAGGGACGGGACGGGCTGATCTGGGGCCGCGGCGCCGTGGACATGAAGGACATGGATGCCATGATCCTTTCCGTTCTGCGCGATATGGCCCGCACGGGGACGCAGCCCAAGCGTGACCTCATCTTCGCGTTTTTCGCCGATGAGGAAGCAGGGGGCAAGTACGGGGCCACCTGGGCGGTGGAAAACCGCCGCGAACTGTTCGACGGTGCCACTGAAGCCATCTCGGAGGTGGGCGGGTTTTCCGCCACGATCGGAGGGAAGCGCACCTACCTGCTGCAGACGGCCGAGAAGGGCATCTCCTGGCTGCGGCTCGTGGCCCACGGCCGCGCCGGCCACGGCTCGCAGATCAACACCGACAACGCGGTGACCCGGCTGGCCCGCGCCGTGGCCACCATCGGGGAGCACCCCTGGCCCATTGAGCTCACCGACACGACCAGGGCGTTCCTCGACGGCGTGACCGAACTCACCGGCGTCGAGTTCGATCCGGACAACCCCGAGCGGCTGCTGGCCGAGCTGGGCACCGTGGCCCGGTTTGTTGGAGCCACCCTGCAGAACACCTCCAACCCCACCGTCCTGAAGGCCGGTTACAAGCACAACGTCATCCCCGGCACGGCCGAAGCCCTGATCGATGTCCGCACCCTTCCCGGACAGGAGGAGCAGGTCCTGGCCGTCATCAAGGACCTGGCCGGCCCCGGGATCGACGTCAGCTACGAACACAAGGATGTCTCGCTGGAGGTGCCGTTCAAGGGCAACCTGGTGGACTCCATGATCGGCGCCCTGCAGGCCGAGGATGCGGGCGTGCCGGTGCTGCCTTATACGCTGTCCGGCGGAACTGACAACAAGTCCTTGAGCCGCCTGGGCATCACCGGGTATGGCTTCGCCCCGCTCCGCCTACCTGAGGAGCTGGACTTCACCGGCATGTTCCACGGCGTGGACGAGCGGGTGCCCGTGGATTCCCTGAAGTTCGGCACCCGGGTGCTGTCCCGCCTGCTGACCGGATACTAGGAGGACGCCGTGAACCCCGCCGACATCCTCACTCCCGAACTCCTGGAACGCCTTCGCGGCCGCGCCGCCGGGTATGACCGGGACAACACGTTCTTCACCGAAGACCTCGAAGACCTCCGCGCCGCCGGATACCTTGCCCTCTTCACGCCGAAAGCGGCGGGAGGCGCGGGGTTCGGCATTCCCCAGGTGGTCCAGGCCCAACGGATGCTGGCCATGTCCGCCCCCGCCACGGCACTGGCCGTGAACATGCACCAGGTGTGGTGCGGGGTGGCGCACCTGCTGTCCCTGCGCGGGGATGACTCCCTGGCATTTGTGCTCGACGACGCCGCAAAGGGCGAGCTGTACGCTTTCGGCATCTCCGAGCCGGGCAACGCGGCGGTGCTTTTCGATTCCCTGACCTCCGCCCAGCCCCAGGGCGACGGCTCGTACGCGTTTACCGGAACAAAGATTTTCACCAGCCTGTCCCCGGCCTGGACCCGGCTTGGGGTCTTTGGCCGGGATGACTCGGATCCGGAGGAACCCCGGCTGGTCTTTGGCTTTGCGCCGCGGGGAACCGGGGGCATCACCATCAAGGACGACTGGAACACCATGGGCATGCGCGCCAGCCAGTCCCGCACCACCATCTTGGAGAACGCGGTGCTTACCGCTGATCAGCTGGTGCGCACAACACCGGTGGGCCCGCACCGGGACGCCTTTGTCTTTGGCATCTTCAGTCTCTTCGAAACGCTGCTCTCAGCCGTGTACACGGGGGTGGGGGACCGCGCCGTCGAACTGGCGGTGGAAGCTGCCCGGGGGCGGACGACGGCGGGAGGCGGCCCGGCAGCCCATGATCCGCATACCCGGTGGAAGGTGGCGGATGCCGCGATCCTGATGGACGGCATCCATCCGCAGCTCGAAGCGATTGCGCGGGACCTGGAGGCCGGCGTCGACCACGGGAACCTGTGGTTTCCGCGGCTGTCGTCACTGAAGTACCGGACCACCGAAACTGCGCGCACCGTCGTTGAAACCGCCGTCCGGGTGTCGGGCGGCCGGAGCTATTTCCGCGGAGCGGAGCTGGAACGCCTGTACCGGGACGTCCTGGCCGGCATGTTCCACCCGTCGAGCGAGGATTCGGTCCATGCCTCGGTGGCGAACGCCTGGCTGGGTCCGGTTCCGGAAGGAGCATGACTCAGGGCCGGAAGAAACGCGGTCCCTTCGGAGGGAGGGACCGCGGGTCGGAAGCACGCGCTGCCGGACGTCAGACGGTCCGCTGGACGCGCATCACGCGGCGGCGCAGCCAGAATCGCCTGCCCCCGCCGCGGTAAATGCAGCTGCGGTGCAGCTCCCACTTGCCGTACTCAGCGCGCTCCCGGATGAGCCGCCGCGCGTCGGATACTGAATCGCCGGGGTTCACGGACACTACGAGATATTCGTAGTCCCGGAAGTTCACGTCTGGCCGGAGACCGCCCGGCCGAAGAATTTGTTCGCGCATATCCCTCCAATTTTGCCTGCTTTACCGCTAACGTCTAGGGCATGAGCATAGATCCGCACGTCGCGCTGCAATCACTCATGGCCGCGCTCGAAGAGCACCTGACGGCGGCTTCCCAGCGCCGCGGGGACAAGGACCCGCTGGTTGAGACAGCCTATCTGGCCGTGGCGGATGCCTTTGAGGTTTATGAAGAGGTCCTCTACGACGCGTACGGCGAGGTTACTCCGCTGGAAATCTACGAAGATGACGAGGACGAATTCGACGGCGGGTTCGTCGACGACGGCGAAGGCGTCGACGACCGGTCATCCGGGGTCCAGCCCGGGCCGTAGACCCCGGACTGTGACACGGGACGCACCCGGAGGCCGCTCCGGGCTGCGGCGCACAGCCAAACCGTGGCTGTGGCCTAGAGTTCTATGTTGTGAATTGGTTTGAAGCGCTCTTCCTTGGTCTCATCCAGGGCCTGACAGAATTCCTCCCCATCTCCTCCAGCGCCCATCTGCGCGTAGTGGGTGAGCTGCTGCCCGGCGCCCAGGACCCGGGTGCCGCGTTCACCGCCATTACCCAGCTGGGAACAGAAACTGCAGTGGCGGTCTATTTCTGGAAGGACATTGTCCGGATCATCAAGGCGTGGATCGGGTCGCTGGCCGGCCGCGTTCCGCGCAGCGACCCGGACGCACGCATGGGCTGGCTCATCATTATCGGCACGCTGCCCATAGTGGTGCTGGGCCTGCTGTTCCAGGACCAGATCGAAAGCACGTTCCGCAGCCTCTGGATCGTTGCCACCATGCTGATCGTCTTCGGCGTCATCCTTGCCGTGGCGGACGCCGTCGGCAAGCAGCAGCGCACGCTGGATAAGCTCACCTACAAGCACGGCATCCTGTACGGGTTCGCCCAGGCCCTGGCGCTGATTCCCGGCGTCAGCCGCTCCGGCGGAACCATCACCGCCGGCCTGTTCATGGGCTACACCCGCGAAGCGGCCGCCCGGTATGCATTCCTCCTGGCCATCCCCGCCGTGTTCGGCAGCGGACTCTTCCAACTGGTCAAGTCACTGGATGAGCCAATGGTCTACGGCGGATGGGAAACCGCCGGCGCCACCCTGGTGGCATTCATTGTGGGCTTCATCATCATCGGATGGTTCCTGAAATACGTCTCGACGCGCGGTTACGGACTCTTTGTCTGGTACCGCATCCTCCTCGGCGTCGTGATTTACCTCCTGCTCGGCTTCGGCGTGCTGAACGCCTAGCAACGGAAAGTAGAGTTGAACCTGTGATCGCGTGGAAAAGCTCCCCCCTGCCCGTCCTGCCCGGAAACTCTCCGGAACTGGCCCTCTTCGATTCGGCCCTGCGCCGGACCGTTCCCGTCCGCACGGGAGGTGAGGCCAGCCTGTACGTCTGCGGAATCACCCCCTACGACGCAACGCACATGGGGCATGCATCCACCTACGTGGCCTTCGACCTCCTGAACCGGCAGTGGCGGGACTCCGGCAACACCGTGCGCTACGTGCAGAACGTGACGGACATCGATGATCCGCTGCTCGAGCGGGCCAATGACCGCGGCCTGGACTGGCGTGCGCTGGCCCAGGAACAGACACAGCTGTTCCGCGATGACATGGAAGCCCTGAACGTCATCGCGCCGGATCACTACATCGGCGCCGTGGAGGCCATCGAGTGGATCGTGCCCGTGGTGGAGGACCTCCTGCGCCGCGGCATTGCCTACCGCGTTCCCGGGGAAGGCAGCGAGCCCGACGGCGACGTGTACTTCTCCGTTGACGCAGCGTCCGGCCTCGATGCCGGCGATGACGCATGGCAGCTCGGCGCGGTATCCGGGCTCAGCCCCGAGGACATGCTGCCGCTCTTCGCGGAACGCGGCGGGGATCCGCTGCGTCCGGGCAAGCGCAATGCCCTGGATCCGCTGCTGTGGCGCGTTGAACGCGCCGGAGAGCCGTTCTGGGACGGCGCATCGCTGGGATCCGGCCGGCCCGGCTGGCACATTGAATGCTCCGTCATCGCGCAGCGTTTCCTGCCGGCACCCTTCACCGTGCAGGCGGGCGGCTCGGATTTGGTCTTCCCGCACCATGAGATGAGCGCGGGACATGCCTACGCCTGCACCGGAACGCCGCTGGCCCGCCACTACGCGCATGCCGGAATGGTTGGCCTGGACGGGGAAAAGATGAGCAAGTCCCTGGGCAACCTCGTGCTGGTCTCATCCCTGCGCGCCCAGGGCACCGATCCCGCGGCGATCCGCGCCGTCCTGCTGAGCCACCACTACCGCACGGACTGGTTCTGGACTGCCGAACAGCTGACCGCGGCAGAGGAACGTTTGACCTTCTGGCGGAGCGCCCTGCCCGTGACCGGACTCGCCCGGGCCGAACAGATGCTCGCAGACGTCCGGGCCGCGCTGGCCCGTGACCTGGATGCCCCGGCGGCGTTGGCGGCCGTTGATGCCTGGGCCGCTGCGTCGCTGGAAGCTCCCGCCGCGGACCGCAGCACCGATGCCGCGGATCTGGCGGGATCAGCGGTCAACGCGCTCCTGGGAATCCGCCTCTAGCTAGTCGCGCCGGCGGCGTTTGAGATACCGCTCGAATTCACGGGCAATCGATTCGCCGCTGGCTTCTGGCAGCTCAGCGGTGTCCTTGGCTTCTTCCAGCTGCCGCACATAGGCGGCTATCTCCGGATCCTCGGTCGCCAGTTCATCCACTCCGCGCTCCCATGCATCGGCCTCCTCGGTCAGCAGCCGGGTGTCCAGCGGTGCCTGCAGGAGTTCCTCAATGCGGTGCAGCAGCGACAACTGGGCCTTGGGGGACGGGGAGTGCCCCACATAGTGGGGCACCGCCGCCCACAGGGAAACTGCCGGAATGTCCGCCAGTCCCGCCATCTCGGCCAGGACTCCCACAATGCCGATGGGTCCCTCGTAATGCGAGGCCTCCACCTTCAGGTCCTCGCGCAGGTCCCCGTCCTCGCAGGTGACCGTCACCGGAATGGGCCGGGTATGCGGCACGTCGGCAAGCAGCGCGCCGGCCAGGACAATGCAGTCCACGCCCAGTTCCTTGGCGAGGGCAATCAGCTCGGCCGTGTAGGCGCGCCATTTGTACGAGGGTTCAATTCCTGACACGAAGATGACGTCCAGGTTGCTGTCCGGCACCTCGGCGCGGGAAATGCGGGTGGTGGGCCACTTGATCCTGCGCTCTCCGGAGGCAAGGCGTTCAATGACCGGGCGGGTGAACTGGAAGTCGTAGTATTCATCGGCGTTCAGGCTCGCAATTTTCTCGCTTTCCCAGAACATGCTGAGGTACTTCACCGCATCGCTGGCGGCTTCGCCGGCGTCGTTCCACCCTTCAAAGGCAGCAAGCATGACGGTGGTGCGTTCCTGGGTGCCGCCGAAAAAATCCTGGAGACCAAGGGGCGGGTTTTTGTCGGTATTGCTCACAGACTCACCATATGCCCAGCACGCCGCGCTGTCAGGACCGGCCGCAGCCCTGCACCGGAGCCAAAGTAAACCCGGGGCCCGGCACGCCCAGTAGACTGGTACGCATGTCTTCCACAGCCCCGGCACCCCAGGAAACCGAACCCGCAAACGGCCCGCTCCAAGCGGTGCTGTGGGACATGGACGGAACCATCGTGGACACGGAACCGTACTGGATCCAGGCCGAGAAGGACCTGGTCCACTCCTACGGAGGTTCCTGGACCACATCCGACGCCGAAGCCATGATTGGCCAGGCGCTCACTTTCAGCGCCGGACTGCTGCAGAGCGCCGGGGTGCCGCTGACCGTCCGCGAAATCATCGACCACCTTATTTCCCGGGTCGCCGAGCAGGTCCGCCGCGAGGTGCCCTGGCGGCCCGGTGCCCGCGAACTGCTGGCTGAGCTCGCCGGGGCCGGAATTCCCTGCGTCCTGGTGACCATGTCCGAAGCCGTGCTGGCCGAAGAGGTCAGCAAGCGCCTGCCGGCCGGGACCTTCTCCTTCCTGGTCACCGGAGACATGGTCCAGCAGGGCAAACCGCATCCCGAGCCGTACCAGCTGGCGTTTGACCGGTTGGCCGCCCAGGTTCCGGGCCTGTCCAAGGACCGCGTCGTCGCCATTGAGGATTCCCTTCCGGGCGTGACCTCCGCCCGCGCGGCAGGACTGGTGACCCTCGGCGTTCCCCACTTCCTGCCGCTGCCTCCGGACGAGGGCCGGCATGAGTGGGAGACCCTGGCGGGTAAAACGGCAGCGGATCTGGCATCGCTGGTGTCAGCCTCAGTTTCCGGGGCTGCCTGGTGAGCACCGGCCGCGGAGCCGACACCCCCACTCCCGTCCGGCGGGACGGCATCCCGCTCGGCCGGATTGCCGGCGTGCCCGTGTACCTGGCGTACTCCTGGTTCATCATCGCGGCCGTGATTGTGTTCTTTTTTGGGCCACTTGTCGGACGCAACTTCCCGTATCTGGGGGCCGGCGCGTACGCCGTCGCGCTTGGCTACGCCGTCCTGCTCCTGGTCAGCGTGCTCGTCCATGAACTGGCCCACGCGCTGACAGCCAAGGCATACCGCTGGCCGACGGCGAAAATCGTCCTCACGCTGTGGGGCGGGCACACGCAGTTCGGAAACGTACGCTCCACCCCCGGGCCCTCGCTGCTGGTGGCGCTGGCCGGGCCGGCCGCAAACTTCCTGCTGGCGGCGGCGGGATGGCTTCTCCTCCTGGCGGTGCCGCTGCCCCCGGTGGGGGAGCTGCTGACGGAAATCCTGATCTGGGCCAATGTCCTGGTGGCCATCTTCAACATCCTCCCGGGGCTTCCGCTGGACGGCGGACGCATTGTCGAGTCCGCCGTGTGGAAGGCCACCGGATCCCAGGACCGGGGCACCGTGGCTGCCGGGTATGCCGGGCGGATCATCGCCGTCGCCCTTGCCGCCGCCGTCGTCCTGCCGCCGTACCTGCGCGGGGAAAGCCCTGATTTCCAGGTTGTCCTGCTCACGGCGCTGATCTCGGGATTCCTCTGGATGGGAGCCGGAGCCAGCATCACCAACGCCCGGCTGCGGCTGCGGCTGCCCTCCATCAGCGCCGGTGCCCTGATGACTCCCGCCGTTTCGGTTCCGGCCTCATCGCCGGTGTCCGCGGCCCGGGAGCTGCTCGCCGCCCATGCCGGCTCATCCCTGGTGATCACCGCGGCAACCGGTCAGCCGTGGGCGGTTGCGGACACCGGAGCCTTGGCGCAGGTGCCGGCGCAGCTGGCCGCCACCACGCCCGTTGACGCGGTGGCCCGGCCCCTCGCTCCCGGCGCCTACGTCCCGGCACCCGCCGCGGGTTCTGAACTCGTGGAGTATCTCGCTAAACTGCAGGGCAGTGAGTACGCGGTGATCGACCGCGACGGCGGGGTAGTGGGACTGCTGACACAGGCCGCCGTCCTGGCCGCCATGAACGCCAAACCGGATAAGCGCCGCACCGCCTGAGCCGGTTTCAGGACTACGGCGCCGGTTCCGCCTGGAACGTGGAAAGCCCGGCTGCGGGGCCGACGTCCTGATTATGCCGGGCGCCCGCTCCAAAAAACTTCACCCCCATCAGCACCACCCCGATCCAAAGGAACGTTACCCATGAACTCGGACACTCCGGGCCAGACTGCCGCTACAGCTCCCCATGGCGCCAACCACCGCAGGGGAGAGCTGCGTCCGGGGGAGCGCGTCCAGCTCACCGACGAAAAAGGCCGTCACAGCACCATTACCCTGACCGAGGGCGGCGCCTTCCACACGCACCGCGGATACCTGTCCCATGACACGATCATCGGCAAGCCCGAAGGCACCATCGTCACCAACACCACCGGCCAGCAGTACCAGGTGCTCCGCCCGCTGCTCTCGGACTTCGTGCTGTCGATGCCGCGCGGCGCGGCCGTGGTCTATCCCAAGGACGCCGGCCAGATTGTCACCATGGCTGATATCTACCCGGGCGCACGCGTTGTTGAAGCCGGGGTTGGATCCGGAGCGCTGAGCATCTCGCTGCTGCGCGCCGTGGGAGACCACGGCTCGCTGCATTCCTTCGAGCGCCGTGAAGAATTTGCCGACATTGCCCGAGGCAACGTGGAAACGTTCTTTGGCGGACCGCATCCGGCCTGGAACATTACGCTCGGTGACTTCCAGGAGGAAGTTGTCCGCACCGAGGAACCCGGCAGCGTGGACCGCGTGGTCCTGGACATGCTCGCACCCTGGGAATGCACGGATGCCGTGGCCACCGTCCTGGCCCCCGGCGGTGTCTGGATTTCCTACGTCGCAACGGTCACGCAGCTTTCCCGCACCGCAGAGGCCATCCGCGCCGACGGCAGGTTCACCGAACCGGACGGATGGGAATCGATGGTCCGCGGCTGGCACCTGGAAGGCCTCGCGGTTCGGCCCGACCACCGCATGGTGGCCCACACCGGCTTCCTGCTCACGGCGCGCCGCCTCGCCGAGGGAGCAACCGGCCTGGTGGCCAAACGCCGGGCCTCAAAGACCAACTTCAGCCAGGAAGACCTGAACGCCTGGACTCCGGCAGCCGTGGGGGAGCGTGAAGTCTCCGCCCACAAGCTCCGCCGGGCGGCCAAGGACGCCGCTTCGAAGATCCAGCGGGGTGCCCTGGAGAAGGCTGAAAAGTTCAGCGCGGATCAGGACGGTACGCCGGAAACCCCCTAGCCGCAATTAGGTTGGCGGATAACTGACGGGCTGGAAAGACAAGAGGTTCCAACCCGTGTGTTGCCCGCGTTGCTGGGCTATCGTCGATTCGATAGACCCTGCGCAACGTGAAGGTGGTCGTTACCATGGCTGAAGCAGAGAACACCGTCGATTCCGGGGCCGAAGATCCACGCGAATATTTCCGTGGGCCGTCCATTCCGAGCGCTGAAGCCCAGCAGTTGAGTGTGCTGCGGGACAAACTGCGTAACGTGGACCGGCAACTGTCGGCGCTGACCCATAACAATGCCCGCCTGGTGGCGATGCTGGAGACGGCTAAGGCGGAGATCATCCGCCTGAAGGATGCCCTCGAAAAGGAGGGCGCCACGCCCTTCAGCTTCGCCACCGTCATTTCGGTAAACCACCGGGTGCCGCCCAGCAGCGGCCGCACCACTACAGCCGCGGTCCAGGACAGCCTGGACATCATCCAGTCCGGCCGGAAGCTCCGCGTGTCGGTTTCTCCGCTGCTGGACATGAACCAGATCGTGGCGGGCCAGGAAGTGCTCCTGAACGAATCCCTGGTGGCGGTGGCGTCACTGGGATTCGAACGCAGCGGCGAGCTGTTCACCGTGAAGGAACTCCTGGGCCGGGACCGGTGCCTGGTGATTGGCCGGGCCGACGACGAGCGGGTGGTCCGGCTTAACGGTCCGCTGGAAACCGAACGGGTTCGTGTCGGTGACGCGCTCACGGTGGACACCCGGATCGGGTACGCGCTGGAGAAGATTCCGCGCAGCGAAGTGGAGAATCTTGTCCTGGAGGAAGTGCCGGACATTTCCTACTCCGACATTGGTGGACTTGGGCCGCAGATTGAGCAGATCCGGGACGCCGTGGAACTGCCGTTCCTGCATCCTGACCTGTACCGCGAACACGGGTTGAAGGCCCCCAAGGGGATCCTGCTGTACGGCCCTCCCGGCTGCGGAAAGACCCTCATCGCCAAGGCCGTGGCCCACTCCCTGGCGGCACGCGTCATGGAGCAGACCGGCTCCCTGGGCACCCGCAGCTACTTCCTGAACATCAAGGGGCCCGAGCTGCTGGACAAGTACGTGGGGGAGACTGAACGCCACATCCGGCTCATCTTTGCCCGTGCCCGGGAGAAGGCATCGGGCGGCAGCCCGGTGGTGGTGTTCTTCGATGAGATGGACTCCCTGTTCCGCACCCGGGGCACCGGCATATCCTCCGACGTCGAAACCACCATCGTGCCCCAGCTGCTGTCGGAGATCGACGGCGTGGAGAAGCTGGAGAACGTGATCGTCATCGGCGCTTCCAACCGCGAGGACATGATTGACCCTGCCATCCTGCGGCCGGGCCGCCTGGACGTGAAGATCAAGATCCTGCGGCCTGACGCCGAGGGCGCCGCGGAGATCTTCGCCAAGTACCTCACCCCCGACCTGCCGCTGCACCGCGAGGACCTTGCGGAGTACGGCTACGACCCGGAGATGACGGTGCGGGAAATGGTCCGGCGGACGGTGGAGAAAATGTATGCCGAAGACAAGTCCAACGAGTACCTGGAGGTCACGTACGCCAACGGTGACACGGAGATGCTGTACTTCAAGGACTTCAACTCCGGCGCTGTCATCCAGAACGTCGTGGACCGGGCCAAAAAGTACGCCATCAAGGACCTGCTGACCCTGCACCAGCGCGGCCTGCGGATTGAGCACCTGATGCGGGCCGTGGTGGATGAGTTCCGCGAGCACGAGGACATGCCCAACACCACCAACCCGGATGACTGGGCACGCATTTCGGGCAAGAAGGGCGAGCGCATCACCTACATCCGCACCATCATCCAGGGCAAGGCCGGGCAGGAACCCGGGCGCACCATCGAAACAACCGCCAACCCCGGGCAGTATCTATGAGCGTGCGCCGTGTGATGGGGACGGAAACCGAGTACGGAGTGCTGGCTCCCGCCCTGCCCGCCGCCAACGCCACGGTCCTGTCCAGCCAGATCATCAACGCCTATGCCGCATCCCGGCGCAGCGGCGTCGGAAACTTCTCCGGAACGCGCTGGGACTACACGGATGAGGCACCGCTGAACGACGCACGCGGATTCGCGGTGCCGCGCACCGCCGCTGATCCGACCCAGCTGACGGATGCCCCTCCGGTGCTGGACGCGGAGCAGATTGCCATGGAGGGAGGAGGCCCGGCGGCCCTCTACGGTGAACAATCCACGGACAACCCGGTGCTCATGAACATGGTGCTGTCCAACGGTGCGCGGCTGTACGTGGACCATGCCCACCCGGAGTACTCCTCACCTGAGGTAACCACCCCGCGCGATGCCGTGCTGTGGGACAAGGCCGGAGACGCCGTCGTGCTCGCCGCCATGCGCCATATCGCCTCGGCGCCCGGTTTTTCGCCGGTGAACCTGTACAAAAACAACACGGACAGCAAGGGCGCCTCCTACGGCTCCCACGAGAACTACCTCGTGCCCCGCAGCGTTCCGTTCGCAAACCTGGTCCAGGGACTGGTTCCCTTTTTTGCCAGCCGGCAGGTCATCGTCGGCTCAGGGCGGGTGGGCATCGGGACCAGCAACCAGCGGCAGGGCTACCAGCTCAGCCAGCGCGCCGATTTTTTCGAAGCCGAGGTGGGACTCGAAACCACCATCCGCCGGCCCATCGTCAACACCCGGGACGAGCCGCACGCGGTGGCCGAAAAGTACCGGCGGCTGCACGTGATTATCGGCGATGCCAACCTCAGCGAGGTGTCCGCGCTGCTGAAGGTGGGCACCACCTCCATTGTGCTGTCCATGATCGAGGCCGGCACCGGCCCCGGCGTCGAGCTGAGGGACCCGGTGGGGGCACTGCAGCTCATCAGCCACGATCCAACCCTGGAGCAGCTCGTGGAGCTCAAGGACGGCCGGATGGTCACCGGGCTGGACCTGCAGGAAATATATCTGGAAGCCGCAGCCCGGCACTGCCGCAGCCGCGGGGCCGACCCCGAAACCGAGGACATCCTCAGCCGGTGGACCTCCCTGGTGGGCACCCTCAAGCGGGACCCGATGGAAGCCGCCGCGCAGGTGGACTGGGTGGCCAAACTGCGGCTGCTGCAGGCCTACCGCAACCGTGACGGGCTGGCGTGGTCCGATGCCCGGCTGCACCTGGTCGACCTGCAGTACTCCGACATGCGGCCGGAGAAGGGACTGTACTACCGGCTGGCCGCGCGGGGGCAGATGGAGCGGATCCTTACCGATGAGGAGATCGCCCGCGCTGTCCACGAGCCTCCGGACGACACCCGCGCCTACTTCCGCGGCAAGTGCGTCAGCCGCTTTCCGCATGAAGTGGTGGGAGCGAGCTGGGATTCCATCATCTTCGAGCTGCCCTCGCACCGCCGGCTGCAGCGCATTCCAACCCGCGAACCGCTGCGCGGAACCCGGGCGCTGACCGAGGAACTGTTTGCGGCTTCATCCGATGCGGAGGATTTTGTCGCCAGACTCCTGACCGGTCCCGAACATAGCGTGGCACCATAGGACTAGCAGTCAGCTTCAGGACCTGGCAGGACCCGTCAGGACCCGTCACATGGCCGGAATCCGGCCAGGAGAGGCAATGATCATGGCAACCCAGGACCAGAAAAACACCGCACCCCGCACCGAGGAAGAGCAGCTGGAGGACACGGCCCCTCCGGCCGGCGCTGAAGCGGGGGCATCGGCCCAGACCGAGGGCGTGGATGACCTGCTGGACGAGATTGACGGCGTGCTGGAAAACAACGCCGAGGAATTTGTCCGGGGCTTCATCCAGAAGGGCGGACAGTAGCGGATGACCCACCGGGACCCTGCAGCAGTTATCAATTCGGCGGACTCACCGTCCTTCAGCGACCACCTGGCCCGGCACCATCCCGATCTGCTGCCCTCCGCCCGCCGGCTGGGCGCGGCCCCGGCCGGATCGGCGTCAGCGGCGGCACCGCAGGCCACCACCATCGTGTCGCTGACCTATGCGGGCGGCGTGCTGATGGCCGGAGACCGGCGTGCCACCATGGGCAACATGATTGCCAGCCGGCACATCAAGAAGGTCTTCCCTGCGGACACCTACTCGGTGGTTGGCATTGCGGGCACCGCCGGGCTTGCGCTGGACATGATCCGGCTCTTCCAGGTGGAGCTGGAGCACTACGACAAGATTGAGGGCACCCCCATGAGCCTGGACGGAAAGTCCAACCGGCTCGCGGCCATGGTGCGCTCGAACCTGCCGCTGGCCCTCCAGGGCCTTGCGGTGGTGCCGCTGTTTGCCGGCTATGACACCGAACGCCACATAGGCAGGCTGTTTTCCTACGACGTCACCGGCGGCCGTTACGAGGAATACGAACACCACAGCGTGGGATCGGGCTCGGTGTTTGCCCGCGGAGCGCTGAAGAAGCTGTGGCGTCCCGGCCTTGACGAGGAACAGGCGGTCGCCGTCGCCGTCGAGTCGCTGTACGACGCGGCCGACGACGACTCCGCCACCGGAGGCCCGGACCTGGTCCGGCAGCTGTGGCCGGTTGTCTACGTGGTCAACAGCGCCGGAAACCGGGAAATACCGGAACGGGAACTGCAGATGATGGCCCGGGAACTTGTTGACCGCCGCTCCATCGCCGGGCGGGAGAGCTGACATGACACAGCAGTTTTATGTTTCGCCTGAACAGCTGATGAAGGACCGGGCCGACTTCGCCCGGAAAGGCATTGCGCGGGGCCGCTCCGTGGTGGTGCTGACCTGCCGCGACGGCATCGCCCTCGTTGCCGAGAACCCGTCACCGTCGCTGCATAAGCTCGGGGAAATCTATGACCGGATTGGATTTGCCGCCGTCGGCAAGTACAACGAGTTCGAGAGCCTGCGCCAGGCCGGTGTCCGGTACGCCGATGTCCGGGGCTACTCCTACTCCCGCGAGGACGTTTCGGCGCGCGGCCTTGCCAGCGTCTACGCCCAAAGCCTGGGCTCCGTGTTCACCACCGAAGGCAAGCCCTTTGAAGTGGAACTGGCCGTTGCCGAGGTGGGCGCCGAGCCCTATGCCGACCACCTGTACCGGCTGACGTTCGACGGCTCCATTGCCGACGAAAGCAATTTTGTGGTGATGGGCGGCCAGGCCGAGGTGGTTCGGGAAGCCCTGGCCCGCACCTGGAACCAGGACACCGGCTTTCCCGAGGCCGTGCGGACCGCGGTTGCCGCGCTGTCGGCCACCCGCAACCCCGCAGATCCCGGGTCCAACGGCACCGGATCATCATCTGCCGGCTACGGCGGCGGGGACGCGCCGCCGGCCGAACCCGAACGGCTGGGGGCCGGCCTGCTCGAAGTGGCGGTGCTCGACCGCTCTCCGCTGTCCTCCCGCGGCACCGTGCGGGCGTTCCGAAGAATCAACACTGTGGAGCTGGACCGCTTGCTGTCCGGCCCGGAGGGAGACTGATGGACCGCAGGATCTTTGGAATCGAAACGGAATTCGGAATCGCGTACTCGGGCCCTGACTCCCGGCCGCTGTCACCGGAGGAGGTGGCCCGCTACCTCTTCCGGAAGGTGGTGAGCTGGGGGAGGTCCTCCAACGTCTTCCTGACCAACGGGTCGCGGCTGTACCTGGACGTCGGTTCGCATCCGGAGTACGCCACCGCGGAGTGCGATGACCTGGCACAGCTGGTGGCCCACGACCGGGCCGGCGAACTGATTCTGGATGACCTCGTCGACGAGGCTGAGGACCGGTTGCGGGCCGAGGGTTTCAACGGCAGCGTCTACCTGTTCAAGAACAACACCGACTCGGCCGGAAATTCGTACGGCAGCCACGAGAACTACCTGATTCCCCGGCGGCTGGAGTTCTCCCGGCTGGCCGACATCCTCATCCCGTTCCTGGTGACGCGCCAGCTGCTGGTCGGTGCCGGGAAAGTGCTGAAGACCCAGTCCGGGTCCCTTTACGCTTTTTCCCAGCGGGCGGACCACATCTGGGAGGGAGTGTCCTCGGCCACCACCAGGTCGCGGCCCATCATCAATACCCGCGACGAGCCCCATGCCGACGCCGAGCACTACCGCCGGCTGCACGTCATTGCCGGGGACTCCAACATGTCCGAGACCACCACGCTGCTGAAGGTGGGCTCGGTGGACCTGATGCTCCGGCTCATCGAGTCCGGGGCGGTGATGCGCGACCTTCGGCTGGAGAACCCGATTCGGAGCATCCGTGAAATATCCCACGACATGACCGGCAGAATGCCGCTGAAGCTTGCCAACGGAGCCACCATGACGGCCCTGGAACTGCAGCGGGTGTACCTGGATCGGGTGCAGGAATTCGTGGCGGTGAACGGAGCCCACAACCGGCATGTGGGCCGGGTGCTGGACCTCTGGGAACGGACCCTTGACGCGATCGAAAGCGGGGACACCTCCGGGATCGACACGGAAATCGACTGGGCCATCAAGAAGAAGCTCGTGGACCGGTACGCGGAGCGGCATTCCCTGGAACTGACCTCTCCCCGCCTCGCACAGCTGGACCTGACGTACCACGACATTTCGCGCCGCCGCGGGTTGTTCTACCTGCTCCAGGCCCGGGGGGAAACCGCCCGGGTTGTCGAGGACAGCAACGTCAAGGAGGCAGTGGACGTTCCGCCCCAGAGCACCCGGGCAAAACTGCGCGGGGACTTTGTGCGCCGCGCCAAGGCTGCCAACCGTGACTTCACCGTGGACTGGGTGCATCTGAAGCTGAATGACCGCGCCCAGCAGACGGTGCTGTGCAAGGACCCGTTTGCCGCCGTCGATGAGCGGGTGGAAGCCCTGCTGGCGACACTTTAGGCGATAGCCCGGCCCCCGGCGTCCCGGGCCGGCGCTGCGGGCTGTTTTCCTGTTTATGGATGTCCTAAGGCAGCACTCAGGCAGAAACGCTAGGCTGGATGCGACCGTCCGTGCCGGTTCCCCGGATCAGCTCCGGGGAAGGCCGCGGGCCAATCTGTCCACCACTGAAAGAAGTACTGTGCGAAAAGTACTAGCCGTAAGCTTGTCCTCCCTGCTCCTGATTTCCGCCTGCTCCGGCGGGGACACGGGCGCTGCGGGCAAATCCGCAGGCCAGTCCGGAGTCTTTGACTCCGTGAAGGTCAAGGTCGAGGACCAGGAGACCGTCCCCGAGGTTGAGTTCGATACTCCGCTGGACATCACCGAAAGTGCCGCCAAGATTGTCTACACGGGCGACGGCGACACGGTTGCCGAGGGCCAGAGCATCACGTTCAAGTTCGTGGCGCTCAACGCCGAGGACGGAAGCGTTTTGGGCGACACGTATTCGCAGGCCGCATCCACGCTGCCCGTGAACGATCAGCTGAAGGAACAGGACCCGGTCCTGTACGAAGTCCTGCTCGGCGCCAAGGTGGGCTCCCACATTGCCTATGCCTTCCCCGATGCGCAGGCGGAGGCCACCGAGGGGGACCAGCCCACCCAGGTCATGGTGCTGAGCGTCCAGAGCGCCCAGGACACCGTTTCGATGCTGACGCCGGATGAAGCTGCCGCCCGCAATGCGGAGGGCAATCTGCTGATGAGCCCCGACGACGTGGCCAAGCTGGATTCCGAAGGCAAGCTGCCCAAGGTCGAGTTCGGCGAGGACGGCGTTCCCTCCATCACCGTCCCCGAGAATGCCGAGGAGCCCGACAAGCTGATCGTCAAGGTCCTTGAAGAGGGCGACGGCGCAGTCCTGGAGGAAACCGGGACCGTCAAGGCGAATTACCTCGGCGTCTCGCTGCGTGACGGCACCACTTTCGATTCCAGCTATGAGGGCGGCGAGGCGATTGAGTTCGGCCTCGACGGCGTCATCTCCGGGTGGACCTACGGACTGGCCGGCCAGAAGGCCGGATCCAAGGTTCTGCTGGTTCTTCCGACAGAGCTGGCCTACGGCGATCCCGCCGGCGGCAGCGCTCCGTCCGGTCCCCTCGTGTTTGTCGTGGAGATCGAAGAAGTCAAGTAGCGTTGGAACCGAAAGCAGCGTTGACGCGGCACCGCCGCAGCTAGGAGCACCATGTCATTTGGAAAGCGCGAGTACGACCGCCAGAAGCCCGAGATCGACTTCCCGGACCACGAAGCTCCCACCGAGCTTCTGATCGAGGACATCGTTGTCGGCGACGGCCCCGAGGCCAAGGCCGGGGACACTGTCTCCACCCACTACGTGGGCGTCGCCTTCTCGACCGGAGAAGAGTTTGACGCATCGTGGAACCGCGGCACCCCGCTGGACTTCCGCGTCGGCGTCGGCCAGGTCATCGAAGGCTGGGACCAGGGCCTGCTGGGCATGAAGGTCGGCGGCCGCCGCCGCTTGGAAATCCCCGCCCACATGGCCTACGGCGACCGCGGTGCAGGTTCCGCCGTTGCCCCGGGTGAATCACTGATCTTCGTGGTTGACCTGCTGGGCGTCCGCTAGCCGCCAGGGCCGGTACAAGCCAGCAGAAACAAAACAGAGGGCGGGTCCGCGGCTGACGCAGCTGCGGACCCGCCTTTTGCCTGCCCCAACGGGTTCCGTCCGGACTCCCCGCGCTCCGCCATCCGCCCGCGGCGCGGTAGATTGGCTTCCGTGTCCGCCAACAGAACCGAACGCCTCCTCACCCTGGTCATTGTGCTGCTTTCATCGACCCGGGGCTTCACCAAGCATGAACTGTTCGAAGAAATCGAGCTGTACGGCGAGGCACCGTCCACCGCGGCGCGGGAGAAGCTCTTCGACCGGGACAAGGCCTTCCTGCGGGAGCAAGGGATTCCCGTGGAGTCCTACAGTGAGGAAACCCTCTACGACCAGGACAACTCGGTGCGCCGCTACCGCATCAGGGCCGACGCGTACCGGCTTCCCGGCGTGCGGTTCACCCCCGGAGAGTCCGCAGTCCTGGCGCTGGCCGCGAACATGTGGGAACAGGCGTCGCTCGGTTCCGCGGCGGCGCGGGCCCTGCGCAAGCTCCAGGCCAGGGGAGTGGTGGCGGAGGCTGCCGCCGCCAGCCCGCTGCAGCCGCGGATCCGCACTAATGACCCGAACTTCGACACCGTGTGGAAGGCAACAACCACCCGCACCCCCATCTCTTTCGGCTACCGGCCGGCCACCCGTGCAGGCTCCGCCTCCGGACCATCAAAAACCGTCCGGAGGCGGAGCACCACGCGCCACGTGCAGCCCTGGGGAATGGGCAGCAGGTTCGGCCACTGGTACGTGGTGGGCTGGGACCTGGACCGGAAGGCCGAGCGGTTCTTCCGGCTGTCCCGGATCACGACTCCTGTAGCGCTGGAGCCCGGCAGCTACGACGTCCCTGCGGACTTCGCCATTGAGGACTCCCTGGCGTCCCTTGACCGCGTCTTCGCGCCGGCCACTGCCGTCGTCGAGGTGCGGGAAGGCGCCGCTGCGGAACTTCGGCTGCGCGCCGACGTGCCTCCGGCCCCGGCCGGCCGGCCCGGCTGGGAGGTGCTGCGGCTGACCGTCCCGGACCTGGACGCACTGGCCGCTGACACGGCCGGGCTGGGAGCCAGCGCCACCGCCGTCGACCCGCCCGAGTTCAGGCAGAGTGTCGTTGACCTGCTGCAGCAGGCCATGGCTGCCCAGCTCAAGCCCCTGCCGTCCTTTACCCTGACCCGCCGCGTTCCGGCCCCGGCATCCACCTCGACGGCAGCGCAGAGCCATCTCACCCGCCTGCTTGATTTGGTCCCTTACATCCTGGGCAACCAGGGAGCGGACCTGGAAAACACGGCCCGCCGCTTCGGGGTCAGCGCCACACAGCTGGCCAGTGACCTGAACCTGCTGTTCGTCAGCGGACCGCGCCACTATCCCAACGGTCTGATGGACGTGAATTTCGAGAACGGCCAGATCTTCATTGACAACGCCGAGGACCTGTCCGAACCCGTGCGGCTCGGAATGGACGAGGCCGCCGCGCTGATCGTGGGCCTGCAAACGCTGGCCGCGCTTCCCGGCGTGGGAGAATCGCCGGCCATCGCCAGCGCCCTGGACAAACTCAGTGAAGCTGCCGGGGAGTCAGGGCGTGCGGCCAGGGGCGTGGCCGCCAGGCTTGCCGAACCCGAGGGCACCGCCCTCATCCTGGACCAGCTGCAGCAGGCCATCGCGGGCCGCCGCCAGCTCGCGCTGCGGTACCTGGTGCCCAGCCGGGACGAGATGACCGACCGGATCGTGGATCCGCGCCGGCTCGTCTCCGTGAATGACTGCTGGTACCTCGAAGCCTGGTGCCACCGTTCCGAGGGTGTGCGGAACTTCCGGGTTGACCGCATTCACGGGGTCACGGATTCCGGTCCCGCTTCCTGGCAGGGCCCGGACCAGGACAGTTTTGCCTCCGGCCTCTTCCGGCCAAGCGCTGAGGATGAACTGGTGACCCTGGTGCTGGAGCCCTCGGCCAGCTGGGTGGAGAGCGCGTACGACGCCGGGCGCCGGGCCGACCTGCCCCGGGGCCGAAGCGCGGTGGAGCTGCGGGTGGGCAACACCCGCTGGATCCCCGGTTTTGTCGCCGCACAGGGCGGCAGCGCTGTGGTGGCCGCTCCGGATGAGCTGAGGCAGGAAACCGGAGACTGGCTCCGGATGGCGCTTGCGAATTACCCGGAGCAGAGTCCTGCTGCAGGACCTGGTCCAGCGCCGCAGCAGGGCTGAGCGGGCCCGTACGGGAAGCCCCGGGTTCGGCCGGGATGGCCCGCCCGCGGCGATGCAGGTACCTGCGGCTGCCAGCACTATGCTGGAGTCATGCCTTGGTGGTCCTGGATTCTGATATGGTCGGCTCTTGTCGTTGCTGCAGCCGCTTTTTACGCCCTCGTCGGGTGGCGGGTTTTCCGCAGGCTGATGGCGGTGCTGAGGGAGGCTGAGGCTGCCCTTTCGTCGCTGGCAGTGTCTGCACCCGCACCGGTGCCGTCAGCGGTCCAAACTCCGGAACGTGAGTTGGGAATCTTCGTGGACCCCATCCTGGCGAGGGCCCGCTACGAAGAAGGCAAAGAGGCACGCAGGGAGCAGCGACGGGAGCGGCGGATTGCCCGCAGGATCGCTTCCGGCCAGCCCCGCGCCCTGCGCGACTTTCCAGGACTCTGACGTAAACTGTCACAAAACGAAAGGACACCGGCATGAATATTCAAGGCTGGCAAATTCTTATCCTGGTCGCTCTGGCCATCCTGCTTTTCGGCGCAAACAAGCTCCCGGGTCTCGCCCGCAGCATGGGCCAGTCCCTGCGCATCTTCAAGTCCGAAGTTCGGCAGATGAAGGACGAGAATCCGTCCAACACGGCAGCCGGCGATCCCGTCGAGGGGCGGATCGTCAACAACCCGCCGGCCGCCGGCAATCCCGCGGCCGCAACGCCTCCGGCAGCCACGCCTCCGGCAGCTCCGCACACGCCGGACGCCACCGGTACTGATCACCGCCCCGCGGGTAACCCTCCCGCCAGCCTCTAATTGCTGTGGCGCTAACCAAAGGGCGCAAATCCAACCCCGAAGGGCGGATGGCCCTTAAGGAACACCTGCGGGAAGCCCGCAACCGCATGTTCAAGGCTGCCCTGGCAGTGGCCTTGGGCACGGTGGGAGGTTTCTTCCTGTACATGCCCGTCTTCAACGCCCTGACCAAGCCGGTCATGGACGTGGGAAACGAGGACGGCCGGCTGGCGACCATCAACTTCGAGGGTGTCGTCACGCCCTTCGACCAGATGGTCCAAGTGTCCGTGTTTATCGGGCTGCTGCTCTCATGCCCGGTGTGGCTTTACCAGCTGTGGGCGTTCATCACGCCCGGGCTGAAGACCAAGGAACGGCGCATAGCCCTCGGGTTCATGGCCGCATCGGTCCCGCTGTTCCTCGGTGGAGTGGTGCTGGCATGGCTGCTCCTGCCCAGCGCCATCGAAGTCCTGACGGGATTCACCCCCGAGGGCAGCGCCAACGTGATTACGGCCACGGTGTACCTGGCCTTCGTACTCCGCCTGATGCTGGCCTTCGGTATCGCCTTCCTGATCCCCGTGGTGCTGGTGGGCCTGAACATGACCGGTATTCTGCCGGGCAAGGTCATCATCAAGTACTGGCGGATCACGCTCTTCCTGATTTGTGTCTTCGCTGCCATGGCGGCGCCGGGCGGCGACGCCCTCACCATGTTCTACATGGCCGCTCCGCTGCTGGTGCTCTTTGGCGTCGCGGTGGGAATCTGCTTGCTGAACGACAAGCGCCGGGCGCGCCGGAATGCCGCCCGTGAAGCAACAGTGGAAGAGACCGCTGACACCGCAACACCCCTCGAGAATCTGTAGGCTGCGGGCCCGGGCTCCGTTCGCCGGTTCAGCCCACCGCTGAGCAGCGCGGTGCGGCGCGCGGAGGGGGCCTGTCAGAGTCTAGGCTGGGAACATGACTTCCCCGTCGGAGCGGTACCTGGCCGCGAAACAATTAGCCGAACACTCCAAGACCCAACTGGCGGTTTTTGAGCAGCAGCTGGGCTTTGACCTTGATCCCTTCCAAACTGAAGCGTGCCGGTCCGTCGAGGCCGGCCGCGGTGTCCTGGTTGCGGCCCCCACCGGAGCGGGCAAGACCGTGGTGGGGGAGTTCGCCGTTTACATGGCGCTCGAACGCGGCCTGAAGGCGTTCTACACCACTCCGATCAAGGCGCTGAGCAACCAGAAGTACCTGGAACTGTCGGCATCCTACGGCGCGGACCGGGTTGGCCTGCTCACCGGTGACACCAGCATCAATCCGGACGCCGACGTCGTCGTTATGACCACTGAAGTGCTGCGGAACATGCTGTACTCAAACTCGTCCACGCTGGATGAACTGGGCTACGTGGTGATGGATGAAGTGCACTATCTTGCCGACCGCTTCCGGGGCGCCGTCTGGGAGGAGGTCATCATCCACCTGAGCTCCGACGTCCAGCTGGTCTCCCTGAGCGCCACGGTCTCCAATGCGGAGGAATTCGGCGCCTGGCTGGACACCGTCCGCGGAGACACCGACGTTGTGGTGTCCGAGCACCGTCCCGTGCCGCTGTGGCAGCACGTCATGGTGGGGCGGGACATCATGGACCTCTTCGAGTCCGATGTTTCCTTCGACGAGGCAGCCGAACCCGAGCAGCCGGCCGGCATTCAGGAAAGGTACCGCGTTAATCCGGAGCTGCTGGAACTGGCCCGGGCAGAGTCCCGGATCAACCAGCGCGGACACTGGGGAGGATCCCGCGGGTCCTCCCGCGGTGGGCGCCGGGATGCCCCGCGCCGCGGGCATGCCGGACCGCCGATGAGCCGGATTCCCAAGGCTTCCCGCCCCGCCGTCATTGCCCAGCTGGACAAGCGCGGACTGCTTCCGGCCATCACCTTCATCTTTTCCCGCAACGGCTGCGAGGGCGCCGTGCGGCAGTGCGTCGACTCCGGCCTGTGGCTGACCACCGAGCCGGAGCGGCTGGCGATTGCGCGCATGGTGGATGAAGCCAGCCAGGACATTCCCGAGGACGATCTGGAAGTCCTGGGTTTCTGGACCTGGCGGGAGGGCCTGATCCGCGGATTCGCCGCCCACCATGCCGGCATGCTGCCTACCTTCAAGGAAGTGGTGGAACGGCTGTTCACCGCCGGGCTGGTCCGTGCCGTCTTCGCCACGGAAACCCTGGCCCTGGGAATCAACATGCCCGCCCGCACCGTGGTCCTGGAGAAACTGGACAAATTCAACGGTGAAGCGCACGTGGACATCACCGCGGGGGAGTACACCCAGCTCACCGGCCGGGCGGGCCGCCGTGGCATCGACGTCGAAGGCCATGCCGTGGTCCTGTGGCAGCCCGGCACCGACCCCGCCGCCGTCGCCGGCCTGGCCTCGCGCCGAACCTATCCGCTGAACTCAAGTTTCCGGCCGACGTACAACATGAGCATCAACCTCATGGCCCAATTCGGCCGTGAGCGGTCCCGCGAAATCCTCGAATCCTCCTTTGCGCAGTTCCAGGCAGACCGGTCGGTGGTGGGCCTGGCCAAGCAGGTCAGGTCCCGGGAGGAATCCCTCGCCGGCTACGAAAAAGCCATGACCTGCCACCTGGGAGATTTCACCGAATACGCTGCCCTGCGCCGGGAGCTGTCCGATGCCGAAGCCCAGGCATCCAAGTCACGGGCACGGGACCGGCGTTCCGCCGTCGCCGCTTCACTGGACGCGCTGGCACCGGGTGACATCATCCTGGTCAGCGGCGGCCGAAACTCCGGGTACGCCGTGGTGCTGCCCGGTGATGCACAGCCGAGCAGGGAAGCAAGGACCACGGTCCTGACCGAGGATAAGCAGATCCGGCGGATTACCGCTTCGGAACTGGACGGCGCGGTGGAGGCCGTTTCGCACATCCGGATTCCCAAGTCCTTCAATTCCCGGGCCGCGAAGGACCGCCGGGATCTTGCGTCCTCGATGCGTAATGCCCTGCATGACCACCGGCCGCCCCGGCCTGCCGCCCAGCGCGGCGTCCTGCACGCCGGGGGTGCTGACCGGCGGGAGCGTGCCATCATCGAGCTGCGCCGGAAGCTGCGCGCCCATCCATGCCACGGATGCAGCGACCGGGAAGACCACGCCCGCTGGGCCGAACGCTGGTGGAAGCTGCGGCGGGAGACGGATAATCTGGCGGCTCAGATCCGGGGCCGTACCAACACGATCGCCAAAACCTTTGACCGCGTCTGTGACGTCCTGGAGCACTACGGCTACGTTGCCCCGGAGGCCACCGGCCGATCCGCCGTGACCGCCGCCGGACAAAAGCTGCGCCGGATCTACGGTGAAAAGGACCTGCTGATCGCACTCTCGCTCCAGCACGGGGCGTTTACCGACGTCGATCCGGCCGAGCTGGCTGCCCTGGCCACCACGCTGGTCTACCAGGCCAAGCGCGAGGAGCGGGGCGTGCGTCCCCGGCTGCCCAGTGTTTCCCTCGAAGTGGCCATGGACATCATCGTCCAGCAGTGGTCCCGCCTGACCGACATTGAGGAAGCCCAGCGCCTTCCCCAGACCGGGGAGCCGGAAATGGGACTGGTATGGCCCATGTACAAGTGGGCCAAGGGCAAGCACCTCCAGCTTGCGCTCAACGGCACCGAGCTGGCCGCAGGCGACTTTGTCCGGTGGGCCAAACAGGTGATCGATCTGCTGGACCAGCTCGCGAAGGTCAACGACTTGCCCGACGGCCTGCGCCGGCGCTGCATAGATGCCATCGCTCTGGTCCGCCGGGGCGTCGTCGCATACTCCGCGGTCAGCGAGTAACCCGTCACTCCTGCCCGCGTCGGGCCGGCTGCTTCATCCCCAGCCTCATGCCCGAACAACACTGCTTCATAACCAACAGCACTACAGAAAAACAGGTGAGTCCTTGAACACGCAGTCTCCCGCCACCCCGGCGCTGACCCTTTACCGCAATGGGTCCGTTTACAGCGCCGCCGATCCGTTTGCGACGGCGATGCTGGTGGAGGGGGACACCGTGGCTTGGGTCGGCTCCGAGCATGCCGCGGCGTCCCTGCAGGATGCGCGGATGACGGTCGTGGACCTCCAAGGTGCGCTTATCACTCCCGGATTCGTGGACGCGCACGCCCACGTGACGGAGACCGGAGCGGCGCTGTCCTCCCTCGACCTCACCGGCGCCGCTTCACTGGCGGAACTCCTTGAACTGGTGGCCAAGGCTGCCGCCGGCACTGATGGACTGATCACAGGGTATGGGTGGGACGAGTCGTTGTGGCCCCAACGCCGGGTGCCGACAGCCGCTGAGCTAGACGCCGCCTCCGGTCACCGGCCCGTGTATTTGGCCCGGACCGACGTGCACTGCGCCGTGGTGTCCGGAACCCTGGCCGCCAACCTGAAACTGGCGGAGCATGATGGCTGGGACAACGGCTTTGTGGTGCGGGCAGCCCACACCCTGGCCCGCACCGCTTCCCGGTCCCTGGACCTGGCCCAGCGCTCCCGCTATCAGCAGGCCGCCCTGAAGCACGCCGCCGGGCAGGGCATGATCGCGGTGACCGAGATGGCGGCGCCGCACATTTCCCCGGTCGAGGACCTGCGCCAGCTGATGGGCTTGGAAGGGACCCTGGGGGAGTCACCGCTGCCCCAGATCCTTCCCTATTGGGGCCAGCTGGTCCAGACCGAGGCGGAATTGGCTGAAGTCACTGCGCCCTTTGACGGCCGGCTGATTGGCCTGGCCGGTGACCTGAACATGGACGGGTCCCTGGGTGCCCGGACCGCTGCGCTTCGTGCGCCCTACACGGATGCCGGGGAAACGAGCGGGACGCTGTACCTCACGGCCGAGCAGGCCGGGCGCCATCTGGCGCTGGCCACCCGGGCCGGCCTGCAGGGCGGCTTCCACGTGATCGGCGACGCCGGGCTGGACACTGTCCTGGCCGGCCTGCGGGCCGCGGCTGCCGAGGTGGGCGAGGAACGCATCCGCGCGTCGCATCACCGCATGGAACACGTGGAACTGGCCGACGACGACGCCATTGCCGAACTGGTGCGCTTCGGCGCCGTCGCCAGCATGCAGCCCGGCTTTGACGCCGCCTGGGGTGGCAGTGGCGGCCTGTACGAGCAGCGGCTGGGGGAGCGGAGCGCGTCCATGAACCGGTTCGCGTCGCTGCTCTCGGCCGGTGTAATGGTTGCCGTGGGGTCGGACTCGCCGGTGATGTCGATGAGCCCCTGGGCAGCAATCCGCGCTGCCGTGTCGCATTCGAATCCCGCCGAACGGATTTCCGCCCGTGCGGCGTTTATTGGCCACACCCGTGCGGGCTGGCGGGCGGCTGGCGCGGGCAACTTCATGCTCGGACAGCTCGCTCCGGGAGCCCCTGCCTCCTACGCCGTCTGGGAAGTGGAAGAGCTGATGGTGCAGACCCCCGAGGCCAAGGGCGCCGCATGGAGCACCGATCCGCGGGCCGGAACACCCCTGCTTCCCGCGCTGGACACGGACCACGAGCCCCGGTGCCTTTTGACGGTCCATGACGGTGCCGAACTTTACCGAGCGGTAGGTTTCTGAGCGCGGGGGGCCCAAAAAGCCCCCGCGGCTTGCCCGCCTGACCTGCTAAGACGAGTTCTGTGCCTAGTCAGAGACTTGTTGACACATCGGGGACAGCACGTAGGCTAGGGGAATCGCAGGCCGGACTTCGGGCAACCGAATCCGCTGCGCCGGAATAATCAGCACACCGCACAGCTGTGTGAGCGCGTGCCCGGTGGCGTGTGCCAGGTATCAGCCAGGTATCGACCGGGGCGCAGTGCGCACCAGGGCAGGCTTGACCGTCAGTAGAAAACAGATCCGGCATCAGCCGGTTCTGGCCCGAAGGCGGAAGGGCCTGCCCTTGTGTGTTCCGGCCCCTGAGTGCTCCTGTGCCGGAGCCCGAGGAGTGGCGGGTAATGGGCCGTGTGCGGGGAGAGGTGTGACCGGCACGGCATCAGACCTGGCCACCCGTGCGCAATCGCTCCCATATACTGGAAAGTCTTGCCGGGGTGCCAACCCCACAGGCTGCGTTTATGCGCAGCCTATCCCCAATGAAAGGCGAATGCGTGCGCGTCCTGACCATCATCCCGACCTACAACGAGATCGAGTCTCTCCCCAAGACGCTTCAGCGGCTGCGGGCGGCAGTGCCCGACTCGGATGTACTGATCGCGGACGATAACAGCCCGGACGGCACAGGGGCGTACGCGGATGAGATCGCCGCCGTGGACCCCCAGGTCCATGTGCTGCACCGTAAAGGCAAGGAAGGCCTGGGTGCCGCCTACATTGCCGGTTTCCGCTGGGGCCTGGAGCGGGACTATGACGTCCTGGTCGAGATGGACGCTGACGGTTCCCATAAGCCTGAACAGCTGCCCCTGCTGCTGGAAGCGGCGGAAGCAGGCGCGGACCTCGTTATTGGCTCACGGTGGGTCTCCGGCGGCTCCGTGGTTAACTGGCCGCTGCACCGGAAGATCCTGTCCCGGGGCGGCAGCATGTACTCGCGCCTCATGCTGGGAATTGGCGTCCGCGACATTACCGCCGGATACCGCGCCTTCCAGCGCAGCACCCTCGAGAAGCTGGACCTCAATTCCGTGGAGTCGGTTGGCTACGGCTTCCAGGTGGACATGACCTTCCGGGTGGCCCGCCTGGGGCTCACCATCAAGGAAGTGCCCATTACCTTCGTTGAACGTGAATTCGGTGCGTCCAAAATGAGCGGCAACATTGTTTTCGAAGCAATGGCCAACGTCACCAAGTGGGGCCTGGGCGCCCGCTGGAAGAAGCTCACCCGGCGCGGCTAAAGCGTCCTCCTGCTCCAGCAAACGCAGCAGGAAAAAGAAGGGAGGGTGGCTGCCAACCGGCAGCCACCCTCCCTTCTTTTTAGTACAACCTCCTGGTTGCGCGCAGGTCCCCGATCCTCCGGGTCCTGTGGAACCAGGCGGACGCTACTTGGACGCTGAAGCGCGCTCTCCGCGGCGCTCACGCAGAATCGTGAGGCGGTCCTGGAGGATCTGCTCGAGCTCTTCAATGCTGCGCCGTTCCAGCAGCATGTCCCAGTGCGTACGCACCGGCTTGTCATTGCTGGTGTCCGGCTTCTCGCCATCCACCAGGAGGGCTTCCTTGCCGGTCTTGGAAACCCAGACCGGAGGAACGTCGGCCTCGGCGGCGAACGTCACGAAGACCCGTTCGCCGTCCTCGCAGCGGTATTCCACCCGCTGGCGGGGAGCCGGCTCAACACCGGATTCGGTCTCCATGCTCTGCGCGCCGAGGCGCATACCCCGCAGGCTGCGATCGCTCATCTTTTCTCCCTCTTCAGTCCGAAGGATCCCGGGGGACCCATCTGTAGTGCTGTTGGTGCCGTTCCGCTCCGGCACGCTAACGTTTGTGCCGCCGAACGGCCGGACGCAGAAACAGCGTCCAGACCGTATCCGTCCCGCCGACGGCCCGCTAATGTCAACGCCGGTTCCGCGCCAAATGTTCCGGCACAGGGTCCGCGGCCTGTTTCAGCGGGCTGGCCGGGGGACAGACCCCGGCAAACAACCAATTATACCGGCCGCGGAGGGCCCGCGGTGACCAGAGGTCCCTACAGCTGGGAGTCGGGTGAGTCAGCCAGGGTCGGAGCCGCCGGTGCGGCTGCGGGTGCGGGCGGTGTTGCCCTTCCCGGTGCCGATCCGTTGCCCGACGGTGAACTCGGCGAGGACCCGTTGGATGCAGGCATATCGGGAACGAAGTTCCCCAGGGCGCTTCCGACTCCCTTGAGTGCCTCGCCCAGCTCGCTGGGGATGATCCACAGCTTGTTGGACGTGCCCTCGGCCAGTTTGGGCAGGGTCTGCAGGTATTGGTACGCCAGCAGGTTCTGATCCGGACGTCCCTTGTGAATGGCCTCGAACACCTTGTGAATGGCCTGGGATTCACCGTCGGCCCGAAGAATGTCTGCCTTGGCATCACCTTCGGCCGCGAGAATGGCCGCCTGGCGGCGTCCCTCGGCGTTCAGGATCTGGGCCTGCTTGGTGCCTTCGGCCGTCAGGATGGTGGCCCGGCGTTCACGCTCGGCACGCATCTGCTTTTCCATGGAATCCTGGATCGACAGGGGCGGCTCAATGGCCTTGAGCTCAACACGGGAGACGCGGATGCCCCAGCGGCCGGTGGCTTCGTCGAGGACGCCGCGCAGCTGGCCGTTGATGCGGTCTCGGGACGTCAGTGCTTCCTCGAGGTTCAGCCCGCCCACCACGTTACGCAGTGTTGTGGTGGTGAGCTGCTCCACGGCATGAATGTAGTTGGCAATCTCGTAGGTGGCGGCCCGGGGGTCGGTGACCTGGAAGTAAACGACCGTATCGATCGAAACCACCAGGCTGTCTTCGGTAATGACCTGCTGCGGAGGGAAGGAGACCACCTGCTCGCGGAGGTCCAGCAGCGGCAGCAACCGGTCCACAAAAGGAATCAGGATGGTCAAACCCGGGTTCAGCGTCCGCTGGTACTTACCCAGCCGTTCGACGACGCCCGCGCGTGCCTGTGGAATGATCTTGACCGATTTCACCAGGATGACCAGGACAAAAATAATCAGGACAGCCAGAATGATGATGAGGCCGGTGGTTCCGGGACTCATATTCCCCCTTCAGGTTTTGGCGGGCCCGTCCGGGCTTCGCCGTGGTTTGGTGCCGGCGGCGTCTGCCTCCGGGTGGCATGCGCCGTCACCGGCGCTGGTGCCTGTCAGCGCTGTTCGGTGCCCCGCTCATCAGTGAGCCCCTCCGACGGATGGGAGTCCGCGGAGTGGGCGCCGGAGGGAGCCGCGACGACGACGGCGGTGGCTCCGTCGATCCGTGTCACCAGGACCGGTGCCCCGGCCGTGAGGCTGGATCCGTCCGGCGTCCGCGCCGTCCAGATATCCCCGCCGATCTTCACGGTTCCCGCGGTGCCGGAAACGGCTTCCAAAGTGAATGCGGGCGCGCCGATCAGCCGTTCAACATTGGAGCGCTGGTCCCGTGGGCCGCGCTCCAGATGCTTCAGGGCCAGCGGGCGGACGAGCACGATCATCAGCAGCGCGACGATGCAGAAGACCACCACCTGCAAAAACAGTGGGGCTCCAAAAATCGCTGCCAGCATGGCGCCAAGGGCACCCACGGACAGCATGGCGAAGAAAAGATCCAGAGTCAGCGTTTCGATGGCGGCAAGTCCCAGGAAGAGAACGAGCCATACGGCCCATCCGTAGTCCAGCAGCCATTGGTATACGTCCTGCATGTGGTTCCCTTCGGCTCCGCCGCCTAGGACGGCGGTCGGTTGTGCGGGCGGTGTTGCCTATTCTGCCGCAAGTGTGCCGGGTTTGTCCCAGTGACACCGTTGCTGGGTATAACGTTTGGGCGCCGCTTTGCGTGTCCTTACGTGATACTGCCGCCCACCGGAGGGTTTGGAGCGTCAGACGGCGCGGAAGAGCTGCAGCGAGAAAGCGGCAGTAACCGGGACGGTGCCCGTTAGCGGCGCAAGGTTCCTGTCCAGAGCGTCCCGGTCCAGATGCCGGGCCGAGGGACCCATCAGCGCCACGTTGCGGATATCCGCCGCGGACAGCTGCATCGGATATTCGCAGTGCTGGGTTTGCCCGGGCCGGAAGTGGTCCGCGAGGGCTTCGGCAACCCGGGATTCCTTCTCGTCGCCGATGTCCAGCATTCCGGCCAGCGCACGAATCTCGCGCAGGTGCCCCGGCTGCGGCGTGACCACCGCGAGGATCCCGTTGTCCCTGAGCACGCGGCGGAACTCCGCGGCGTTCCGGGGGGCAAAAACGTTCAGCACCACGTCCACCGATGCATCCGCCAGCGGCAGCGGCCGCCATACATCCCACACCAGGCAGGTGGCAGCGGGCAGCGCGCGGGCGGCCCGCCGGAGCGCAAACTTGGAAATGTCCAAGGCCAGGACATCCGCGGCAGGCAGTGCCGCGGAGACGGCCTGCAGGTAGTACCCGGTGCCGGCTCCGGCGTCGAGCACGGCGTGTGCGGCGGGAACGGATTCCGCAACCAGCCGTGCCAGCTCTTCAGCCATGGGACGGTAATGGCCCGCGCCGAGGAAGTCGACGCGCGCCTGCACCATTTCCGCCGTATCGGCCTGAAATTTGGTGCCGGCGCCGGTCAGCAGGTTGAAGTAACCCTGACGGGCGGCGTCGAACCGGTGGCCCCTGCCGCAGGCGAGAAAAGGCGTGTCGGCTGCGGATTCGGCCAGAGGATCCCGGCATACCGGGCACAGCAGAAAAGGCAGGGGAGCGGGGGGCATTCCTCCATCTTAGGTGTGCCGCTGCCGGGGCCGGGAATCCCCGCAGTAGTAGGCTCGGGCGGGTGAAACCAAGTGATCTGAATCTCCTGCAATCAGTCTCCGCTCCTACTATCCATCCGGACGGCACGCGCGCGGTGCTGTCCGTGACCCGCCCCGACTTTTCAGCTGACGCCTACGTGGGCCAGCTGTGGTCCGTGCCGCTGGAAGGCGGCGGTGCTCCGCGGCGCCTGACCCGCGGTTTTGCCGATACCCAGCCGCGCTTTTCCTCCGACGGTGCACTTCTGGGCTTCCTGCGGGCCCAGCAGGGCGGCAAGCCGCAGCTGCATGTGGTTTCCGCCGCGGGCGGAGAACCGGTCCAGCTCACGGACTCCGCCCTGGGTGTCAGTTGGTTTGGCTTTTCCCCCGATTCAACCCGCGTGGTGTTCTCATCCCGCGTTCCCCAGCACGGACGCTACGGGACCGTTGACGGCGTCGGGCCCGGCGCTGAGGATCCGCGGCTGATCAGTACCTACAAGTACCGGGCAAACGGCGCCGGCTACACCGGGGACAAGCGGTCCCAGGTCTTCGTGCTGGATGTGCCGGCTCTGGATGCCGAACCGTGGATCGCTCCGGTGGGGCGGGCAAAGGAGGATGCGGATAAGACTGCCGCCGACGGCGGTGACGGACGTTTTCCGCAGGCGCGCCAGCTCACCAGTGCCGACGCTGACGCCTCGGCGCCGGTGTTCTCCGCCGACGGCCAGCAGATCCTGTTCACGTCGGCACTGCACCAGGGTGCCGATGAAGACCTCGTCTCCGATGTGTACGCCCTTGACCTGGCCGGCGGGGAACCCCGGCGCCTGACGAACACGTCAGGTACTGCACTCCTGGGCGCTTCGCATCCGACGCCCAGCACCGACGGCAGGTGGCTGTACTTCCTGGGTCAGGACCTGTCCGGGTCCGGCACCGACTTCGTGGCCCGCAACACCTCCCTGTATGTCCTTCCGGCTGATCTGGACGGGCCGGCCCGCCGGCTGACCGACCCGGAAGACACCGACCTCGCTGAAGGCGGCGTCGTTCCCGCAGGCGGCTCGGCGGTCCTGGTCTTCAACCGAACCCGCGGTTCCGTTCACCTGCTGCGCATTGACGCCGACGGCGGCCGGGAAACGTTGGTTGGCACGGGACAGGTGGTCCACGGCGCGGCGGCAGTGGACGGCGCCGTCGTCGTGAGCTACTCGGACGGTGCAACCATGGGCGATGCAGCCCTGGTGGAAGCCGGCGGGCTGCTGCAGCTGACGGACTTCTCGGCGCCTCTGCGCTCGGAGACCCGGGTGGCTGAGGGGGGCGAGGAAACGTTCGCTTCCCGGGACGGGTATCCCGTCCACGGCTGGGTGTTCCTGCCCGAGGGCCCGGGCCCGCACCCGGTGCTGCTGAATATTCACGGCGGCCCCTTTGCGCAGTTCGACTGCGCCTACTTTGACGAAGCGCAGGCCTACGCTGCGGCCGGCTACGCCGTGGTGCAGTGCAACCCGCGGGGATCCGCCGGATACGGGCAGGAGCACGGCCGGGTCATCAAGGAAGCCATGGGCACCAAGGACCTTGACGATGTCCTGGCCTTCCTGGAGGGCGCCCTGAAGTCCCATCCGGAGCTCGACGCCGGACGGCTTGGCGTGATGGGCGGCTCCTACGGGGGCTACCTCACCGCCTGGACGACGGCAAATGACCACCGCTTCACCGCAGCCATCGTTGAGCGCGGTTTCCTGGACCCGCTGTCCTTTGTCGGGTCGGCGGACATCGGCTGGTTCTTCAGCCAGGGGTACACCGGCGAGGACCCGGAAAAGGTGCTCGCGCAGAGTCCCATGGCCCGTGTGGGTGATGTCCGGACCCCCACGCTGGTCATCCATTCCGAGGAGGACCTGCGCTGCCCCGTGGAGCAGGCCCAGCGTTACTACACGGCCTTGAAGCACAACGGGGTTTCCACGCAGCTGTTGCTGTTCCCGGGCGAGAACCACGAGCTGTCCCGCGCCGGAACCCCGTGGCACCGGCGGCAGCGCTTTGAGCACATCCTGCGCTGGTGGGCGCAATGGCTGCCGACAGCGGTCAATCAGGCCGCGGAGGCCTAGAACCCGAGTGTCCGCCGGGCCTCGTCGATCGACGGCGAGGCCCAGCGGTGCAGGTACTCGGCGTTACTGCACAGGGACCGGGTCAGGACTTTGTCCACATACACCGTCCCGTGCACGTGGTCGGTTTCGTGCTGCGCGATCCGCGCCTGCCAACCCTCAAAGTCCTGTTCCACCAGGGTGCCGGCGGGGTCGGTGTAGGCCAGCGACACGGCGCGGTACCGCGGGACAACCCCCTGGTAGCCGTTGAAGGAGAGGCACCCTTCATAAAACTCGACGGTCTCCGGGCCGAGGGGCGTGTACGCGGGATTGATCACGGTAACAAACGGCAGGGGGTGGCGCTGCCGGACGTCGCTGATCTCCGGATCGGCGTCGAACCGGTCCTCCATGACGGCAATCTGCAGCGGCACGCCAAGCTGCGGTGCCGCCAGTCCAACCCCGGGCGCCGCGTGCATCACCCGGCGCATGAGCTCGATGAAGGCGCTCAGCTCACCGGACGTCAGCTGCCCGTCGTAGGGGAGGGACGGCCCGCGGAGGGCGGGGTGCCCCAGCTGGACGATCGGAGGCATTTCCGCCTCAAGCAGCGGCAGGACCAGGTCACGGATATGGTGGGAATCTGTGGGCACCGCCCTATCCTAGTGGCCCTCGCCTGTTTCCACGTAGACAGCCCGGCGGTACGCTCGGTCCACCATGACAGAGCAACAGCCTTACGAGGTGCTGGGAGCTTTTCCAGGTTTCGAACTGCGGCTGTACCCCGCGCACCTGGTGGCGCAGGTGACCGTCCACTCGGTGCTGGGGGCGGCCGGAAGCACTGCCTTCCGCTATCTCTTCGGCTACATCAGCGGGCAGAACACCTCCGGTCAGCACACCCCGGGGCAAGACACCCCGGCACAAGACACCCCGGCACAAGACACCCCGGCACCGGATCCGGCCGGTGAACTGTTTGGCACGCAAGGAGCCGGCTCCGCCCGTCCCGCACAGCGCATTCCCATGACGGCACCTGTACTGCTGCAGGCGGAATCACTGGCCGACACCTACACGGTTGCGTTCGTCCTGCCGGAATCCATGTCCATTAACACTGCGCCCACCCCTGATGATCCGGCAGTGTCCCTGGTGGTGATGCCTGAGGCACGGGGAGCGGCACTGGGTTTCGCCGGACGCTGGACGGATCGGAACTGTATGGATCATGCCCGGGCGCTGGGGGAGGCGGTGGCTTCCGCCGGCCTGACCCCGCAGGGACACCCGCGGTTCGCACTGTTCGATCCGCCCTACAAGCCGTGGTTCCTGCGCCGCAATGAAGTGATCCAGCCGGTGCTGTGACCCGAACGGCACAGTGCGGGCGGGCAAAAAAATACCGGCCTGGATGCCACGGATCAGCCGTGACACCCAAACCGGGAGGCGAAGAGGTTTTAGCCTTCGCAGTCCACGCAGTATTTGTCGCCGTTCTTTTCCTTGGCGATCTGCGAGCGGTGCCGCACGAGGAAGCAGGACATGCAGGTGAACTCGTCAGCCTGGGCCGGGACAACCTTGATCAGCAGTTCTTCACCGGACAGGTCAGCACCGGGAAGCTCGAAGCCGTCGATGGCATCCGTTTCGTCAGCGACGTCCCGAACAGCCGTCATTGCGCCGCCGCGCTGCTGGGCTTTCAGTCCTTCAAGGGAGTCGCTGGGGCGGTCTTCTTCCTTGACGCGCGGAGCATCATAATCAGTAGCCATGTGAAGTGCTTATCTCCTGAATTTTGGGGGGTTGAGCGTAGATCATATAGGCAACAGGCCCAATTTCACCAACTGGAAGCGTGATGGCATATCTTAGGGCCTGTTTGGCTCCCATGGAAGTGATCGGCGTCCTATTTTTTCGGCCCGCTTGTGCTGGGCGTGATCCCGCGAAGTCTGCGGGGGAGGCTGCGGAAGTCCTGGGCAAAAGTTATGTCAGGTCAGTTCCTGCGGCACCGCAGCTCCGGCTGTGCGTTATGACAAGTGCCTCCAAGAGGCTTTCCCGATCCACCTTCCGGGGCAGGTGTTATGTCAACAAAGCGGTGGATCCGGAAATTCCCGAAACACCCCGACCGGCACCCCGGGGGACATTATGTCAACCGATGAGAGGTGTACACCGGAAGGGGCCGGCGTCCTGCCCAGTGCGACCCGTATCGGCACAATTCGGAGCTCGGAGATCAGTGGAGCGAGCCCGGAAAGAACCGCGGCTGATGGCTGCTTCCTGCGGCCGGAGCGGGACAAAAAGCAGGGGATTGACGTGTTACGACCGTGTGGCATTGTGCGGAAACCCCTTCTGGCGGCTCGATCATTAACACCGATAATCTACATTATGTCAACTAGCTTTGAGGAGGGGCTCCCCTGACGTGACTGACTGCTCCGTCAGCCGCAAACACAAGCCGCTTGTACACAGCGGCATCAGGTGGAGCGTTCCTGGAGCGACGGCCCAGCGGTGTCCATTGGTGCCGGCTCGGACGGCGGCCCCGACGCTGGCTCAGGAGCCGGCGATGACGGTCGAGAAGCTGACGGCGAAGAAACCGCCGGAAGGTTCCGCAGCAGTCCCAGTGCGGCTGCGTCAGCCGTGCCGGGCATCGCCCGGTACACCACAAGCTCCTGACCGGCGGCGGCACGCACGTCGAAGGTCTGAATGTGCAGTTCCAGGGCTCCGGCGTGCGGATGAAGGAACCGCTTGGAGGGCAGCCGCCTCCCCCGCACCAGGTGATCAGCCCACATGGCGGCAAAATCCTCGCTGCCATCCTCCAGTGCGGCCAGCACTTCCCTGATGTGAGCGTCATCCGGCTGGGCAGCGTACAGGAGCCGGAAGCCGGCAACGGTGTTCGAGGCAATCTCACGCCAGTCGCGGTAGAGGGTGCGCGAAGCCGGGTCGAGAAAGATGGATTCGATGAGGTTTCGCCGCGGAGGGAAGCCCAGGAACAAGGCCTCTGCCAGCGGGTTGGCGGCAACAACATCAAAAGCATGGCCCAGAACGAGCGCGGGATGCTCCGGCCACTCATGAATCATGGATACGAGGGCGGAGTCCACCTCGTCACTGGTCACTGCCGCCCGGGTGGGTGTCAGCCCCGCCAGCCGGTACAGGTGACTGAGTCCGTGCTCGTCGAGCAGCAGAACCCGTCCAATGGAGTCAACCACTTGGGGTGAGGGCGAACTCTCGCGCCCCTGCTCCAACCGGGTGTAGTAGTCCGCGCTCACTCCCGCGAGCCGGGCAACTTCCTCGCGCCGCAGGCCGGCAACCCGCCGCCGCGCCGTCGTCGGCAATCCGGCAGCAGAAGGAGCAACGCGGCTTCGGCTGGACTTCAGGAAGTCCCCTAATGGCGAGGTCATGTCCTGAATCCTAGCGAGGTGCACACAGGGCGGTGCGAGGGGGTGCGTCAGTCATAGGAACACTGCGCCGCTTTTTTACTGCCCGGCCATGATCGATCGTGGATCCATGAACCAGGAATTCGAAACCAGGCACTCAACCATTATTGTTGGCGCCGGCAGCGGGGTTGGCCTCGCCGTCGCCCGCCGGTTCGCACAAACCGGCGGCAGTATCGGCCTCATAGCCCGTAATCCCGATCATCTCGCTACATTGGAAACAACGCTTCGGGCAGAAGGAGTTAATGTGGCCTCCGCTGCGGCGGACGCCACCAATCCCGATCACTTGAGCTCGGCGATTCGCGGCCTGACCCGCCGGCTCGGCCCCGTCGGTGTGCTCTGCTACAGTCCCCTGCCTGACATCCACCTCATCAAACCGGTACTCCAGACCGGGGCGCATGACTTCATGGCATCCTTGGCGCTCAGTGTTGGGGGCGCTGCAACTGCCGTGGCCGAAGTCGTTCCCGCAATGATCGACCGGGGGTACGGAAGTCTGCTGTTCACCACCGGCAGCGGCGCCGTCCGTCCAACCGCCGGCCGGGCGGCCAGTGCCATTGCAACAACGGCGGAGACGGCGTACGTCAACCTTCTCCACGAAGAACTCACGCCGGCCGGAGTGCGCGTTGCGCAGCTCGTCGTCGTCGGCCAGATTGCCGACGGCGGTGTTCACGAACCGGCACAGGTGGCGGATGCGCTGTGGGCGGTCCACGAAGCGGCCGGTGATCCCGTCACCGTCCTGGCCTGACCGTCCTGGCCGACAGGCCTGCCCCACCGCTGCGGCTGTGGTGGGGCAGGGCTGCAGGTACTCAGGTGCGGCGCAGGTGTTCCCGCAGTCCGGGAATTGCGAATTCCAGCAGCCCCCGTCCGGCCGGCTGAACCAGACCGGCGTCGATCAGGCGGGCGCGGTAGTTGCCGATGGTGTTCTTTTGATTTCCGAGCCGCTGGCCAATATCGGCGGTTGCGGAGGGGCCGTCGTCCTCGGCCATGGCCCGGAGGAAGTCAAGATCTTTGGGCGATGCGGTGGAAAGTGCGGCACCGATGACCACCCGGGTGTTCCTCCGGTGGGCAGCGGCCAGGGCGAGATTCACGGACTCGGCTGTCAGCGGAGCATCGGTCGCCTCCGCCAGCTGCCACAGGTGATAGCCAATCAGCTGGATCAGGAACGGATATCCGCCCGTGGAAACGGCGGCGGTCCTTACCAGGCCGGGTTCGAGGGCATGGTCCAACCCGGCGAAGGTCTCCCGGTAGGAGGCCTCCACTTCGTCGACGGCCGCTGCATGCAGGTCGATCCGGTCAGCCCTGCGGAGGAAGGTGGCCACTCCCTCATTGAGCAGGTCGGAGACGGCTGCCGGAAGGCCGGCGAAGACCAGGGCGATCGGCAGTCCGTCGCGGATAAAGTGCTGCACTGAAGCTGCCAGCTGGGCCAGTTCATCCCGGTCGGCTCCGTGGATCTCGTCCAGGGTGATGGCCAGGCCGGTCCCCTGAGCATCGAGCAGCTGCAGCAGTTGCTCGCCCACCTGCCGCCATCCGGTCTGCTGTTCCGGAGGGAGCTCAGTGGTCAGGGAAAATCCCGCAGCGCTGATTCCGGTGATCCTGCGCCCGGGAGGTCCGCCGCCCAGCTCTTCGGTGTACCCGCGCATGGACTCTCCAATGCGGCCCAGGAAACCGCGTGTCGCGGTTTCCGAGACAACGGCCCAGCCCTGGCTGCGGGCAGCATCCTCCGCTTCGCCCAGCATCACTGTCTTGCCGATTCCCCGGGCGCCGGTGAAGATAGTCAGGAGCCCCGGCGCCCCGGAGCGGATGCGCAGCCCGTAGGCGAACTCGTCCAGAAGCCCCGCGCGGCCAATGAGCTGCGGTGGTTCAGCTCCCGCCGTTGGGCGGAACGGATTCCTTGCCGGATCAGGTGCCATCGCGTCCTCCTGTGAACTCTTGTGTACACAGTGTACTTGGGTGAACGGCGTCTTGGGCGGGTGGTACCTGGTGATGATTGGGCGGACCTGATCGAGGATGTGGCGGCGCGCGTTCGGCGATCGGAACGCCCCCTCCCCCGTGCTGATTCACACTGCATCAGGACTGCCGCAGCAAAAACAATGTGGGTGGATTAATTGCCGGATACGAATTGAAGCGTTTAGGAGTGGCCCACTGCGGCAGGGAACGGATGGAAAGTCAGCTTACTATTTTTGGTATGAGAATCTCCGCTGCTCCCCTGATGGGGTCGCGGTGCGTAAGCGGGATTATCCCAGCAGTGCCATAGAAATTAATATCCGAGTAATTCGACGCATCAATACCTGAGTATGTGGCCTATATCGCGATTTGATGCCGTTTGTTGAGGATTTCTTGAGCCTTCGCAGGCAGTCATATTGTGGTTGGAATTTCAGACTGGGCATAACCCATCCGTTCCCGGATGGCTGTACCGGAATGACCTTGGAGGCACAATGACTGCAGTTGACGTTCCACCGGAGGCGGATCTTCGTAAATCGGGATATTTACGGACCTTCCCCAAAATGCAGGGCCGGTTTACGGCCAGGGCGACAATTGCCTGCGTGGTTCCCGCGTACAACGAGGAAGACACCATCGTCGACGTGCTCAAGGCCCTCCTGAAGCAAACCAGGCTGCCCGATGTCATCCACGTTGTCGTCAATAACACAGACGACGAAACATTCTTCCTGGCGCGTGAATTCGCCGGACCCCATGAACACACCTATCAGGACGTCACCTACCGGACTGAAGTCTTTGTCCACGATATTGGGGTCAACGGGGACAAAAAAGTTGGCGCCCTCAACTACGGCTTTTCCCAGGTCTGCGACGATTTTGATTACTTCCTGGGTGTTGACGGTGACACCGTGGTGGATAAGCACGCGGTGCAGCAGCTCGAGGAAGAGATTCTGAGCGATCCGCGCATCGGCGGAGTTTCAGCGATCTACACGGTGGCCGAACCTGAAACCAAGGGATTTATCGCCAAGTTCCTCGCAGCGGGTCAGCGCGCGCAATTTGCGGCATTCAACATGGATAACCTGCTGCGTGGCAGGAACATGGCCGTTCTTGGCGGCCAGTGCTCAATCCTGTCCATGACGGCGCTGCAGAATGTTCTGCTGGAAAACCGCCAGGCCACACCGTGGGTTAAAGACTCGGAAGTGGAGGATTCACTGGTCTCGCTGCAAATCAAGAACATTGGGTATGCCACGAAGATCTCAGCCCGCGCCCGCGCTTCCGTGGGCGGCATGGACACCTTCCGGTCCCTGGACGGGCAGCAGGTCAAGTGGAACTACGGCGCCATCGACCTCATGTGGCCGGGCCAGAGAAGCAACACGGCGGGCCAGCCGTTTCATCCGAATCTCAGGCTGCGGTGGAGCGAGAACGTCTCAATGCTGTTCAACATCATGACCCGGGCCGCTTTCATCATCCTGCTGGTCGCGTCCCTGAGCATCGGAGCCTACGTGTTCTATCCGGTCTGGCTCATTCCTCCGCTGGTGGCCGTATTACTGAACCTGCGCATTGCGCTCTCGGTCCAATCCCGGTCCCCGCGCGACATCGCGTTCGCGCTGCTGGCCGTGCCTGCCGAGGTATATCTGTGGCTGCGGATGGGGCATTTTGTCCGCGCCTGGGCCAAGTTCTTCTCCAGCCGCCAGACCGACAATTGGGCGGCACAGGCACGCGCTGAACGGGGCGCCGGGTACGCCTTCCTGATGCCCGCCGTCGTCGCACTGATCATTGGTGCCGGCATGGTGTACGCATGGTCACAGCTGCCGGTTGACCTGCAATCAGCCATCCTCTCCATCGGCTGGCCCGTCCTGTACATCACCACCATGGTCCAGACCGCCTTCATGCTTCGGAAGGCACTGCGCCGGCACCGCGGTTTCCGGGTATGAGCTCCCCGCGCCGCCGCACCGGCCGCCCCCTCCCCCGCTTTCTGGGCATCTTTGCAGCATCCGCCGTGCTGGTCCTGACCGGCTGTTCCATCCCCGGGCTGCCGGGAGCCACCGGCGCTCCCGACGCAGCGGTGGAACACGCCTCATCGGTCGACGGCGTGATGCCGGATTCCGCCGGGGATCTCGCCAGTGGAAGCATGACCCGTCGGGTGACCGCCGCTGCAAACACCCTCGTCCTTGACTACTGGACCACCGAAAACGTCGCCGAATGGACGTCTGAATCAAGACCGATCATCAACGTCAACGCGCACCTTGACGGTCCGGGCACCGGCGGGGCTGTTCGGGTCACCCGCTTTGAAGCCAAGCTTGACGGTTCCGGAACGGTCCTGGCCACTGATACGGGCAGTTTCGCCCTCGAACCTCCCTTCGCGTACTCCTCCGCCGTGGTCCTGCCCGCGAACCCCGGCGCCGCCAGCAGCAGAATCATCTTCACCCTGGACCTGCTCACCGAAACGGCACCCGGAAGCGGAATCTACGCCCGCCAAACCGTGGTGGACGCACTGACCATTGGCTATGCCACTCCGGGTGGTACTGCCACGGCCGGCGCCTCGGTGCAGACGGAGGGGTGATACTCCGTCCGCCGGAGAAAAAACTTTTCCGCCGTGGTCGATTTCCCGGGCTGCGGATCGACGGGATAGTAGAAGACGCACAGTGCGTCCTCACTTCCCACCAAAGGAGCAGGCCATGCAGTACATGTTCATCATGCGTTCCACCGACGAGGCGAAGGAGGCCTTCAAGGACATGCCCATGGAAGAGGTCATCAACCAAATGGGCGCCTACAACGAGTCAATGATCAACGCGGGGGTCCTGCTGGCCGGAGAGGGACTTGCCGACGTCACCCAGGACAGCGGTTTTATCGTCGACTTCTCAGAGGAACCACCGCTGGTAACCGACGGCCCCTACGGCGAGACCCATGAGCTCTTCAACGGATTCTGGATCATCCAGGCCGCGTCCAGGGAGGAGGCAGCGGAGTGGGCCATGCGCTGCCCGCTCGGTCCGGGATCGAAGCTGGAGGTGCGCAGGGTGACGGACGCCAGCGACTTCGCGGACTTTGCCGACAATGAGTACATCCGCAAGGAGGAAGGCTGGCGGGAAACTGAAACCAAGCTGCGCTCCGGGAACGCCTAGGCAGCGGAAGCGCAGGGGAACCCGCTGATGCCGGACCCGGAGGAAGAGGCCCCGCAGGCGGCGGCTGTCAGCCGCCGCCTCGAGGCGGTATGGCGCATCGAGGGTGCCCGCATAGTGGCGGCGCTGGCCCGCGTCACCGGAAACATGGGGTTTGCTGAAGACGTTGCACAGGAGGCCCTCGCCGACGCCCTGGTGCAGTGGCCCCGGACGGGGGTGCCGCGCAATCCGGCAGCCTGGCTGACCACCGTGGCCAAGCGCAGAGCCATCGATGCATGGCGCCGGGCCGAGCGGCTTGAAGACAGGTACCAGGTGCTGGCAGCCCGCCTGCCGGAGGACGACGGCGTGGAGTGGAACCCGGTTCCGGATGACGTGCTTCGGCTCATCTTTACGGCGTGCCATCCAGTGCTGCCGCACCAGTCCCAGGTGATCCTGACCCTGCGGACAGTGGCCGGACTGAACACCGGGCAGATTGCACGGCTCTTTATGCTTCCCAGCGCCACCGTTCAGCAGCGCATCGTGCGGGCGAAGAAAACCCTGGCCGCGGCCAGGGTCCCCTTCGAAGTGCCTGAACCGAGCGGCTGGGGTCCGCGCCTGGGCGGGGTGCTCGGCGTCGTGTATCTGATGTTCACCGAAGGGTATGCGGCAACGGCCGGAGAAGCGTGGATTCGGCTGGACCTGGCCGGGGAGGCCCTGCGGATCGGGCGGATCCTGGCCGGGTTGGTGCCGCAGGAGCCGGAAGTGCATGCGCTGGTTGCCCTGATGGAGTTCTCCGCCTCGCGGTTTGCGGCGCGGACCCGCCCGGACGGAGCCGCGGTGCTGCTCGGTGACCAGGACCGCACGCGGTGGGACCGGGCGCAGATTCAGCGGGGCAGGGCTGCGCTGGCCCGCGCCGATGCGCTGGGACGGGGACGGGGCAGCTACGCGCTCCAGGCAGCCATCGCCCAGTGCCATGCCGGTGCCCCCGATGTGGCCCGCACCGACTGGCAGCACATCGTGCTGCTGTATGAAGCCCTGGGACGCCTGGCGCCCAGCCCCGTGGTGGAGCTTAACCGGGCGGTGGCTGTCTCCATGGCCACCGGCCCGGCCACCGCCCTGGCCATGGTCGACCGGCTGGCGCAGCAGGGGCAACTGCGCGGATCGCATTTACTGCCCAGCGTCCGTGCGGAACTGCTGCTGCGCTTGGGCCGGCGGGAGGAGGCGCGTTCCGATTTCGCCGCGGCGGCTGAACTGGCGGCGAACGACCGTGAACGCGAGGTCCTGCAACGCCGCGCCGCCGAACCCTGAGCGGAGGACCCGGGCCCCGGAGCACGCCTAGCGCAGGCTCTTGACCTCCTCTTCCACGGTGTGGGAAAGCTCGACGGCGGGCGGCCGCCCGCAGGTGCTGCGGATCGCCACCGCAGCGCCAGCGTCAGCCGAAGTAAGCACCGCTTCCATGACCTCGAGGACGTGGAACGCCAATTCACCGCTGGCCCGGGGCAGCTCCCCTGCCGGGGTCCGGGCCAGATCCTGAAGGCCTATGCCGCGTGAGGCGTGCGGGTAGCCAGCGGATACCGGGAGCACCTCCCAGCCGTCGCTGTCGAGCGTGCGCAGCTGGACGTCGCCGTCGAACCGGTTGGGATCCGGAACCGTCAGGGATCCGATTTCGCCGTGGACTTCAATGTTCGCCGAATGGGTGGCCACCGCATCGAAGCTCATGACCAGCGTCGACAGTGCACCTGACTCATGGGTCAGGACACCCGTCACATGGGTGGGGGTGCTGACCGGGATGACTTCGCCGGCGCGGTGCCCGGAACCGATGATCCGGCTGCTGCGCGTGCTGCTGGCTGCGCCGATGACCGAGGAGACCGGTCCCAGCAGGGTGACCAGGGCAGAGACGTAGTACGGTCCCATGTCCAGCAGCGGCCCGCCGCCCGGAACGTAATAGAAATCGGGATTCGGATGCCACCGCTCATGCCCCGGGGTGACCATGGTGGCAGTGGCGGAGACGGGTGACCCAATGAGCCCCTCATCGATGGCCCTGCGCGCGGTTTGGATGCCGGTGCCCAGGACCGTGTCCGGCGCTGAGCCCAGGATCAGGCCCGCCGCCTCCGCGGCCTGCAGCATGGCCTCACCCTCTGCCGTGCTGGCCGCCAGCGGTTTCTCGCCGTACACGTGTTTGCCGGCGGCGATGGCTTTCAGCGCGACGTCCGCGTGCGCGGCCGGAATGGTCAGGTTCAGGACAAGATCCACGTCGTCGTCGGCCAGGAGTTCCTCCACGGTGAGTGCACGGACTCCGGGGTGCGCTGCGGCCACTTCGCGGGCGCGGTCCATATCCAGGTCCGCGACGGCGGTGAGGGTCACCGCGTCCAGGCCGGGGAAGGTTTCCAGGTAGGCGGCGCTGATGTTTCCGCAGCCCACCATGCCAATACGCAGTACTTCGGTGGATGATCCAGTGGTTAGCGGCTGGCCCACAGCATGCCCCTTTCAATGATGGTGGTGACGTTCGGGTCCTGCAGGATTTCCACGGAATGTCCCGGCGTCGTGACGAAAATACGTCCCTTGCCCCACGAGCGGGTCCAGATGGCCGGGCAGGTGACGGGGCGGTGCCAGGCATCCCATTCCCGCGCCGGAAGCGTGGTGGTGGCCAGGACGTCCAGGTAGTCGTCAGTGAGCACCCAGTACTGTTCCGTCCGCAGGTCGAAGTCCCCAATTCCGGCGGTGATGGGATGATCGGCGGCGGCCGGAAGCATGTTGACTGTGTAGTCGATGAAATTATCCGAGGCATCACCGACCCGCTCGTCCGGATGCTTGCCCGGATGGCAGGCGAACTGTCCGCCGATCAGGTGGAGGTAATCCGAGTTGTTGCGGTAGGAATCAGCAATACCGCCGTGCCAGCCGGCCATGCCGGTTCCGGCTTCAATGGCGGCCCGCAGGCCCTCGAACTCCTCCCGCTCAATGGTGTTCATGGTGTTGCACTGGACAATCAGGTCGACACTGGCCATGTAGTCCGCATCGGCGTAGATCTTCGGGGATTCCTCGATTCGAATCTCGAAACCGTTCTCCCGGAGGTGCGGCAGAAAGAGGTCGGTGGCTTCAACGGGCTGATGTCCGTCCCAGCCGCCCCGGACAACGAGGGCCTGGCGTGTGGTGCTCATTCGGTGGTTCCTTTACTTGGTTGCAAAAGCTGAATCGAAGGCGGCGTCCGGCGGGGTGATTTGTGCCAGGGACCGAACCAGGGCCAGGGCTCCAGGGCCGCCGACCAGACGATCCATGCCGGCATCCTCCCATTCGACGCTGGTGGGACCGCTGTAGCCGATGGCGTTCAGCATCCGGAAAATACGCTCCCACGGCACATCGCCGTGCCCGGCGGTGACAAAGTCCCAACCGCGGCGCGGATCGCCCCAGGGAAGGTGGGACCCCAGGCGGCCGTTGCGGCCGTCCAGCTGCTTGACCGATTCCTTCACATGGACGTGATAAATCCGGTCCTGGAAGTCGTACAGGAAGGCAGCGGGGTCGAGGTCCTGCCAAATGAAGTGCGAGGGGTCGAAGTTCAGGCCAAAGCCTTCACGGTGACCGATGGCTTCCAGGGTGCGCTTGGCCGTCCAGTAGTCATAGGCGATTTCGGAGGGATGGACCTCCAAGGCGAAGCGCACCCCCACTTCGTCAAAGACGTCAATGATGGGATTCCAACGGTCCGCGAAATCCTGGTAGCCGCGCTCGATCATGCCATCGGGCACCGGCGGGAACATTGCCACCGTCTTCCAGATGGAGGAACCGGTGAAGCCGGTGACCGTGTTGACCCCAAGCCGGGCAGCGGCCCGGGCGGTCATCTTGAGTTCCTCGGCAGCCCGGGTGCGCACGCCCTCAGGATCGCCGTCGCCCCAAACGCGGGTGGAGACTATCCCCTGGTGCCGTTCGTCGATGGGATCGTCGCAGACGGCCTGGCCGTTGAGGTGGTTGGAAATCGCATAGACGGAGAGGTTGTTGCGCTTGAGGATATCCAGGCGCTCCTGCAGGTACTCGTCGTCTTCCACCGCCCGCCAAACATCCAGGTGATCGCCCCAGCAGGCGATCTCCAAGCCGTCGTAGCCCCACTCTCCGGCGAGCCGGGCCACTTCCTCGAACGGAAGGTCGGCCCACTGGCCCGTGAACAAGGTAATTGGGCGTGTCATCGGATCTCCTCTGCTGTGGTTGTAAAGGCTGTTCGTGCCATCGATGGTTCACTCTCCACCGGGGTCCACCGGCTGTCGGCGGCTGCGCTGTCCTCGACGGCGCCGAGCACGCGCTGGACCTGCAGGGCGTCAGCGAACGACGGCGTGGGCTGGCTTCCGGCCGCCAGCGCGGTCACCAGATCCACGACCTGGTGCGTAAACCCGTGCTCGTAGCCCAGCCCGTGGCCGGTGGGCCACCAGTTGCCCACGTAGGGGTGCTCTGGTTCAGTGACCATGATCCGGTGGAACCCCTGTTCGCCGCTGCGGTCGGTGGCGTCATAGAACTGCAGGAAGTTCATGTCTTCGAAGTCGAAGGCGAGGGAGCCGAGGGTGCCGTTCACTTCCAGGCGCATCGCGTTCTTGCGTCCCAGCGCGGCGCGGGTTGCTTCGAAGACGCCGATGGGACCGCCGTCGAACCGTGCGGTGAAGATGGCGGCGTCGTCCACGGTCACGTCGCCCATTTCCTGGTCCGCACCGGTGTCCCCGTGGCCGCCGAGCCCAACAAAGTCGCCTCCCACCGGGCGGCGGCGCGTGAAGGTTTCCAGCAGCGCGGAGACGCCGGTGATTTGCTGCCCGGTGACGAACTGAGCTGCATCGATGATGTGCGCGCCAATGTCGCCCAGTGCGCCGGATCCGGACAGGTTGCGGTCCAGGCGCCAGGTCAGGGGCGCGTTTTCATCCGAGAGCCAGTCCTGCAGGTACTGGGCGCGCACCTGGCGGATTTTCCCCAGCCTTCCGTCGTCGACCATGCGCTTGGCCAGGGCGAGGGCCGGGGTGCGGCGGTAGGAGTAGCCGCACATGGCGAACACGCCATTGCGTGCCGCTTCCTGGGCTGCCTCCGTCATTTCTTCGGCCTCGGCAACGGTGTTGGCCAGCGGCTTTTCGCACAGCACGTGTTTTCCGGCGCGCAGCGCGGCAATGGCTATTTCGGCATGGGTGTTGCCGGGCGAGCAGATGTCGATGAGATCGATGTCGTCGCGTTCGATCAGCGCCCGCCAGTCCGTTTCGGTGGAGGACCATCCCATCTTCCGGGCCGCCTCCTCCACCGCTGTGGCGTTGCGGCCGGCGAGAGCCGTCAGCTCAGGGGTCAGCGGAAGGTCGAAAAACCTGTGGGCGCTGCGCCATGCGTGTGAATGTGCGGCGCCCATAAAGGCGTACCCGACCATCCCGATCCGAAGCGGGGTGGTTTCTGCCTGCGGCATTTAAAGTCCTTTCATTGGTAAAGCGTGGTGCTATTTGCTGAATCCGGCGGTGAGTCCGCTGAGCAGCTGCCTGCGGCCGACTATGTACAGCACGAGGATGGGCAGGGTGGTCAGGACCACTGAGGCCAGGACCGCCGGAATGTTGACACTGTACTGGCCCTGGAAGGTCCACAGCGCCAGGGGAAGGACGCGCAGGTCCGGACTCTGGGTGAGGATCAGCGGCAGCAGGAAACCGTTCCAGACGCCCAGGGCGTTGTAGATGCCCACCGTGACAATGGCGGGCTTCGTCAGCGGCAGTGCAAGCCGCCACATGGTCTGCCATTCGCTGCAGCCGTCCAGGCGCATTGACTCGAACAGTTCGTTTGGCACGTCGCGGATAAAGTTCGACAGGATCAGGACGGTCAGCGGAATGGCAAAGGCAATGGAGGGCAGGACCAGCGCCAGGAGGCTGTCATAGAGATTCAGCCGGATGATCATCAGGTAAATGGGAATGATGGTGGCCTGCAGTGGAATGGCCAGCCCGAGCAGGAACAATCCGTTGCTGAACCTCAGGAACCGGCTGTTGCCGCGCACAATGGCGAAGGATGCCATGAAGGAGACGGCCACCGCCGGGATGACGGTACCAATGGTGATGATGGCGCTGTTCATGAAGTACTTGGCAAAGTCCGCCTCGAGCACCATCCGGTAGTTCTCCAGGGTTGGAGACGCCGGCACGGCCAGCGGATTCTGGGAGAAGTACCCGGCCGATGTTTTCAGGCTGGTGATCACCACGTAATACACCGGGATGATGATGATGGCCAGCCAGATCCAGCCGGCCGCTCCCCCGGCGTAGTTCAGTTTCCGCCACCGCTGGCCGCGCCGGGCGGCAGGTCTGGCGGCGGAGGGGCCGGAGGAATCCGCCCGTTTGGTTGCTGTTGCAGTCATGTCACATGCCTTCCAGTTGGCTGCCGCTGGAGCCCTTGCCGCCCAGGCGCTGCAGGGCCAGTGCCAGGGCCAGGCCGATGAGCACCAGGATCACGGCGAGGACGCTCGCCGGGCCCATGAGGTTGGCCCGGAATCCCGTGAGGTACATGTCCAGGGCCAGGATGCGGGTGGAGTTTCCCGGTCCGCCCGCCGTCAGCACGAAGATGAGGTCGAAGTAGGTCAGCGACCCCACGACCATCAGGGTGGAGGACGTGATGATGGTGTACTTCAGCTGCGGAAGGGTGATGTGGAAAAACTGCTTGATCTTGCCGGCGCCGTCGATCTCCGCGGCCTCGTACAGCGACTTCGGGATTTGCCGCACGCCGCCTTGGTAGATGAGCGTGTGGAACGGAACAAACTGCCAGGCGATGACGAAGATGACCACCAGCAGCACCAGCTGCGGGTGTCCCAGCCAGTCCTGTGCGAGGACAGGAAGATTCAGGCCCTCGGCCAGCCCGAAGTTGGGGTCCAGCAGCGCCTTGAAGGCAATGGCGATGGCAGCCGAGGACAGCAGCAGCGGCAGGAAGTACAGGACGGCGAGAAGAGCCCGGTACTTCTGGCTTCCGGCGGTGAAGACGCCCAGCAGAAGGCTCAGCGGCGTCTGGACCAGCCAGGAGACGATCATGATGAGGAAGGTCAGCCGCAGGGCGTTGTGCATCACGGGATCGCCCAGGACTGACAGCCAGTTCCCAATGCCGGCCAGGGATATGGCCCCGATGCCGTCCCAGTTCGCGAAACTGAGCACAAAGACGCCCACCAGCGGAACGACGGCGAAGACCACAAAGAAGAACAATGCAGGCAGGACCAGCCACCACAGGGTGCCGGTTTTGCCGCGGCTGGACGCCGAGCCCTGGCCCTTCCCCTGTGCCTTGGAGCCGCCGGCCGCGGCGGGGAGCGCGGCCGGCGGAACGGCAGCGATCATTTGCCCAGGGTCGCATTCATGTTGGATGCGAACTGCTCGGGGGTGATCGCCAGCAGGAACAGCTGGTCAATGTTGCTCAGCAGGGCTTCCGCCGCCGTGGGGCTCAGCGCCTGGTCCCATGACTGCTGGAAACTCGGTGCATCCTTCGCCAGCCCGTACTGGAAACTCAGGAACTCCTTGTCTGCGGACTTTTCGAGCTTGTCTTCAATGCCGGTGACGATCGGCACCGAGCCGGTCTCGATGTACGCGTCAACCTCCGCGTCGGTCAGCAGTCCGTCCTTGAAGAACTTCTTGGCAGCCTCCTTTTCAGTATCGGAGGCCTTCGAGGAAATGGACTGGTAGCCGGCGGGATTGCCCACGGTGTTTGCCGGATCGCCCTTTCCGCCCTCGACGGTGGGGAAATTGATCCAGCCGAGCTTGCCGTCCTCGACAAAGCCGGCGCCGTCGTTCTTCATGCCGCCGTAGGTCCAGCCGCCGTGAAGCATCATGGCAGCCTTGCCGGTGTACAGCAGTGCCTGGTCCGCATTGCTGTCAGCGGTAATGGAGGTGAAGCCCTTGATGAATCCGTCCGCCTTAACCAGGTCCTGGATCATGGTGTTGGCCTGCAGCGCGGCCGGCTGCGACCAGGAATCGGGCTCCCCGTTGTAGATGGAGGTGAAGAGCTCGGGGCCTCCCACCCGGTCGTAAAGGTATTCGAGCCACATCATCGAGGTCCAGCGGGACTGCCCGCCCAGGGACAGCGGGGCAACGCCCATGTCATTGAACGTCTTGGTCAGGGCCATCAGGTCCTCCCACGTGGCGGGCGGTTCCGCTCCGGCCTTATCGAAGAGTTCCTTGTTGTAGTAGAAGATGATCGGCGTCACGGTTTGGGTGGGAATGGCGTAGATCTTTCCGTCCACGGTTGCGGCGCCAAATGTGGATTCCAGCAAACGGTCTTTGACATCCGGGTTTTCGTCGAACCAGGATGTCAGGTCCTCAACCTGGCCGGCTTCGGCGTAGGTGCGCAGGGTTCCGCCGCCCCAGCCGTAAATGATGGACGGTGCCTGGCCGGCGCCGATGGCCGTTTTGATCTTCGTCTTGTAGGCGTCGTTCTGGAAAAAGGTCGGCTTGATCTGCATGTCCGGGTTGGCCTCGTTGAAGGCGTCGATGGTGTCCTGCCGGATGCCCTCGTCCGGCTGTCCGCTCAGCGCCCAAATGCTTGCTCCGCCGGACGAGGTGTCACCCGGGCCCGATGAGCCGCAGGCGGTCAGGGTGTAGGCGGCGACGGGCGCCAGCACCGCCAGCGAGAGGAACGACCGACGGGAAGTAAACTTCTTTTCCATTTCTAATCTCCATTGAAAAGAGCCGCATCGCTGCGGCAAGGGTTTTCGCTCGCCCACCCGGGAGCAGGGAAAGTTTCGAAATCTTTCGAAATAAGTTCAGTGCTGCATTGAAAAGTACTGTGATGGGCATCACTCGTCAAGAGCAAACACGAAGCAATACGCGACTTCTTGACCCAAGCCCCTGCTATCCCGCACACTTCGAGGACCGAAAGTTTTTCGCAAAGCGTTTTCTCGCTAAAACGCAAAAAGGAGCCGCTGTGAACCGGGGACGCACCGACAAACCCACGCTGGCCAGTGTTGCCGAGCTTGCCGGCGTCTCCGTCCCGACGGTTTCGAAAGTCATCAACGGGCGCGACGACGTGGCGGCCGGCACCCGCGGACGGGTGCAGCTGGCTCTGGCCCGGCTGGGTTATGAGTCCCCGGTCCAGCGGCGGCTCCGCACCAGCGCCCCCGCCCTTGTGGACCTGGTGTTCGACGGCCTCAACACCTCCTACTCGCTGGCCATCCTGATGGGCATTACCAACTGCGCGTCGGCGGAAAACGTTGAGGTGGTGCTCAGCACCGTCACGCCGGGGAAACTCAAGAGCACCAATCATCTGGAGTGGTCCTCACGGTTGGCTGATTCCGGCCGGCGGGGACTGATTCTTGTAACCTCCGAAGTGACCACCGAACAGCTTGAGGCGTTTGAGCGGCGGAACATCCCCGTGGTGGTCATTGATCCGCTGAACCCGCCGCCGTCCGGCTTTGTCAGTATTGGCGCGACCAACTGGGCCGGGGGCAAGGCTGCGGTTGAGCACCTGATTGAGCTCGGCCACCGGCGGATCGGTTTTATTGGCGGCCCCGACGCCGCCGAGTGCAGCATGGCCAGGCTGCATGGATATCTGGCGGCACTGCGGGCGCACGGGATCGACGTCCGGGATGATTACATCCTCAGCGGAAACTTCAACCTTCCCTCCGGTGTCCGGGGTGCGTCCAAGCTGTTATCGCTGGCGGAACCGCCCACCGCCATCTTTGCGGGCAGCGATCTGACCGCCCTTGGCGTACTGGATGAGGCGCGCCGCCGCGACCTGCGGGTTCCCGAAGACCTGAGTCTGGTGGGCTTTGACGGAACCGATCTGGCCGAACAGTCAGTGCCCCGGTTGACGTCGGTCAGCCAGCCCCTGCAGGAAATGGGGCGTTCAGCCCTGCGCAGCGTCCTGCGCCTGGCCAACGGTGAGGAACTGGAGTCGCTCCATGTTGAGTTTGCCACCACGCTGGTGGTGCGTGATTCCACCGCTCCCCCGGCTTCGGCGGTGTAGCTGGCAACTTCGGGCGCGAAGTTCCAGCGGCGGCTGGGTTGTAACAAAGCGTTAGCGCTAACAATTTTCCTTGCCGCGGGGTGGTGCGCGGTCTAGGCTCGGGCCACCGGACCGCCCCCTTCGGGGAGGACCGGAAGACTGTATCCAACGTGCACAAAGGAGTGACGCGTGAAAAGACCACAGTTAGGCGCCGGGCCGGCCTTAAACCGCCGGCAACTGTTGATGGGGACCGGTGCGCTGTTGGGAGGTGCGCTGACGGTGGGCTCGCTCTCCGGCTGCGGGACCCCCTCGTCCGGCGCGGCCGAGAGCCTGCGGTTTTGGCATCTTCTCTCCGGCGGAGACGGCATCAAAATGCAGGGCATGATCGATGCGGCCAATGCGCAAAACCCCGGCTTCACCGTTACCCCGACCGTGCTGGCCTGGGGTGCCCCCTACTACACCAAGCTCTCCATGGCGTCGGCCGGGGGCCGTCCGCCGGAACTCGCCATCATGCACGCCAGCCGGGTGGTGGGATACGCCCCCGGAGGGCTGCTGGACGAATGGGATCTGGACCTGCTGGCGGAAAACGGTGTCACGGAAGCAGACTTCGCCCCCCGCATCTGGGAGAACAGCCAAATCGACGGCAAGGTCTTCAGCATCGCGCTGGACTCGCATCCGTTCATCATGATGTACAACACCGACATTGCCGCAGAAGCCGGGGTACTGGGCAGCGACAAGCAGCTGGTCCCCGTCAACTCCCCCGAACAGTTCCGGGAGGTGGCCCTGGAAATGCAGAAGGTCACCGGGCGGCACGGGCTGTCTTACGGGTACCTCGGCGACGGGGCACAGATGTGGCGGCTCTTCTACACCTTTTACCGCCAGCACGGCGCTGAAATGGTTCTCAACCAGGGAGAGGCCGCCGAGGTGGACCGCGACGTCGCCATCTCCTGCCTGGAATTCATCCGCTCGCTGCTGGATGACACGATCACCACCAGCAGCGGAGACATCAACACGGCCATCGCAGAATTTGCCGGCGGCGATTCCGGCATGCTGTTCAGCGGAGTGTGGGAACTGCCCACCATGAAGACGGCGAACATTCCGTTGGGCGCCTCCCCCATCCCCACGTTGTTCGGCACCCCGGCAGCCTATGCGGACTCCCACGCCTTTGTGCTGCCGCACCAACTAAACCTCGATGACTCCCTGCGCCGCGACTCCTACAAATTCGTCGCGGACGTGCTGAAGGGATCCTTCGCCTGGGCGGAGGCGGGGCACATCCCCTCCTATCAGCCCATCATCAAGTCAACGGAGTACGGCGCGCTGACACCGCAGGCCAACTATGCAGCTGCGGCGGACATCATCAACTACGATCCCCGCGCCTATTTCTCCGGCTCGGGATCGGACTTCCAGACCTTCTTCGCGAACAGCGTCCAGAATGTCTTCCTCGGCCGGGACAAGCCGGAAACCGGCTGGGACTCCTTCGTCGACCGGCTCAACATCCTCCTGGCCAAGCCGAACCCCGTATAAACCCGACCAGGCACAAAGTATTTCACTGAAAGCGACAAAGGAGTCCTTCATGAGTACCGCAACCGCTTCAAGGGGTGCCGGCAGCGCTGCCGGACAATCAGCTGCCCCGCCCAACGCCCGGCGCAAGTCACGCCGGGACAACCTGCACGGCTGGGGATTCAGCGCTCCGTTCCTGGCCTTTTTCGCCCTCTTCCTGGTCTGGCCCATCGTCTACGGCTTCTACATGAGCCTGACCGGAAAGTCCCTCACCGGCGCCAATGGCGAGCTGCTCGGTTTCGCGAACTACACCGAAGCGTTCCAGGATCCGGATCTCTGGCAGTCGCTGGGCAACACCCTGTACTTCACCGTAATCAGCACCGTTCCGCTGGTGGTCATTGCCTTGGCCATGGCAGCTCTGGTGAACATGGGCCTTCCGGCCCAGTGGCTGTGGCGGCTGGCCTTCTTCTCGCCCTATCTGCTGGCCTCCACCGTGGTGTCCCTGTTCTTCACCTGGATGTACAACCCGCAGCTGGGCCTGATCAACGACATTCTCTCGAAGGTGGGTATTCCGCCGGTCGCCTGGCTCAACGACCCCAAGGTTGCCATGTGGGCCATCGTCATCGCCACTGTCTGGTGGACCGTGGGCTTCAATTTCCTGCTGTACCTGGCAGCCATGCAGAACATTCCGCAGCAGCACTACGAGGCGGCGTCACTGGACGGAGCCGGAGGATGGCGGCAGTTCTTCTCCATTACGCTCCCCCAGCTCGGGCCGACCACGGTCCTCATCGTCATCCTCCAAGTCCTGGCATCCCTGAAAATCTTCGACCAGGTCTACCAAATGACCCAAGGCGGACCCGCGGGCACCACGCGGACGATCGTGCAGTACATCTTCGAAACCGGGTTCACCGGCTATCGGTTCGGTTACTCCGCAGCCATTTCCTACGTGTTCTTCGCCCTGATCATCGTGGTCTCGTGCGGGCAGTTCTTCATCAACCGGCGAAGGAGCCTCTGACATGGCAGCACCGGCACTTACCCGACCTCCGGCGGCACCGGTACCGCCGGCCCCGCGGCAGAACCGCAGGCGCACGGCAACCCCCGCACGCATCGCCGGAACCGCAATTGTTTCCGTCCTGGCCGTTGTCTGGCTGCTTCCCTATGCCTGGGCAGCGGTTACGGCCTTCAAGCCCGAGACCGAGGCGGCAGCAACCCCGCTCACCTGGTTCCCTGAATCCGGTTTTACCCTGGATGCCTTCACCAAGGTGCTCGGCGAAGGGAACATTCCGCTGTGGACCTGGAACTCCCTGATCACCTCGGCAGCCATCACCGTCATCACCCTTGTCATCTCGGCGCTGTGCGCCTATGCCCTGTCCCGGATCGACTTCAAGGGCAAGCGAATCCTCATGTCCGTAATCATCGCGTCAATTATCATTCCGCCGCCCGTGCTGATCATCCCGTTGTTCTACCAGCTGCTGTCGATGCACCTGATTGACACCTACTGGGCGATCATCCTTCCGCAGGTGATTGCTCCGGCGATGGTCTTTATTCTCAAGAAGTTTTTCGACCAGATTCCGCGGGAACTAGAAGAAGCGGCCATCATGGACGGCGCCGGGAGGATGCGGGTGTTTCTGCAGATCGTCCTTCCGCTCTCCCGCCCGATCCTGTCTGCCGTAGCGATCTTTGTCTTCATCGGTGCCTGGAACAACTTCCTGTGGCCGTTCATCGCAACCAACGATCCTTCGCTGCTCACGCTTCCGGTGGGGCTGCAGACCATCAAGAGCGCCTATGGCATCCAGTATGCACAAAACATGGCCTCCGCCCTGCTGGCTGCCCTGCCGCTGATCATCGTCTTCCTCTTCTTCCAGAGGCAGATCATCAAGGGCATCTCCACCACCGGCCTTGCCGGCACCTGACGGCGCCTGTTCCTTCCACCACCCCTCCCATCATCACTCCCACCCCCGCTCCAGTTCGGAGCGCATCACCAGTTCAGACCGCACCACCATTTCAAGGAGTAAAAATATATGTCCCGCGCAAGGATCAGCATTGACCGCAATTTCACCATCGGAGAGGTTCCCCGGCGCCTGTTCGGCTCCTTCGTGGAACACATGGGCCGTTGCGTCTACACCGGAATCTACGAACCGGGCCACCCCGAAGCCGACGAGCAGGGCTACCGGCAGGATGTCCTGGGCCTGGTCCGTGAACTGGGAGCCACCGTTGTCCGCTACCCCGGCGGGAACTTTGTCTCCGGCTATAACTGGGAGGACGGCGTCGGGCCCATTGACCAGCGACCCACCCGGCTCGACGGCGCCTGGCACACGGTGGAGACCAATGCCTTTGGCCTGCATGAGTTTGTGGACTGGTCCCGCAAGGCCGGCGTCGAAATCATGGAGGCCATCAATCTGGGCACGCGCGGCGTTGATGCCGCACGCGAACTGGTGGAATACGCCAACCACCCCGGAGGCACTTATCTCTCCGACCTTCGGGCCAAAAACGGGCACAAGGACCCCTTCAACATCAAGCTGTGGTGCCTGGGCAACGAGCTGGACGGGCCATGGCAGACCGGGCACAAGACGGCTGACGAGTACGGCCGTTTGGCCCAGGAAGCCGCCCGGGCCATGCGGTACGTCGATCCGGACCTCGAGCTCGTTGCCTGCGGCAGCTCCAGCTCCTCCATGCCAACCTTTGGCGCCTGGGAGCAGACCGTGCTCGGCCATGCCTACGACGAGGTGGACTACGTCTCGCTGCATGCCTACTACCAAGAGGACGAAGGTGATGCCGAGAGCTTCCTGGCCAGCGCAGTCGACATGGATTATTTCATTGAGTCAGTGGTCGCCACCGCAGACGCCGTCAGGGCACGCGGCAAGCACAAGAAGTTCATCAACCTGTCCTTCGATGAGTGGAACGTCTGGTACCAGCGGGGGCTGGACACCGACGACCAGCCGGCCGCGGTGGCGCGCGCGGGCTGGCGCGAGCACCCCCGCGTCATCGAGGACAAGTACAACGTGACGGACGCCGTCGTCGTCGGGACCCTGCTGAACTCGCTGCTGCGCCACGGTGACCGGGTGAGCATTGCCAACCAGGCCCAGCTGGTGAACGTGATTGCCCCGATCATGGCTGAAGAGAACGGGCCGGCCTGGCGGCAGACCATCTTTCATCCGTTTGCCCGCATGGCTGCCCTGGCCAAGGGACGGATCATGCGCACGGCTGTGGATTCCGACAAATATGCCACCACGCGCTTCGGCGACGCTGACCTCGTGGACGTCAGTGTTACGTGGGACGAAGAAGCCGGAAAGGTTGCACTCTTCCTGGCCAACCGCGGCCTGGAGGAAGCGGCCGATGTGGAAGTTTCCCTCGGCGGATTCGACGCCGGCCAAGTCACCCGCTCCGAAGTCCTGCAGGTTCCCGAGGGCCGGGACCGCTTTGCCATCAACTCGCAGGCCGACGGCGAGCAGGTGGGGTTGGCTCCCCTGTCCGGAGTAAAGGCAGTGGGCAGCGAACTGCGGCTCACCCTTCCCGCGCTGTCCTGGGCCGTTGTGGAAGTTGAAGTCAGCAAGGCCTAGGAATCCTCCGCCGGGTAGGGGCACCGGCGAGCGCCGGGCAAACCGGTGTCCAGACTGGAGCGCCATTCGAACGTTTGTTCGAATGGCGCTCCTTTCCTAGTTTCAGGAGAGGTTGGTGTTCACCTCGCTGATGAATGCCTTCGCAGCCTCCTGTGCGGACAGCCGGCCGAACAGGACCTCAAAGAGCTGCCGGTCCAGGATCTTCAGTGTGTCGGAGGAACCGGGCGGAAGCGGGGCGGGAGGAGTGATGTCCAGGGCGGCCAGTCGGTCCAGATAGTCTGCCTCCTGCTGTTTCCCTTCATCCAGCAGTGGAAGCACCTGCGCCCGCACCTCCAGATTGGCCTGCATTCCGCGGTCCAGCTTGATCACCTTGGCCGCCTCCTCGTCATTGACCAGGAAGTCCAGCAGCCGCGCCGCCTCCTCCGGATGGTCGGACGCTGAACTGATCGCGTACTCCATCGAGGAGCGCAGCCATGCTCCCGGCTTCCCGGCTTCACCCGGAAGCTTCATCATCAGCAGCCCGTTGCCCGCATACGCATTCATTTGATTGCTCCATGAGATCTTCATGCCCTGGCGCCCCACACCCATGAGAGTTTGCTCCGGTGAACCCGAGTTGATGTCCTCCACAGCAACGGAAGCCTCGGGAGACCCGCCGTTTTCCATGAGGTCAAGGTTCATTTCAAACCAGTCGGTGAGCGTGCCTTCGCTCATCGCCACCGACGACCCGTCCTTCGCATACAGTTCTTCCCCCTTCTGGCGGGCCCAGACTGCCAGGAATGAATCGTTGGTCATGGGTGTCGTTCCATACGTGCCGGCCGGTGACTTTGCGGATATTTCAGCGGCAATTTCGCTGTAGTCCTCCCACGTCCACGTCTCGTCGTCGGGCAGGTCCACCCCGGCCGCTTCGAACACCACGGGGTCCACCACCATGCTCATGGCATTGACTCCGGCAGTCACCGTGTACTGGACACCGTCAATCTGGCCGAGCTCAACCGTTCCCTCGGCAAACCCGGAGGTATCAATGGTGCCGGACACCTCGGACAGGTCCAGCAGTGCTCCCCTGCTGGCGTATTCGGAGGGGTAGGAGCCGCTCATGGCGAACAGGTCGGGCGCATCCCCTCCCGCGGTCTGAGTAGCCATCTTGTCCCAGTAGCCGCCGAAGTCGGAGAAATCGGCATTTACCTTGATGTCCGGGTTCTTTGCTTCGAAGGCTTCGATGACCTGCATGGTTTCACTCGCGCGGGTGTCGTTGCCCCACCAGGAAAACCGGATGGTTACCGGACCCTCCTCCCCTTCGCCGCCGGAACCTGAGCTGCTGCAGCCGGTGGCCAGTAGTACGGCTGCGGCTGCAGCCCCCATCAAGCGTCGTAATTTGGAATGTTGAGTCATGGAGTTCCCCGTTCAGTGAAGTGGAAGTGCAAGTGAAGTGTGGGCGGGTTTGTGGGGCGGGGTGCCGCGAAAAGTCAGGGCGCCGGTATCAGCCCCTCCCATTGGACGGTCCATGACTCGGGGAAACCGGGGGCATGGCCTGATGGACCGCCGTCCCAACCTGCCGCCATTAGCGCCACGGCGGCGAGCAAGCCGCCGTTGCCGGGAAGGTACACGGGAAGTGTGGAGGTCTGGCGGTTGTGCCCATTGGGGAGATGGGTGTTTTTCCCGACCGGCATCAGCAGGGAGTCCACGGCGGTTTCTGGTTCGCCCAGACGGGCTGCCGTCATAGCGGCAACCGGATAGTCCCACCCCCAGGTACTCTTCCAATCCCAGTCACCAAGCACGTCATGCAGGGTGGCCCGCATGGTGGCGTGGTCAATAAGCTCGGTCGAGGGCAGGAACCCCAGTGCGCACAGCATGGAGGGGTGGTCCTCCCGAACGGTGAACGGTTCGACGTCCATGGCGGCATACACACCGTCCCTGACCATCGGTGCCGCCATCCCCGCAGCGACCTCCTCCCACAGCGGATCAGGCTCCCCGCCCATCCGGCGGATCCATTGGCCTGCGGCCCTGAGCGCCCATTGCCAATAGGCGAGCTCAAAGGTGGGGTTGCTGATCCGGGCGCGCAGTGACGCGTAGCTCTCCTGGGCCGGGATCAGGGGCGGACCGAGGTGGTAGCCCCCGTCAACGGGCACGGCGAAGCCTGCCATGAAATCTGCAGTGTCGCGGACAATCCCGGCATACCTGTCCAGCAGCTCCCGGGACGGCTGCGCGCGGTAAAGAAGTTCGGCCAGGTAGATGGGATGGGGCTGCTGCCAGACCAGGAACGGGCCAATGGTGCTCGGGCTCTCCCTGCCGTCCGGTGACACTTGCTTAGGCCATCTGGCGCCCGGGAAGCCCTGGCTTCGGGCCGTGGCGGTCGCGGACCCGCGGATGTCCTCATACCAGCCCATGCTCCGCTCCAACAGTTCCGGACGGTTCCACTGGGCAAAGTGGGCGCTGTGCCACCAGTGCATCTCCAGATGGAACCGGCCGCGCCAGGAGTTGCACACCAGCCCGGTCTCCTGGGGCGGTGTCATGCCCGAGCAGTTCACCTTGGTGAGGTACTGGGACAACACGATCCGTCGTTCAAGTTCCATGGCCCGCGGATCCGGGGTCTCGGCAAGCTGCACTGCCGCTCCGGTCATCCAGAAGCGCTCCCAGCCCTGCCGTGAGGCGGCCATTGTGCCGGCCGCACCTGCCGGCTCCGGGTCCGCTCCGGCGTCCGTGCCACGGTGTCCTGCAGCGGGTATCCCTGCGGGGAGGAACAGGAAGGAGATTTCCAGCCTCTCGCCGGGAGTGCTGATGCGCAGCTCATGGTCCCCGGTGAGTTCGAGCGCAGCTTCGGCACTGGCAATCCGCACCCGGTATTCCGCCGCATCGAGGGTACGCTTCACAAGCCACCCGCCGTCTGTGCGCTCGACGAGCGTCCGATGGGCTCCGGGCTGTTCCCAGTCCGCCGCGTTGTGCCAGATCCCCGATCCGTAGGGAAAGGCGACGGTTAGGCCCAGGCCTCGGGCGAGCAGGGGCGAGCTAACGGTCAGGGACAGCTCGTCCCGGTCCGGATGGCATGCGGTTTCCACCGTGACCGGCTCGGCTGCGAGCGCAAAGGTGCTCGTTACTATTCCCGTCCACAGGTCCAGGCACTGCTCTGCGGCGCTCATTTCTGCTGGCTGTGGGGGCCGGGGGCCGGTGCCGTCGTCCAGGGACAGTGAGATGCGGCCGAGATCGAGCCGGTGGGGGTTGGCCCGCAGCCAGGCTTCGCCTCCGGTCAGCGCCTCACTGAACTCATCCTGCGTGCCGCCGTTGAGGTCAACGTAGCGCACCGGGCCCCGCGGGGAGCCGTATTCCACCAGGGAATCGGCAATGTCGGGGGTGTCTCCGGCTGGCGGGATGGAGTGCCAGCCCCAGGAGGACTGTGTTCCCAGGAGGGTTCCGGCATCCTTGTCACCGGGTTCTCCCACCGGATACTCATCCGGAAACGTCTGCATCCCGGTGAGGTCCAGGGTGAAGGCGATGTCTCCGTTGCCCACCGATGCGGGGCTGGTTGGATCCAGCCGGTCCTGGCGGACATTGTGGCGGCGCACCAGCTGCCTGCGGTTGATGGCCGGGGCATGCGCCCGTGATGCTTCGGGACTCATGTGAACTGCCCGGCTGGAAGCGGCTGCAGAACGGCGCGCTCATCCGGCGTCCGGTTGGGGTGATGGAGGGTAAGGACAGGAGTCCCGTCAAACGTATCGAAAATCATGCCGTGCCCGCCGTCCTCGGGCCACACCGGATCGGGGTCCTGTGTCCAGGGCCCCTCCACGCGCCCCGACTCGGAGCGGGCCACCCCCATCGCATAACCGCTGCTGCCCATGGCCGACCACACCATGAGCAGTTCCCCGGCCGCCGTCCGGCGCAGGAAGGGGCCGTCCGTCACGTAGGCGGGGAACTTCAGCGGCTCGCGGCGCTTCAGCGGAGTGCTCCATGACGCTTCGGAGGAACTGAACAGGAAAACGGGCGGACCGGTGACTGAGCGCAGATCCGGCGACAGGCGCTGGGCATACACGGCGCCGTCATGCACCTGGACCCATTCGTGGCAGTAGATCATCCACGGTGCGCCGTCGTCGTCCACGTGGAAGGTGCCGTCCAGGCACTGCCAGTTCGCCGGTGTTACCGCTCCCGGGGACCAGCGGATGTACGGGCCCTCGGGGCGTTCGGCTGCCAGCACATACGTTCCGCGCATGGCGCCGGGAGCCTTGAAGGTCGCGAACATGTAGTACCGGCCAAGGTGGGCATGGACCTCCGGCGCCCAGAACTCCGTGTAGCCCAGGAAGGAATCATCCGGGCGGAAGGCGGGCAGCGGCCCCTCCCACTGGTTGAGGTCCACACTGCGGTAGCAGTCGAAGCCGGTGCCGGGGCCTGACCAGATGTCCGCGTCGGTGCTGCCGAAGAGGTAATAGGCCCCCTCCGCTGCCACGGGCAGGACAAACGGATCCCGGATCTGGATGTCAGTGAGCATGCTGGTACTGCCGATGGCCATGGTTCTCCTGGATTGACTGTGTGAAACCGCTTTCTGAAACGTATCAATGACGTACGTCACATTCAAGTGCTCAGAAGGCCCGGATCTCGGCTGCAGGCAACCCGCAGGCGACTCCAGGAAAGGTGAGCGGCCGTCCTTCTGTTCGAACATGCGTTCGAGATTCCGCCGCCGCAGCTTTGCCACCCTTGACTACCCGGAGCTGCGCGAGGCAGGGTAAACACAAATCATCAGCATGCTTGCTAAAAGGGGAAACCAATGCGGTCAATGGTGTACCGCGGACCCTACAAGGTCCGCGTCGAAGAAAAAGACATTCCTCGGATTGAGCATCCGAATGACGCCATCGTGCGGGTTACAGCGGCGGCCATCTGCGGCTCCGACCTGCACCTCTATCACGGCATGATGCCGGACACCCGGGTCGGGACCACTTTTGGGCACGAGTTTGTCGGCGTGGTGCACGAAGTCGGTTCATCGGTGCAGAACCTGAGTGTGGGTGACCGGGTCATGGTGCCGTTCAACATCTACTGCGGATCCTGCTGGTTCTGCACCCGGGGCCTGTACTCCAACTGCCACAACGTCAACCCGAATGCCACAGCCGTGGGCGGCATCTACGGCTACTCCCACACCTGCGGCGGGTACGACGGCGGGCAGGCGGAGTTTGTCCGTGTTCCCTTTGCCGACGTCGGTCCCTCCATCATTCCGGACTGGATGGATGAGGAGGACGCAGTCCTGCTGACCGACGCCCTCGCCACCGGATACTTCGGCGCGCAGCTCGGTGACATCCGCGAGGGAGACACCGTCATCGTGTTCGGAGCGGGCCCCGTGGGGCTCTATGCTGCCGCTTCCTCCTGGCTGATGGGGGCGGGCCGGGTCATTGTGGTGGACCACTTGGACTACCGGCTGGAGAAAGCCAGGTCCTTTGCCCACGCAGAAACGTGGAACTTTGCCGAGTACGAGGACATTGTGGTGGAAATGAAAAAAACCACCGACTATCTCGGGGCGGACGTTGCCATTGACGCGGCCGGGGCGGAGGCGGACGGGAGCTTTATCCAAAACGTCACGGCCGCGCAGCTCAAGCTGCAGGGCGGGTCCCCGGTGGCGCTGAACTGGGCCATTGATTCAGTCCGTAAAGCGGGAACCGTGTCGGTTGTGGGCGCGTACGGCCCCATCTTCAGCGCCGTGAAGTTTGGCGATGCCCTCAACAAGGGCCTGACGCTTCAAATGAACCAGTGTCCGGTCAAGCGCCAGTGGCCCCGGCTCTTTGAACACATCCGCAACGGCTACCTCAGGCCCAGCGACATCGTGACGCACCGGATCCCACTGGAGCACATCGCCGAGGGCTATCACATGTTCTCCGCCAAGCTCGATGACTGCATCAAAACCCTGGTCATCCCCGAAGCGTCCTGAAAACCCTCCCGGCAGCGTTCCGCAGCCGTTGTGAAAGCTGTGAAAGCGAGGAATACCATGGCAGAAACACCCAGCACTCCCTATGTGGCAGGAGTGCAAAAGCGCAGGTTCACCAATGAGGAACTGCGGGCGCGCATCCCCGGGTGGGGAGTGGATCTGGACCCCGCGGACAGGCCTTCCGTCCCAAAGATGCAGACTGATGTGGACACGGGCGCCCACTGGGATTTCCCGGAACGCCAGCAGCAGAAGCAGCCACGCGAGCATTCCATTGAGCATCAGTTCGTGACCCCGGTGTTCGGGACCTCGGTTCCGTTAAAGGGGGTGTCGGGAGCGATGCGCCGCTATGCCTACAAGTACAGCGAGGCCCGGGCGGCGCACTGGCTGATTTTGATCGCCGCGGACAGGGTCGACGCCGGCGGCAGCCACCTGCGTTCATTCCTCACCCTCCGGCCCGATAATCCGGTCACCGAAACCGGCGCCGTCACCGAGTTCACCCGACACGGCTTTTCCTCCCGGTTCGGCAGGAAGCGGGCAGACCTCAAGGAACAGGCGCTGGTGCCGGTGTTTGCCGCGGGGCCCTGGATCCTGGCCGGAGGCGCCGTCTTCGCGGCGGTCCGCAGGCTTGTGCGGGCGGCCCGAACCTGAGTGCTGCCCGCACGGGCGGACTAGGCGGCCCGACCCAGATCCCGCAGCAGTTCCGCCCGCACCTGTGCCGGGTCCGCCCCCAGCCCCCGGAGCGTGTGCGCCGCCGTGCCGTTATTCCCCGCCAGCAGGCCCAGCAGGAGATGTTCCGGGCCAATGGTCTTTGCCCCCAGGGCCAGGGTCTCCCGCAGCGACTGCGTGAGCGCGTCCTTTGCCGGGGAGGTGAAGGGAATGTGCCCTCCGCCGCGGCCCTTGAATAATCCCCTGGCCCGCCGGGGCTGATCCAGGGCCCCGGGGCCGAAGCTTGCCTCCGCGCGCTCGCGGACGGCATCGAGGTCGACGCCGATGGCCTCCAGCGCCTGCGCGTCCGCACTGCCGAGCCCCTGGGCGCGCCGGGCCACCGCCCCGCCGTCGATCCCGAGGCGGTTCAGGACCCGGACGGCAGGGTTGTCACCGCTGGCCAGGACTCCAAGCAGGAGATGGTCCGCCGTGATTTCGCTGTCCCCCAGTAAGCGGGCCTGTTCCTGTGCCTCGATGATCACGGTGCGGGCTGATTCCGAAAAGCGTTCAAACATTTCTGTCTCCCTTGTCCGCGGAAGCGGATATCCGCCCCGCATGTTTTTTGTGCACTGCCTGTTTGGATACTCCGACCGCAGCGGCGATCTCTGCCCAGGACCATCCGAGCTTCCGTGCGTTCTGCACCTGCAAAAACTCCAGCCGGTCCACCAGCCGCCGCAGCGCGGCCACAGCGCGCAGTCCGACGGCGGGATCGTTGCTCGTGCCCTCGCCAATAAGGTTCTGTTCAGCGTTCATGCCGTCAGCTTAGGTTGACGCTGATACGAGCGTCAACACTTGTTGCCAAATAACTTTTCCGGGCTCCGGTGCGCCGCCTGCCAGAATAGGGACATGCCACCTTCCCGAGGTTTTGATGATCCGCGGCTGATCCGTGAAATCCGGCGCCGGCCCGACGCAGAGGTTCCCCCGTCCGGCTGGCCCGCTGCGGTTCCCGCAATAGCCGCGGTCCTGGAATCCGGGCTGGAACTTCCGCCGGGCGTGACCTTTTTGGTCGGGGAGAACGGCAGCGGCAAATCCACCCTGGTGGAGGCTGTCGCGGCCGCCTACGGCCTGGGCCCGGAGGGCGGAACCGTGCATTCAGCACACTCCACGCACCGGACGGAGTCCCCGCTGAGCGGCTGGATCAGCCTCGTCCGGCAGCCGGGCGCACCCAAGTGGGGTTTCTTCCTCCGGGCGGAAACAATGCACGGGTACTACACCTTCCAGGACCAACTCGGCGGCGGCCGGGACTTCCACGCCATGAGCCATGGAGAATCCTTCCTTGCCCTGGCGGAAACGTACCTGAACACGCAGGGGTTCTACTGCCTGGACGAGCCCGAAGCCGCACTGTCCTTCGGCTCCACCCTGGCCCTGATCGGGGTGCTGAGCGACCTCGCCGCCAATGGATCGCAGATCCTGTGCGCCACCCACTCCCCCGTGCTGGCCTCGCTTCCCGGCGCCACCATCTATGAAACGGGTGAGCACGGCATAGCGCGCCGTGAATGGGAGGACCTAGACCTGGTCCGGAACTGGAGGTCATACCTGGACGAACCCCGGCGCTACCTGCGGCACATCCTCGCGCCATGACGCCGGACACTGGCCGCACGCAGCGCCCCTCTGGCCCCACCGAAAATCCCCGCACCGCCGGCGCGGGGCCCCGCGGCAGGGGCGCAGCCGCCGGAGCCCTGTTCGTGGTGCTGGCCTCCGTGCTCTGGGGCACCACCGGCACTGCAGCCACCCTTGCCCCGGAGGTGGGACCGCTGGCCATCGGCGCTGCCGCCATGGGGATCGGCGGGCTGCTCCAGGCCCTCACGGCAGTGCCGCAGCTCCGGGCTGCCCGTCTTCCGCTGCTCCGCCACCGATCCTCGGTGGGGCTCGGCGCAGTGGCCGTAGCCGTCTATCCGCTGGCCTTCTATTCCTCCATGCATCTGGCCGGTGTCACGGTGGGCACCGTGGTCAGCATCGGTTCGGCCCCACTGGCCTCGGCGGTCATGGAGCGCCTTGCGGACGGCCGGAGGCTTAGCCTGCGCTGGGCGGCGGGGGCCGGCACGGCAATTAGTGGGACGGTCCTGCTGTGCGTGGCGGAAGCGGCCGCTGCAACCGGCGACGACGGCGCCCGCCAGCCCGGCGCCGTCGTCGCCGGGGTCCTGCTGGGGCTGGCGGCCGGCACCACCTACGCGCTGTACTCCTGGACCGCGCACCGGCTGATGAACCGGGGCGTGCCGGCACGGGCCGCGATGGGAGCGACTTTCGGCCTGGGCGGGCTGCTGCTGATGCCGGTGCTCGCAGTGACAGGAGCCCCGCTGCTGGCATCCTGGCCGAACGCAGCGGTGGGACTGTATATGGCGCTGGTCCCGATGTTTGCCGGCTATGTGCTGTTCGGCTCCGGTCTGGCGCGGATCCTGCCCAGCACGGCCACCACCCTGTCCCTGCTGGAGCCCGTGGTGGCCGCTGCACTCGCCGTGCTTGTCGTCGGCGAGCGCCTGCTGCCGGCGGGCTGGACCGGTGCGGCGCTAGTCCTCTGCGGGCTGCTGATCCTGACCATGCCTGCACCGGGCCGGAGAGGCAGGCGCCCGGACACACTTCCGTCCCTCCTTTGACTTTGGCCCCGGGTTACCGTGGGATGGCAACATGACGAAGAGCTACCGCATTGCCCTGATCCCCGGAGATGGAATCGGCCACGAAGTCCTGCCGCCGGCCCGGGCCGTGCTTGACGCCGTGGCCCCGCGCCACGGGATCAGCCTGGCGTACGACGAGTTCGACTGGTCCTGCCGCCGATACCTGGAAAAGGGCGCCATGATGCCCGAGGACGGCCTGGACTCCATCCGCGGACACGATTCCATCCTGCTGGGCGCCGTCGGCTGGCCCGGAGTGCCGGACCACGTCAGCCTGTGGGGACTGCTGATTCCCATCCGGCGCGAGTTCCGACAGTACGTCAATGTGCGGCCGATCAAAGTCCTGGCGGGCGTTCCCAGCCCCCTGCGTGCCGAACTGACCGATCCCGGCGTCGATTTTGTGGTGGTCCGCGAGAACAACGAGGGCGAGTATTCGGAGATTGGCGGCCGGCTCAACCGCGGGCTGCCCTCCGAAATGGCCATCCAGGAATCCGTCTTCACGCGGCAGGGCGTCACCCGGATCCTGGACTATGCCTTTGACCTGGCCGGACAGCGCCGGGGTGTCCTGACCTCGGCCACGAAGTCCAACGGCATCATTCACACCATGCCGTTCTGGGACGAGCTGGTGCGCGAGCGCTCCGCCGACTACCCCGAAGTGACGTGGACCTCCGAACACATTGATGCGCTGGCCGCCAAAGTGGTCCTGAACCCCTCACGCTTCGACGTCATCGTCGGGTCCAACCTCTTCGGTGACATCCTCAGCGATCTGGCCGCCGCGATTGCCGGCAGCATCGGCATTGCCCCCTCCGCCAACCTGAACCCCGAGCGGGAGTACCCCTCCATGTTCGAGCCGGTGCACGGCTCCGCACCGGACATCTTCGGGCAGGGAGTGGCCAACCCGCTGGGGGCAATCTGGTCCGCATCCATGATGCTGGACCACTTGGGCCACCCCGAGGCCGGCGCCGAGGTGCTTGAAGCCGTGTTCGGCGTGCTGGCGGACTCCCCCGTCCGGACCCGGGACCTTGGCGGCACCGCCGGAACCGAAGAATTTACCCGGGAGATCCTCGCCCGGATCGGATCCGGCAGCGCCGCCTGAGAACCCCCCCCCCCCGCACGCATAGGAGTTTTCTATCCCTGCGCGGCGGCGGGAACCGGGTTCTGCCCGGACGCCACGGCGAGGAAGGCCCGGGCCGCCGGAGTCAGCTCTGCGGCCCGGCTCAGCGCCGAAACGTGCAGATGCGTTTCGGGTTCAAGCCGTGCCGTCCGCAGTCCTGCCTGCCGCGCCAGCGGGATCCAGGCGGAGGGCAGAACAGCATGACCGATACCGGCCAGGACCAGCGGCAGGATTGACGTCCGGTGGGCCACCTCCACTGCGATTTCGAGATCGACCCCGCCGGCCAGCGCCTCGTCCACGGCCCACCGCATCAAGGAGCCCCGCTGGGATGCGACGATGCGGTGGCCGGACAGGTCCTCCCACCGGACCACGGGCCCCCCGCCGTCCGCCGCCCGTTCCTGCCCTCTTCCGGTTTCCGCTCCGTCAGCCGCTCCGCCATCCGCGGCGCTATCCGCGGCGGCCCCAGGGAACTTCGCGTGGGGGTTGAGGAACAGCATGAGGGGCTGGCGGCCAAGAGACACCACGTCGATGTCCGCGGCACGAAACGGCCGGTCCGAGCCCAGGAGGCCGATTTCCGAGCTGCCGTCACGGACTGCGGTGACCACCTCGTCCCGGGTGAACGCGGAATGGACGCTGACGGTCACCGTGGGATGGGTGCGGGCATACGCGGCAATAATGGAGGTCAGCGGTTCAATGGCCGGCGAGGGCATGGCAATGACATCCAACCGTCCCCGCCGCAGCCCCTTCAACTCATCTATGGCGGCGCGGGCCGCGTCCAGATCGCGGACGACGACGCGCGCCGGACCCACGAGCTCCCTGCCGGCTTCGCTGAGCACCACGGTGCGCCCGACCCGGTGAAAAAGCGGAACTCCCAGATCCCGCTCCAGGCTCTTGATGGTTTGGGACAGCGACGGCTGGGCGATCAGCAGCCGCTCCGCCGCCCGGGTAAACCCCTGATAGTCCACCACGGCCAGGAAGCACTTCAGGTGCCGGACATCCATGAAAGCTCCTCTGCCTTCGAAATGTGGACAGCCATCAGAGACGCCGGGAAACCTGTGCAGGGGCGGGGACGTGGCTGCGGGGCGGCCTTATTGGTCCTTCCTATGGGTGAGTAGACAACAGGTTCTGGACGGGGCGCAAGGCACTGCTGCATAGTGAACGCATTCAACGAGGAAGGACCAGGATTGTGTATACGCAGCAGCCGGCTCCAACCGAAGACCCGGGGTCCCCGCAACGCACCGATGTCCGCGCCGCTCTCCTGGGAGGGACCACCTTCCGCAGCCTGAGCGAGCAGACCCTTTCTCCGCGGGAGGAGCGGTTTGAACGCACCAGGCAAACGATCGGCCTGTTCCTGGCCCCCGTCGTCGCCGTCGTCTTTGCCCTGCTCCCCCTGAATCTGGACCCCCAGCAGCACATGCTGGCCGCCATCCTGCTCGGCGTGATCATCCTGTGGATCTGTGAGCCGGTCCCCATTCCCATCGGCGGGCTGATCGGTGTCGCCGCCATCGTGATCCTGGGGGTGGCCCCTGCGAGCGCCGTGCTGGCACCGTTCGGCTCCACCACCATTTTCACGTTCATTGGCGCCTTCATCCTGGCGCAGGCCATGCTCAAGCACGGCATTGCCCAGCGGCTCGCCTTTGCTGTGCTGTCGATGCCCGGGGTGGGTAAATCCACCTACCGGGTGGTGATTGCCTTCGGCGTCATCACCTGCCTGCTCTCCGCCTTCGTGTCCAATACCGCCACCGTTGCCATGCTGATGCCCACCGCGCTGGGCGTGCTGGTGGTCATCGCCCAGCTGATGCAGGACCGCGGCGTGGTCAAAGCAGACTTTGATCCGCTGCGGATGCGCATCGGCGCAGCCCTGCTGCTGATGCTGGCGTACGGAGCCAGTGTGGGCGGTTTGCTCACTCCCGTTGGGTCGCCGCCCAACCTGATTGGCCGCGGCCTCATCGAGGAAGCCACGGGCGTGCGGATTTCCTTCGCCCAGTGGATGGCGATTGCCGCTCCCGTGTGCCTGGCGATGTTTGTGATCCTGGCCCTGATCATGCTGCTGCTGAACAAGCCGGAAATCCGGCGCATTGAAGGGGTCGAGGAGTACGTGCGGGAGCAGCGCCGGGCACAGGGCAAAATGTCCCGTGCGGAAATCAACACCCTGGTCGCGTTCGGGGTGACGGTTACGCTGTGGCTGGCCCCCGCCGTTGCCAGCCTGATTGGCGGAACCGAATCCGAAGCCTACATTTTCCTTGATGACCGTCTGGATGAGGGGATTGTCGCGGTGCTGGGCGCCTCCCTGCTGTTCATCCTTCCGGTCAACTGGAAGCAGCGGCAGGCCACCCTGACGTGGTCCGACGCCGCGAAGATCGACTGGGGCACCATCCTGCTTTTCGGAACCGGCATTATCTTCGGCGCACTGCTGGCGGAAACCGGACTTGCGGAAACCATCGGACAGGGAGCTTCGGAGAACCTGAACATCACCAATATCGTGGCCATTACCGTCTTCTCGGCAATCCTCGCCATCCTGATTTCGGAAACCACCTCCAACACGGCGTCGGCCGCGGTGATTGTCCCCATCGTGATCCCCCTGTGCCAGGCCATCGGCGTGGACCCGTTTGTTCCGGCACTGGCAGCCACCTTCGCTGCATCCTTCGGATTTATGCTTCCCGTTTCCACTCCGCAGAATGCCATTGTCTACGGAACCGGCGCGGTGCCCATCACCCGAATGATCCGCACCGGTCTGTTTTTCGATATCCTCGGCGCCGCCCTGATCATCACCATCGTGCCGGTCATGATCGCCGTGGTGGGCATCGGCGGCTAGGGAGATCAGTGGCCACAGGGGATCAGCGGCTCAGGGGTTTGGACTCATGGGGTAGGGGCTCACGGGGTGGGGCTCCGGAGCTGCTGGCGCCCGGGTGTTACTGGTTCGGGTGTTATGGGTTGGAGGGCACTGACCACCCCGTCAGCGCTAAAAGGCTGGCGGCCACCTCCGCGGCCGTCCGGCCGTCCGTGGACACCCGGTGGACCCACTCCGGGGAATGCCGGTCAAGGGCGGCTGCTGCTTCGCGGCTGCGGGCCAGATGCTGCGTCAGGGACGGGCCGGACTCACGCCCGGTGAGGCGGGACGCGACGGAGCTTTCGGAACCGCGCAGCAGGACGGCGTGGACCCGGGGGCTGTCGCCCATTGCCTCCGCCAGCTCTGCTGTTTCACGCACCGAGACGGTATTCGTGTAAACCAACCGCTGGTAACCCAGCGTGCGGTAGTTCTGCCACAGGGCAGCCAGGTTGCGGGCCGCCAGGCCGTGTTTCCATGGGGAGGGGTGCAGCCACGGCGCCGGATGGGCCAAATCCAAGACGTCTCCTTCGATAACGGCGTGCCGGACGTCCAGTGCCGTGAGCAGCGCATGCAGCTCCAGCGCGGCAGTGGTTTTACCCACGCCGGAACATCCCCCGATGAAGAGCACCTCCGAGCGCGATCCCGGGTCGGCTGATCCTGATCCTGACCCTGTTGGCTCGCCGCTGCCGTCCATGTGTCCCCCGTTTTCCTGGGGGTGCCTAAGGCTCCGCCCTTGCGCTATGCCTGCCCCGCCGCAAGAATCTCACCAGACTTTGCCGGGAATTGCATCAACCGCCCCTGCTGAAAGAGGAATCGCCATGCCCCGCATCACGGTAGGTACCGAAAACACCGGAGATATTGAGCTCCACTACGAGGACCATGGATCCGGCCAGCCGGTGCTGTTGGTCCACGGCTACCCACTGGACGGGGACTCCTGGGAACGGCAGACCAGAGCCCTGCTCGGCGGCGGCTACCGCGTGATTACCTATGACCGGCGCGGCTTTGGACGGTCGAGCCACCCGGTTACCGGCTATGACTATGACACGTTTGCGGATGACCTAAACGCCGTCCTCACCCATCTGGACCTTGACGACGTCGTGCTGGTTGGCTTTTCCATGGGCACCGGCGAGCTTGCGCGGTACGTCAGCCGGCACGGAACGGACCGCGTCAGCCGGCTGGCGTTCCTGGCCTCGCTGGAGCCGTTCCTGCTGCAGACACCGGACAATCCCACCGGCGTCCCCGCCGAAGTCTTCGAGGGAATAGCTGCCGCAGCGCAGGCGGACCGGTACGCCTGGTTCACCAGTTTCTTCTCCGACTTCTATAACCTCGGGGAGAACCTGGGCACCCGGATCAGCGAGGAGGCGGTGCGCGGAAGCTGGAACGTCGCCGTCGGCAGTGCACCCATGGCGGCCTACTCGGTGGTTCCGACGTGGATCACCGACTTTCGGGCCGATGTCGAAACGGTGCGGAACTCCGGGATGCCGGTGCTGATCCTGCACGGAACGGCGGACAATATCCTGCCCATCGATTCCACCGGGCGTCCGTTCGCCGCCGCCCTGCCGCAGGCCCGCTACGTGGAGGTCGACGGCGCACCGCACGGCCTGCTGTGGACACACGCCGATGAGGTGAACAAGGCGCTGCTGGACTTCCTCAAGAGCGCGTGAGGCCAGGATCCCCGGCCCCGCTGCCGGGCCGGGGACCCTGGCACCAGCCAGAGACATTAGCCGGTGATTTTGTACTTTTCGCGGTCCTTCTCGTCCAGGATCAGCTGTTCCTCCACGGTCATGGCGCTGCCGCCGCGGCTCACCGGCATCCACCAGGCACCCGGCTCGGGGGTCTCCTGGTATGTGTCAATGCAGTGATCCATGCCCGCCTGCAGGGTTTTCTGCAGCCGTTCCGTCTCTTCCACGACCGACGCATCCGGCTCAACGCGGATCATCGGGCTGACGTGGATGCGGACGGGCGTCTTCCAGACGGACTTCAGGCTCAGGCCGTGTCCGCCGCGGGTGAGCATGCGGTGCCCGCCCCAAACGGAAACCGGGATGATCGGCACGCCGGCTTCCGCCGCCATGCGGACCGCTCCGGTCTTGAGCTTGCGGACGCTGAAGCTGCGGCTCACGCCGGCCTCGGGGAGCACTGCAAGGTATTCGCCGCGGCGCAGCGCCTCCACTGATTCGGCATAGGCCGCGGCGCCGTCGGACCGGTCCACGATGATGTGCTCGCACATCTCGCAGACGGCCTTGACGAAGGGCTTGCGGGCTGCCTTCTTGGTCACCAGGAACCGCATGTGGGCCTTCAGCTTCCGCCACACCAGGTACTCGGCAAACACGAAGTCCAGGTAGCCGAAGTGGGTGATCGCCACGACGGCACCCTTGCCGGGGACCACTTTCCGGTCCAGGCCGGAGATTTCCTCATCAGCCGGAAGATTCTCCAGGCCGGTTGGAAGAACGGGAACCCGGAACAGCTTGATCGACAGTGCCCCGGTCAGGACGATGCTGCGGTAGACGTACTTGTTGGGGGAAAACTTCAACGTCAGCTCCTGTTTTTGTATCCGGCGGATCTCGATTCTATCCGGTGGCCGGGCCCTGCGCGGAACCCGGTCTGCACTCTGACGGCCCGTTTTCCGGCCCACTCTGGCCACGGAAGCATGGCACGCGGTTATGGTGGGATATGGCATGGCGAATCCCGGCCCGGGCACGCATCAGCGACGGTTCATCACCGGCCGCACCGGGCGCACCGGCCGTGCCCGACGCCGCGGACGAGGCGGAAGCCCTGGACGCCGCCTTGGGCGAGACAGACTGGTTTCGGCCACCGGACGGTTCCCGCCCCGGGTGGTTCCTGGCCCCCAGCGGTTCTCTGGCCGTGCGCATCATGGGGGAGGATACTGATCCGCCCGTTGTGCTGGTCCCGGGGGTGATGGGCTCCAAGGAAGACTTTTCGCTCATGATGCCCGTCCTGGCGGCTGCCGGGTATTACGTCCTCAGCTACGACATGGCGGGGCAGTACGAGTCAGTGGCTGCCGGGCCCGAGCAGCTGGATCCTCCGCAGAGCCGTTACACGTACGAGCTGTTCGTCAATGACTTGGTGGCCATTTTGGAGTCCCTGGGCGGGGCCGTGCACGTGCTCGGATACTCCTTTGCCGCAATCGTCGCCCAGATCGCTTTTGTCCGACGCCCCGAGCTGTTCCGGTCGCTGTGCCTGCTCAGCTGTCCCCCGGTTCCCGGCCAGAGCTTTCGCACAGTCAGCCGGGTGGGCAAGTTCAGTCCCCTGGTCAATGACAAGATGCACGCGGGTCTCATTGTGTGGGGTATCCGACGAAACTTCGTTCACACCCCTGAGTCCCGCATGCGGTTCATCCGCCACCGCTTCGAGTACACCCGGAAACAGTCTCTGCAGGACATCGTGGCGCTGATGAAGCAGTCCCCTGACCTGCGCAGCCTGCTTGCGGCAGCCCCGCTGCCCAAGCTGGTGGCGGTGGGCCGCGCCGATGTGTGGCCGCTGCGCCTGCATCAGGCCTTTGCGGATTCGATCCGCGCGCGTTTTGCGGTCTACGGGACCGGGCACGCGCCCTGTGAGGACGCGCCGCACCAGCTCAGCCGGGACCTCTTGGCGCTGTATGCGGCGGCGGAGTGAGCCTGCGCCGGGCACGCAGCCGGTGCCGTTCGCGCAGCCGGCGCCCCGGCGGTTCACCGCGGAAGTCGACGTCGAACGTCTGGTACGCGCGCACCACCCGGCTGCGCAGTCCCCGCCAGCTGTAAAAAGGGCGGGCCGAAACGCCCACCCGCAGCCGCGGGTCATACAGCACCGACATGTCCGGGCGGATCTGGTAGCTCAATTCGAGGTCATCATGCAGCTCCGGACGGTCCCGGTGCACCCGGTCCCGAAGGGCGGCCCACATGCCCGCCGGCATCGCGAAGTTTGAGCCAAACAGCGGCGGGTGGCCGAGCAGCAGCCCCACCACTCGGATGTACCCGCCGATATAAATGTTGCGGGCCACCCAGCAGATCATCCGGTTCGCGCCGTAAAAGTCTCCAGGACCGGTAACCGCCGTCAGCGGCCCCGCCGATGCGAGCAGTGTCTCCACCCGCTCCAGCCAGTCCGGTGGCGGAACGGAATCCGCATCCAGGCGGGCCAGGATATCCCCGGTTGCGGCATCGAGGCCGGCAGCCGTTGCCCCGGTGATGCCCGGAAGGTCCAGGTACAGGCGGCGCACGCCGGCCGCGGAACACACGGCCGCAGTGTTGTCGGTGCTGGCGTTGTCCACCACCACTATTTCATCCGGGGTCCTGGTCTGGCGGCCGAGGGCCGCAAGGCAGGCAGCGAGCATCGGTGCATCGTTCCGGGACGGGATAACCACCGAGATTGTCGCCATGGTGTCACGACTGTAGCGGTGACCGGCCGGGGCCGGCCATGCCTTCGCCCGGAAGTGAACCGGAGCCCGCCGATTTACCCGGACCGCGGACTGGTCCTGCCGAAACCTGATCTAACAGGACCGGTCCTGCCTGGGTTAGTCCTGCCGGGGTTAGTCCTGCCGGGGCGGGCGCACCGCATTGGACTGCTGATACACATCGGGCACGCCGTCGCCGTCGTCGTCCACGTTTTCCTCCGCCTCGACCGCACGGTAGTGGCGGTTGCGGCGGGAGAGGATCAGTGCTGCCAGCAGCGCGGCCAGGATCGATGCGGTCAGGATGCCCACCTTGGCGTGGTCATTGGGCAGTGTCCCGTGTCCGAAGCTCAGGTCGGCGACCAGCAGCGAAACGGTGAAACCGATCCCCGCCAGCACGGCAACGCCGAGGAGGTCAATCCACTTGAACGACGTATCCAGGGTGGCGCGGGTGACTTTGGTCAGCAGCCAGGTGGTGCCGAGGATGCCGATCGGCTTGCCCAGCACCAGACCGGCAATGATGCCCACGGAAATGGGGTCGGTCAGCGAGGAGACAAAGCCGTCCCAGCCGCCCACCGCCACCCCGGCGGAGAAGAACGCGAACACGGGAACCGCAAAACCGGCGGACAGGGGGCGGAAGCGGTGCTCGAAGATTTCCGACAGGCCGGGTCCGGCCTCGGGGCCGCCGCTGGCCTTGCTGCGGATAACCGGAACCGCGAAGCCCAGCAGCACGCCGGCAACGGTGGCATGGATCCCGGAGGAGTGCACCAGGGCCCAGACGACGACGCCGATCGGCAGCAGGATGAACCATGCGGCGGAGGCCTTCAGCCCGAAGAAGCGGCGGTACTTCTGCGCGAGGAAGGTGTAGAGCGCCAGTCCGGCCAGTGCCAGCAGCAGCGGTGTGACCTCCAGGTCCTCGGTGTAGAAGACGGCAATGATGGTGATGGCCAGCAGGTCATCAACCACGGCCAGGGTCAGCAGGAAGATCCGCAGCGCGGACGGCAGATGTGAGCCGATGATTGCGAGGACGGCCACGGCAAAGGCGATGTCGGTGGCCGTGGGGATGGCCCATCCCTTGAGGGTCTCCGGGCTGCTCAGGTTGATGACGGCGTAAATGGCTGCGGGAACCACGACGCCGCCCACGGCGGCCGCCACGGGAACAATGGCCTTGCTGAAATTCCGCAGATCGCCGGCCACGAACTCACGTTTGAGCTCCAGTCCCACGAGGAAGAAGAAAACGGCCAGCAGGCCGTCGGCGGCCCAAGCGCCCAGGCTTAGCTGCAGGTGCCAGGGCTCGTAGCCGATCTCGAAGTCACGCAGCGCGAAGTAGCTGTCCGAAAGCGGTGAGTTGGCCCAGATAAGGGCGATGACTGCCGCTGCGACCAGCAGCATGCCTCCGACGGTTTCCTTACGCAGGATTTCACCGATACGGAGTTTTTCGCTGTAACTGCCGCGGCTGAAAAAGCGGGGGCGGTCCTTGGAAGTGGAAGCTGGTTCCGGGGACTGATGGGGCTGCACGGAGAACTCCTGAAAAAGCGGTCGACAATGTTATTGCCGACCAGACTTCCCGGCGCACCTTCGTTCCACCTTACGGGAAATCCGGGCCCCGCTCGAACCGAAGGCCGCTGCCAGCCGACACATTTCCTGGATGGGAGGCCACAGCGGGCGCGGTCAGTCTTTCTTCCGGGCCCGGCTCGGCTGGACCCGCATCGGCTCGCCTGGCATCTTGGGATAATCCGGCGGGAACGGCATTTCGCCCAGTCCGTTGTCCAGATCCCGCTGCCACCACTGCAGCAGCACCTCAATGCTGCCCGGGCTGGAACCCATGTCCGCCCAGGGATCCCCGACGGTGCGCAGCCGCTCGGGAACCGTGAGGATGGTGAAGTCCCGCGGGTCCGCGTCCTCGAGCTCGTCCCAGGCCAGCGGGGTGGACACCGGCGCATGCGGCAGCGCCCGCGGGCTGTAGGCGCCGGCGATGGTGCGGTCACGGTTTGCCTGGTTGAAGTCCACGAAGATGTTTTCTCCCCGTTCCTCCTTCCACCAGGCCGTGGTGACCTTCTCCGGCATCCGGCGCTCCAGCTCGCGGGCGGCCGCAATAACGGCATGACGGACATCAAGGAACTCATGATCCGGGGTGATGGGCGCGTAAACGTGCAGCCCCCGGTTGCCTGAGGTCTTGATGAACGCTTCCAGGCCGGCTTCGGCAAGGACGCTGCGCAGCTCGACGGCGGCCGGCACGGCGTCGTCAAAATCCGTGCCCGGCTGCGGATCCAGGTCGATGCGCAGCTGATCCGGGTTGTCGGTGTTTTCGGTGCGGGACGGCCAGGGATGGAAGACCACCGTGTTCATCTGGACGGCCCAGACTGCGGCTGCCGGTTCGTCGAGGATCAGCTGGGGATGTGCGCGTGCGCTCGGATAGGTGACGGTGACGGCCCGGATAAAGTCAGGCGCACCCTTGGGCGGATTCTTGGAGAAGAACTGTTCACCGTCTATTCCGTCGGGAAAACGCTGCAGCGATACGGGACGGTCTCCGTTAGCGGTGATGAAGGCGCTGCCCACCTCCGCCACGTACTGCGCGAGGTCAAGCTTCGTCAGCCCCAGCTCGGGCCAAAGCACCCGGTCGGGGCTGGAAATCCGCATCTCGCGCTCGCCGTGCGGACCCTGGACAGTGAGTGTGGTTGCTTTGCCGGCCATGGCGATAACCTACTCCGGATTCGCCGGAGGGTCACGGATGGCTGCTGGGATCAGGCGGGCGCGTCAGTTTCCGCCTCGTCGCTGCGGCGGTACCGCTTGTGCCCGTGGACAAAGTGGTACAGCACCGTGGTGGCCAGGATGCACCCGGCCAGCAGCCAGTACATGCCGTGGTAACCGGTCAGCGGCACCAGCGCACCGAGGGCCAGCGGGCCCAGGCCCACCCCCGCGTCCATCATGATGAAGAAGGTGGAGGTTGCCAGCCCAATGCGGTGGGCGGGCGCCATGGTGACGGCAACGGCCTGGGCGGTGGGAACCAGGGCGCCAAAGCCGATGCCGACAAACACTCCGGCCGCCGCCATCACGAAACCGTTGGGTGCCCAGGCCAGCAGCGCCAGGCCAACGGCGAAGGAGACCAGGGTGGGATAAATGACCGCGTTGTCCCCGTAGGTGTCGTGCAGCCGGCCCATGAACAGCCGGGATACCAGCACGACGGCGGCGTAGACCAGGAAAAAGGTGCTCGCCGCGGTGACCAGGTTTTCAGACTGGGCATAGGAATTGATGAAGGTCAGGACGCCGGCATAGGAAGCACCGGCAACAAACATGATGGAGGCGATGGCCAGGGCCGCCGGATCCATGATGTCAGTGAACCGCAGGTGCCACTTGCGCGCCTGTTCAGCCGCCGTCGGCGTCCGCTCGGGGAGCTTCAGCATCAGCGCCACGAGCAGCGCCAGGGCAGCGCAGCCGGCGCTGGCCAGGAACAGGAACTCGTAGGTCAAGCGGTCCACGATCAGCACGGCGAGGAAGGGCCCGACGGCGGTGGCCAGCGTTGTGGAGATGCCAAAGTACCCGGTCCCCTCACCGCGGCGGCGAACCGGAATCAGGCCCATGACCGAGGCTGAAATTGACGTGCTTGCCGCACCGAAGGCCGCGCCGTGGATCAGCCGGATGGCCAGCAGCGAGGCCAGGCTGTCAGCCATGGGGTACAGCAGGGCCGCTGCCGTGAAAACAGCGAGTCCGCCGAGGAGCAGTTTCCTCCGCCCAATGAAGTCCAGGAACTTGCCGCTGAAGATTCGGGCGACCAGCGCGCCAATGACGAACGATCCGGAGGCGAATCCCGCAGCGCTGTCGGATGCGGCGAACCGCTGCACGGCGTACAACGCCATGGTGGTCATCAGCAGGTAGAACACCAGGGAAAGGAAAAAGTTGGTGATAATTGCGAGGACAAACCCCGTGGTCCATAGTTTCTGACCGCCGCGCGTCACCAGATGCTCCTATTTATTTTGTCCGGAACTTTTCTGTGGTCCGGAGATACTGTGCCCGGAGGACGATGATCTCCGGAAATTGTGCCGGCTCGGCCCGCACACTCCACGGACCAGCGGAACCACGTTACGCCTGTCGGGTTGTTGAACAAAAATCCGCCGTCGGTCCGGGGCAGGAATTTCCCGCTCCCGGCGGGCCGGAAGCTGCGTTCCCTGTCTGTGGCGGAGAGCCGAACATAAGCTGGATCCACCCGGTTCGCTCCCGGGCGCCGTCCGCGCCGCCCGTTTCCGCGGGCCTGCGAAAGGACTGCTGCTCCATGAGGAATCCCTACCAGCCGGCATGGTGGACCAACGCCGTCGTCTACCAGATCTACACCCGAAGCTTCGCCGACACTTCCGGTGACGGAGTTGGCGACCTGACCGGCATCATCAACCACCTGGACTACCTCAGCGAGCTCGGCGTGGACGTCCTCTGGCTCTCCCCCATTCACCAGTCCCCCCCAGCACGACAACGGATACGACATCAGCAACTACCGCCGGATAGATGCCCTCTACGGGACCGAGGAGGAATTCGACCGGCTGCTGGCCGAAGTGCACGGGCGCGGGATGAAGCTCATCATGGACCTCGTCGTCAATCACACATCCGATGAGCATTCGGCCTTTGTGGTGTCATCTTCCTCGCGCAGCAACGTGTCCCGGGACTCATACTTCTGGCGGGATCCCCGGCGCGGCTTCTCCCCCAATGAGCCGGGCGCCGAGCCCAACAACTGGGGTTCGGTTTTCGGCGGCAGCGCATGGACCTATCATCCGGAGACCGAGCAGTACTACCTGCATCTCTTCAGCCCGCACCAGCCGGACCTGAACTGGGACAGCACCAGGGTGCGCCGGCGCGTGTACGACATGATGAACTGGTGGCTGGACCGCGGCATTGACGGTTTCCGCATGGACGCCATCAACTTCATTTCCAAACGTCCCTCCCTGCCGGACAGCCCGGTGTCCGCCGGCGGCATGTATGCGGACGGCTCCCCCTATTTTGTGTCCGGCCCCCGGGTCCACGAGTTCATCCAGGAAATGATGCGCGCCGTGTTCAGCTACCGGGACGGAGAATACTTGGTGGTGGGAGAGACCGACGGCGTGACAGTTGACGAGGCGGTGCTCTTCACCGACCCGCTGCGCGGGGAACTGGACATGGTCTTCCATTTCGAACACATGCGGCTGGACCAGGGCGCCGGCGGAAAATGGAACCATCTGCCGATGAAGCTGCAGGACCTGAAAAGTATCTGGAACCGGTGGCAGCGAGCGCTGGCCGACCGCGGCTGGAACAGCCTCTACCTGGGCAACCATGACCAGCCGCGCTCGGTTTCACGTTTCGGCAACGACACTGAGTACCGCTACGAATCAGCCACGCTGTGGGCCACCCTCCTGCACCTGCAGCGCGGCACGCCCTTCATCTACCAGGGCGAGGAAATTGGCATGACCAATGCGGGCTTTACCTCGCTGGACCAGTACCGGGATGTTGAGTCGCTGGCCTTATATGAATTCGCGCTCAGCCGCGGGATTGCGCCGGAGCGCGTGCTTGCCATCCTGAACCGGGTGAGCCGGGACAACGCCCGCACTCCCATGCAGTGGAATGACGGCCCCAATGCGGGCTTTACCACCGGGACACCTTGGATTGACGTCAACACCAACTACCCAACCCTCAACGTGGAGGCGGACCGGGCGGCGGCACAGTCCGTGTTCCGCTACTACCAGCGGTTGATCGCCCTGCGCCATGCATCCCCGGTTGTCGCCCTGGGGGACTTTGAGCTGATGGACCCCAGCGATCCGGCACTGTTTGCGTTCCGCCGCCGGTTGGGCGACGAGGAACTGGGTGTGATGTGCAATGTGTCCGATGAGCTGTTGGCGGTGCCGACCTACGAGCGCCGGAACCAGCTGGTCCTGGGAAATTATTCCGTGAGCGGTGAGCCGGGTGTGCTGCGGCCCTGGGAAGCTCGGATCCACCGTCTGTCCGGCCCCCGGGATGTCGGCCAATGACGCCGGCGGTCACGCAGGCCCGTGACGTCCAGCAGGTGACGCCCGGCCCACTCTAGCGGCGGATAATGCGGCGCTTGCGTGCCTCGTTGACGGCGGCCGTGCGGTTATCCACTCCGAGTTTCTCGTAGATGTGCACCAAATGGGTCTTGACCGTGGCTTCGGAGATGAACAGGGCCCGGGCCATTGCCCGGTTGGCCATGCCGTCGGCCAGCAGTTCCAGCAGCTCCAGTTCCCGGGGACTCAGGGCTGTTTCGGGATTGCGCAGTTGCCCCAGCAGGCGTCCGGCGACCTGTGGCGCCAGCGCGGTCCGTCCTTCGGCGGCGGCCGTGACGGCGCTGCGGATCTCTTCGGGCGCCGCGTCTTTGAGCATGTAGCCGGCGGCGCCGGCATCGATGGCCGCAAGGATATCGGCGTCGCTGTCGTAGGTGGTCAGGATCAGCACCGGTGGGCCCTGGGCGGCGCGGATCTGCCGGGTGGCGGTGACTCCATCCATGCCCGGGGCCATTTGCAGGTCCATGAGCACCACGTCCACCGGAGTTCCCAGCGTCTGCAGCCGGTCCAGTTCAGCGATGGCGGCAGCACCGTCAGCGGCCTCTGCCGCCACTTCCACGCCCTCGAAGTCACCCAGCATGGCACGCAGTCCCGCCCGGACCACGGGATGATCGTCCACCAGGAGGATGCGGGTGGGACTCATGAGCTTCTCTCCCGATTCGGTGCTCCGCTTTCCAGCGGCAGCCGCAGGGCCACCACCGTCCCCTCACCGGGCGCCGACTCGACGTTGAGGCTTCCGTGCAGGGCGGTGACCCGTTCGCGCAGCGACAACAGTCCGAAGCCGGATCCGTCGGGCCGCGGACCGGTGGGAAGATCGGCAGGGTCAAAGCCCGCGCCGTCGTCGAAAACGTCCAGGGCCACCGAGTCCGGCGAGTATTCAAGCGTTACGACGGCGGAGGACGCCCCCGCGTGCGAGACGATGTTGGCGAGCAGTGACTGCGCGGCGCGCAGCAGAGTTGCTTCATACGCAGCGTGCAGGGGCACGGGTGTGCCGTCCACCCGGAAAACGCACTCGAGCCGTCCCCCTCCGGCGGCCGAGCGCCGGGCCGTGTCCGAGCACAGTGCGGCAAGGCGTGCATCGAGCGAACCCCGCTCCAGCGGCGCTGCGGCCAGGCCGCGGACAAACCTGCGGGCCTCGGCCAGATTCTCGGCGGCCGTGCCCTGCACCAGGGTGATGCGCTCCCGCGCCAGTGCCGTGTCTCCGCCGTCCAGGGCACTGCCTGCAGCACGGGCCAGCAGCACAATGCTCGACAGCCCCTGGGCCAGGGTGTCGTGGATTTCCCGGGCCAGCCGTTCGCGCTCGGCCAGCATGCCGGCCTCATGCTGTGAAGCAGCCAACTCACCGCGGGTACGGTGCAGTTCAGCGAGCGCCCGGCGCTGATTGACGCTCTCCCGGTGCAGGGCAGAGTAGGCGCTGCCCATGATCACGGCAAACAATGCGCCGATGGCCGGACCCAGGAGCGCAGGGGCAGTCGGCTGGCCGGCCCGCACGAACTGAGCGGCGACAACAGCCGCGGTGGTCAGGGCCACGGCGGCGAGCGCCGGGCCGGTGCGCAGCAGGTGCAGATCCAGGAAAAACAGCGGGAAGGCCACCCAGGAGAATTCGGGACTGATGATCAACAGGCACAGCCACAGTGCAGTCACAATGGCCAGCCATACGGGCCCGTACCTGCTGGGGTCCGGACCTGTTCCTGTGGTGGCGAACCGCTTCTCGGTGACTGTCCCGGCCAGGTAAATGCCGGCAAGCAGCACGCTCAGGACGTAAGCACATACCTGCGCCGGCAGGGCCGGCGGCGACAGGGTCATCTGCACCAGGGCCAGCAGCAGCAAGCCGGCAAAGGCCGCGTGCAGGGCGGTACGGAGCGCGCGGAGCACCATGTCGCCCGGTGACCCGGGGACCGCCCGTACCGAACCAGCCGGGCCCTCTGCCCACACATTCATGCCCCCAAGCTCGGTGCCGGTTACTAGGGGGCGGCGTTGGGCACGGGCATTCATGCTTCCAGCGTAGGCGGCCCCGGTCAGCGGCACATCAACCAAACGGTGGACCCAGGCCTCACCCCCATGGCTGCTGCTAATCAACCGCGCTTCCGATGGTTTGCACCCGGATCAACGGAAGGCTGGGAACCGTGGACAAAACCGGCCGGAACCCCGGCCGTGATGAAAGGACTTTCCGTGTATCTCGCACTTCGTGACATTCGTTTCGCCAAGGGCCGCTTCGCCCTGATGGGCAGCGTCGTCGCGCTGATCTCGCTCCTGCTCGTGCTGCTCTCAGGGCTCACCGCGGGACTGGGTAACCAAAACACGGCAGCCATCGCCGGCCTGGCCGGAGACGGAGTCAGTTCAGTGGCCTTTGGCGCTCCCGGCGATGGGGAACCCAAGGCTTCCTACACCGAATCGGTGGTGACGGAACAGCAGCTGCGGCAGTGGCGGGCCACCGACGGGGTTGCCGGCGCACAACCGCTGGGCATCACCCAAACCCGTGCCGTTGCCGGGTCCACCGCCAATGTGGCCGTCTTCGGCGTCGAACCCGGGTCTTCACTGGCCCCCGGAGCAGTGGACGAGGCCGGGGTCATCCTGGGCGCCTCCACCGCTGAGGACCTCGGCGTTTCCATCGGCGGTACCGTGGCACTGGGCGGGCGCGAGCTGACGGTCACTGCCGTTTCCAGTGACTCCTGGTACAGTCACACCCCGGTGGCCTGGACATCGCTGGACGTCTGGCAGCAGGTGGCGCACACCAACGACGCCGGCCTGCCGAAGGCTCCCATTGCCACCGTCATTGTCGCCGACGCCTCCGAAGCAGCCGCCGCCCAGGCTGATGCCGCCGCCGGCACCGTTTCGACCGATGTTCGGGGCTCCTACCAGGCCCTGGGATCCTACTCCTCCGAAAACGGTTCGCTGCTGATGATGCAGGTTTTCCTCTACGGCATTTCCGCGCTGGTCATCGTGGCGTTCCTGACTGTCTGGACCGTGCAGCGCACCCGCGACATTGCCGTGCTCAAGGCTCTTGGCGGTTCCTCCGCCTACTTGCTCCGCGATGCCTTGGCCCAGGCAGCAATCGTCCTGATCGGCGGAGCCGTTGCCGGTGGCCTGGTGGGCCTGGGCCTGGGCGCTGTTGCAGCAACAGTGGCGCCGTTTTTGCTCAGTTTCACCACAACAGTGCTTCCCGTTGCCGGCATCGTCCTGCTGGGACTGGCCGGTGCCGCGCTCGCCGTCCGCAGTGTCACCAAGGTTGATCCGTTGACCGCACTGGGCGGGAACTGACACACCACCCGGCTTCTGCGGCCGTCAGCCACCGTGACCCGCACTGCGTAACCTCCCCAGCTTCCTGAAAGGAATCCCCCATGCATTCCACTCCCCAGTCCGCCGCCGCTGTCCCCGACTTCGTCCCTGCCTCCGCCGGCCCGGAATTCGCCCGCCCGGAATCCGCCGGCCCGGTCCCCGCTCTGGACCTCGCCGGAGTCACCCTCGAGTACCCCGACGGCGAGGGGACCCTGAAGGCGCTGGACAACGTCAGCCTGCAGGTGCCGGCCGGCGAAGTGCTGGCCCTGGTGGGCCCCTCAGGGTCCGGCAAGTCCTCGCTGCTGGCCGTTGCGGCAACCCTCATCCAGCCAACCGCGGGAAAGGTGGAGGTGGCCGGAACCAACACAGCATTACTCGACGACGCCGGACGCACCACCCTGCGCCGCGGCAAAGTGGGCCTGATCTTCCAGCAGCCCAACCTGCTGCCCTCCCTTACTGCCGTGGAACAGCTGGTCATCACCGACCGCCTGCGGGGAATCCGGTCAGCTTCCTCGGAGCGGCGGGCCAGGGAACTGCTGGATCTGGTGGGCCTGGCTCCGGCGGCGGGGAAACGTCCGCACCAGCTGTCCGGCGGGCAGCGGCAGCGCGTGAACATCGCCCGTGCGCTCATGGGCAGCCCGGCCCTGATGCTGGTGGATGAGCCCACGGCGGCCCTGGACCATGAACGCTCCGAGAGCATCGTCAAGCTGCTGGTGGCCCTGACCAGGGAGTTCGGCTTCGGAACGGTCATGGTCACACATGACACCGACTTTGTTCCGCTGACCGACGCCGTCGCAACAATGCGCGACGGGGTGCTGGCCCCGGGCTCCCGGGGGACTTACGCCCGGTAGTGCCCGGGGGTTTCAGTCGGTGCGGGGTCCGTTCGCGGCGTAGTGGTTCCAGGCGGCCAGTGGCGCGGAAATCACGACAAACCGGTCATCAAAGGAATCGGCACGGTAATCGTCCCCCAGGTTGTGTTCGCGGGCCACGGCAAAAGCGCGGCGGTAATCGGCGGTCGGGTCGAGCACAAATCGGCGGTCGGGGCCATGTCGAACAACGGCCCAGCGGGTGTCCGGCGCTGCGCCGGCGGCGTCGTCGTAGTCGTAGTAGTCGGCGGGCATCCCGAACCTGCCATCCCAGTCGATGCCTGTCAGCGTGACTTCCGGCAGCACCTCGGAGGGGCGGGCCATCCGCCAGTCACGGACCGCGAGGTCAGTGTCTCCCACGGTCAGCGCCACGTTGGCGCGGATGCGGCGGTTCAGGGGCATCACTTCGGCGAGCCTGCGCGGAGCCAGATTATGCGGCTCGGTCAGCAGCAGACCGGCGTCGGTGGCGAGTGCGAAGATCTGCGATCCGTCGGCAGCCGCGCGGGGCTCGATCCGGCGGAGAGTAGTCGTTATTTCCAAGGGCTCCTTCCTTTCAGCAGCTTGTGGCGCCCCCATGCCGGGAGGGGCACGTCCCGGCGCCAGCGGTCAGCAAAATGCTCCCTCCGGTAAACGTCTTCTTGTCCCTCGATGTTCCCGGCGGGGCAGGCAAACCGTGCTTGTTAGCGCTCACAGGTAAACTCTAAAATCGCAGCGCACGCACGACGCAGACCGGGCAGTTTCCAGGACAACTTGGGGACCCCGCCGCCGACAGGAGCCGGACCATGAACCATCCCCTGACTAACCCCAACGGGCAGATCATCGCCCTCGAGGGGGGGCAGTACAGTGCCGGCATAGCGACGGTCGGGGCCGGAATCCAAAGCCTGCGGTTGAACGGACGGGACCTCGTCCTGCCCTTTGATCCGGATCTCGTGCCCCACGCGTACGCGGGCAAGACGCTGGTTCCCTGGCCCAATCGGATTGGCTCCGGCACCTACGTTTTCGAGGGACGGGAGTATTCCGTTCCCGTGAACGAAGCTTCCACGGGAACCGCGCTTCACGGCCTGGTGGTCTGGGCTGACTGGCAGGTTGCTTCCCGGTCGGAAAGCTCCGTTGTCCTGGAACACACGCTGCATGGGCAGCCCGGATACCCGCACCAGCTGCTGCTGTCCGCCGAGTTCAGCCTGAGTGCCGATGCCGGTCTCACCGTGGAGATCCGGGCCGTCAATGCCGGACGCACGGCAGCACCCTACGGGGTTTCCTCACATCCCTACCTCACCGTCGGGCAGCTGCCCGTGGATCGCTGCGAGGTGGGCTTTACCGCTGCCCGCGTGCTCATGACCAATGAGCGCCTGCTGCCGGTGGAATTGAAGGACACCGCCGGAACCCGTTTCGATTTTGCCCAGCCCCGGCTGCTGGGGTCCATGAGCCTGGATCACGCTTTCACCGGGCTTCCCGGCGACGGATGGCAGGTCAGCCTCAGCAATCCTGAGACCGGAGAATCCACAGTGCTGTCCAGCCCGGCCGGTCCGGCGGGATCGACGTGGCTGCAGGTCTACTCGGGGGAAGAGCTGGGACGTCTTGGCATGGCCGTGGAACCCATGTCCTGTCCGCCGGACGCCTTTAACACCGGCACTGACCTCGTGGTGCTGAAACCAGGCGACGAACACTGCTTCTCCTACTCCATCAGCGCCGGATAACCCTGCCGGTGCCACCGCGGCACCGGCAGAATACGCGCTGGACGAGTATCCGCAACACCAACAGAAAGCAGCCCATGCCATCGTTACAGCGCAGGCTCTCCGGCGCGCCGCCCACCATGGAAGACGTGGCCCGGATGGCCGGGGTTTCCCACCAAACGGTGTCACGGGTACTCAATGACCATCCCAACGTCAGCGCCGGCACCAAGGAGAAGGTTTCCGCTGCCATCAGCGAACTCGGGTACCGGCGGAACGCTGCGGCGCGGTCGCTGGTGACGCGTTCGTCCAAAGTCATCGGGGTGATCATCACGGAGCTTGAGCAGTACGGTCCGGCGAGCACCCTGCTGGGCCTGCAGGAAGCGGCGTTCCGCAACGGATATTTTGTCAGTGTTGCCGGCCTGCGCGAACTGACCCGAGACGCCGTCCTGGAATCAGTGAACCATCTGCTGAACCAGGCGCCGGACGGGATTGTGGTGGTGGCACCCGTCCAGGCCGGCGTTGATCTTTTCCGTGACCTGGAACTGAAGATTCCTCTGGAAATAGTCGCCGGCGGTCTCGCTCCGGAGGGCAGCCAGGAACAGGCGGCACGGATGGCGGTGGGGCACCTCGCGGATCTGGGCCACCGCAGCATTGCCCATTTGGCCGGTCCCGAGCAGTGGATGGATGCGCAGCGGCGGGCATCGGGCTGGCGCGGGGAGCTCCTGGCGCGCGGACTGGTGGCTGCACCGCCCATGACCGGTGACTGGGGAGCGGAGTCCGGTTACCGAAACGGGCTGGAGTTCGACGCCGCCGCCCACAGTGCCGTGTTTGTGGCGAACGACCAGATGGCGCTGGGGTTCATGCGTGCGCTGCATGAACGGGGCATCAGTGTCCCCGGCGATATCAGTGTGGTCGGCTTTGACGACCAGCCCGAAGCCGCATACTTCCTGCCTCCGCTGACGACGGTTCGCCAGGATTTCCGGGGCATGGGCCGGTTCTGCATCGACCACCTTCTGCTGGAGGTCAGCGGCGGCACCAGCCGGAACGCAAGCGGATCCGGCACGGCGGCCGGTTCCGGCGCCGCGGAGCCGGGGCCGGCCGCAGCGCCGGATCCCCGCGGCGCGGAAAGCACGCCGGAGTCCGGACTCATTGTGCGCAGCAGCACCGCTCCCCCGGCGAAGTAAGGCCTGCCGCCGGGCCCGGTCACCCGCCGCCGACCCGCCCGCAAAGGGTCACGTAGTGTGCCGGCCTTGACATTGAGACGCACCGCACATCTAATTGTTAGCGCTAACACGATCAATGACGATTTGCCTGGCCGGTTCTCCGGCCGCCACAGGAGGACCCCATGAGCAACACCAATCCGGACGAGCAGTACGTTATCGGGGTGGACTACGGCACCCTCTCCGGACGGGCGGTGGTGGTGCGGGTGTCCGACGGTACGGAACTGGGCTCTGCCGTCCACTCGTACCCGCACGCCGTCATTACGGACAGCGTTCCGGGCAGCGACGTCCGGCTGCCCCCGGACTGGGCGCTGCAGGTTCCGCAGGACTATGTGGACGTGCTCACCAACGCCGTTCCCGCAGCGCTGGCAAGCGCCGGAATCAATCCTGAGGCAGTCATTGGACTGGCCACCGACTTCACCGCCTGCACCATGGTCCCGGTAACCGGCGATGGAACCCCGCTCAACGAACTGCCGGAGTTTTCCGAACGGCCGCACGCCTACGTGAAGCTGTGGCGCCACCACGCCGCACAGGGCCAGGCCGTGCGAATCAGCACCCTGGCAGCGGAACGGGGTGAAGCATGGCTGGGACGTTACGGCGGACTTATTTCCTCGGAATGGGAATTCGCCAAGGCCCTCCAGATCCTGGAGGAAGATCCGGAAATTTACGCGGCCATGGATCACTGGGTTGAAGCAGCCGACTGGATTGTCTGGCAGCTCACCGACACCTACGTCCGCAACGCCTGCACCGCAGGATACAAGGGCATCTACCAGGACGGCGCCTACCCCTCCGAGGACTACCTCGCGGCCCTGAACCCCAAGTTCGCCGGATTCGTGTCGGACAAGCTTGAACACACCATCGGCCAGCTGGGCTCGGCGGCCGGCACACTGTCGGCGCGCGCCGCGGAATGGACCGGCCTTCCCGCAGGCATCGCCGTCGCCGTCGGCAACGTGGACGCCCACGTGACCGCACCGGCGGCAAACGCCGTGCAGCCCGGCCAGATGGTGGCCATCATGGGAACCTCCACGTGCCACGTCATGAACGCTGAGGAGATCCACGAGGTTCCGGGCATGTGCGGTGCCGTGCAGGGCGGCATCGTGGAGGGGCTCTGGGGCTATGAAGCGGGCCAGAGCGGTGTGGGCGACATCTTCGGCTGGTTCGTCAACAACTGCGTGCCGCCGCGCTACGTCGACGCAGCGGCCGACGCCGGCACCGGCGTCCACGAATACCTCACGGCTCTTGCCTCCGAGCAGGCCATCGGCGAGCACGGTCTCGTGGCCCTGGACTGGCACAGCGGCAACCGATCAGTGCTCGTGGACCATGAGCTGTCCGGCGTCTTTGTGGGACAGACCCTGGCCACCCGCCCCGAGGATATGTACCGGGCACTGCTGGAAGCCACCGCCTTCGGCACGCGGACCATCATTGAGGCCTTCAACGCCAGTGGAGTTCCGGTCACGGAGTTCGTGGTGGCCGGCGGGCTGCTCAAGAACCCGCTGCTGATGCAGATCTATTCCGATGTCATCAACCTTCCCCTCTCCGTCATCGACTCGGATCAGGGCCCGGCCCTCGGCTCCGCGATCCACGCGGCGGTGGCCGCCGGAGCGTATCCGGATGTCCGGACGGCCGCTGCGGCTATGGGCCGGGTTAAGCGCGGGGTTTATCAGCCCATCGCCGAGAACGTGCAGGCCTACAACGCCCTCTACGAGGAATACCGGACCCTGCACGACTACTTCGGGCGCGGGGCCAATGACGTGATGCACCGGCTAAAGAAGATCCAGCGCGATGCAGCGGCACGCACGCCCTCCGGCGCAGCGAAAGCCACATCCGAAGAAGAGACTGCAGCAAAGGAACTTGCACTGTGACCATGACCTCCGACGTCGTCGGCACCATCGACAAACTCCGCCGGCAGGTCAGCGACCTGCATGCAGAGCTCACCCGCAACGAACTGGTGGCCTGGACCGCCGGCAACGTGTCAGCCCGCGTCCCGGGCCAGGACCTGATGGTCATCAAGCCCTCCGGCGTCTCCTATGACGACCTCACTCCGGAAAACATGGTCCTCACCGACCTCTTTGGCACCGCGGTGGACGGCGGCGGGTCGCCGTCGTCCGATACTGACGCCCACGCCTACGTGTACCGGCACATGCCCGACGTGCACGGCGTCGTGCACACCCACTCCACCTATGCCACCGCATGGGCAGCCCGCGGAGAAGCCATCCCGTGCGTGCTGACCATGATGGCGGACGAGTTTGGCGGGGAAATACCGGTGGGCCCGTTTGCCCTCATTGGAGACGACTCCATTGGCCGCGGCATCGTCGAGGTGCTGTCCGGGCACCGCTCCACCGCGGTCCTCATGAAGAACCACGGCGTGTTCACCATCGGCAAGGACGCACGCTCCGCGGTGAAATCCGCTGTCCTGTGCGAGGAAGTTGCGCGCACCGTCCACATCAGCCGCCAGCTTGGCGATCCGCTGCCCATAGCGCAGAAGGACATCGACAGCCTGTACGAGCGCTATCAGAACGTGTACGGCCAAAAGTAGTCCGGAGCCCCGCCTCCCCCGCACTCTTCTTCGAAAAGGATTCCCACATGACCATCAGCACTGCCCCCGTCCGCGAAATCTGGTTCCTCACCGGCAGCCAGGGCCTGTACGGCGAAGAAACCCTGGCCCAGGTCCGTGACCAGGCCGGCGACATCGCCCGCCAGCTCGACGAGGCTGAAGCCATCCCCTACCGGATTGTCTTCAAGCCCGTCCTGAAGGATTCGGACGCGATCATGGAAACCATCCTGGCCGCCAATTCCTCGGAGGCCTGCATTGGCCTGATCGCCTGGATGCACACGTTCTCGCCGGCCAAAATGTGGATCCGCGGCCTCACCAAGCTGCAGCGTCCGCTGCTGCACCTGCACACGCAGCACAACGTGGAGCTGCCGTGGGCGGACATTGACATGGACTTCATGAACCTGAACCAGGCCGCGCACGGCGACCGCGAGTTCGCCTACATCTCCTCCCGGCTCGGCGTCAGCCGCAAGACCGTGGTCGGGCACGTATCCAGCCCCCGGGTCCAGGCGAAGATCGATTCCTGGGCCCGCGCAGCGGCCGGCTGGCATGAAATCCGCAGCCTCAAGCTGGCCCGGTTCGGGGACAACATGCGCAACGTCGCCGTCACCGAGGGTGACAAGACCGAGGCTGAGGTGAAGTTCGGCGTCTCCGTGAACACCTGGTCCGTCAACGAACTGGCAGCCGCCGTGGACGCCGTCAGCGAAGAGGCCGTGGACGCCCTGGTGGCGGAGTATGAGGAACTGTACGACGTCGTTCCGGAGCTGCGGCGCGACGGCGGCCGGCACAAGTCCCTGCGCTACGGTGCACGGCAGGAGCTGGGCCTGCGCTCCTTCCTCGAGGAAGGCGGCTTCGGTGCCTTCACCACCAACTTCGAAGACCTGGGCGCCCTGCAGCAGCTGCCCGGCCTGGCCGTCCAGCGGCTCATGGCCGACGGCTACGGGTTCGGCGCGGAGGGCGACTGGAAGACCGCCGTCCTGGTCCGCATTGCCAAGGTCATGGGTGAAGGCCTGCCCGGCGGCGCGTCCCTGATGGAGGACTACACCTATAACCTGGTCCCCGGCAGCGAAGTGATCCTCGGCGCGCACATGCTGGAGGTATGCCCCTCGCTGACCACGTCCAAGCCGTCGCTGGAAATCCACCCGCTGGGCATTGGCGGCAAGGATGACCCGGTGCGCCTGGTGTTCACCGCGGACCCGGGTCCCGCCGTCGTCGTATCCCTGGCGGACATGCGCGAGAGGTTCCGGCTCACGGCCAATATCGTCGAAAACGTGGTTCCGGAGCAGGACCTTCCCAACCTGCCCGTGGCACGCGCGGTGTGGAAGCCCGCACCGGACCTGGAAACGTCAGCCGAATGCTGGCTCTCGGCCGGCGGAGCGCACCATACGGTGATGTCCACGGCGCTGGACCGGGATGTGTGGGAGGACTTTGCGCAGATCGCCGGTGTGGAGCTGGCCCTGATCGACGACACCACCACCACTAAGTCCTTTGTTAACGAGCTCAAGCTGAACTCCGCGTATTATCGGCTGGCACAGGGCTTCTAGGCCTTCGCAGGACTTCACCATTTTCAGCCACGTCAGATGAAGGGGCTTTAACGTGCTCGAGGAATACAACTGGGCCGGCAACCTGCGCTACTCCGGAACGGAAATAGCCCAGCCCTCCAGCGTGGAGGAGCTTGCGGAGCTGGTGTCGTCGTCGCCGGCCGTCCGCGCGGTGGGCACGCGCCATTCCTTTAATGACATCGCCGATTCCGCCGGCGTCATGGTGAACCTGGAGAAGCTGCAGGGCGATCCGGTCCTGGACGAGCAGGGCCGGACGGTGACTGTCACGGCGGGCACCCGCTATGGGGATTTGGCCGCGTTCCTGGTGCAGCACGGGTATGCGCTGCATAACCTGGCGTCGCTGCCTCACATCTCCGTGGCGGGTGCTGTTGCCACCGGAACCCACGGCTCCGGAAACCGCAACGGCAACCTGGCGACCGCCGTTGCGGCGCTGGAACTGGTGACCGCGGACGGAACCATGCTTCGGGTGGACCGGTCCTCCCCCGATTTCCGCGGAATGGTGGTTTCCCTCGGGGCGCTGGGGATCCTGACCCGGATTACCCTGGACGTGGAACCGGCGTTCGAGGTGCGCCAGGATGTGTTCACCGACGTCCCGTGGGCTTCCGTGGAGCAGAATTTCGATGCGGTCACGTCCGCGGCCTACAGCGTCAGCATCTTCAGTTCGCTGGCCGGACCGGCGGCGTCACAGGTGTGGCTCAAGAGCCGCACCGACACGGAAATGCCTTATGCCGGAAGCGCCGATTTCTTCGGCGGAAAGGCTGCATCGGAGCCCAAACACCCACTGCCGGGCATGAGCGCAGTGAACTGCTCCGAACAGATGGGCGTTGCGGGGTCCTGGTCCGACCGGCTCGCGCATTTCCGGCTGGCGTTCACCCCGAGCAACGGCGATGAGCTCCAAACCGAGTACCTCGTGGAGCGCGGCTCCGCCGTCGAAGCCCTGGGGATCCTGCGCGGCATGTCGGCGGAGATCGCGCCACTGCTCCAGGTCTGTGAGATCCGGACGATGGCACGTGATGATCTGTGGCTGAGCAGCAGTTATGAGCAGGAGACGGTCGGTTTCCACTTCACGTGGAAGCCGCTGCAGGCCGACGTCGAGGCGCTGCTCGCGAAGATGGAAGCGGCACTGGCACCGCTGAAGCCCCGCCCGCACTGGGGAAAGCTGTTCACGCTGGAGCAGGCGGAGCTGCAGGGACTGTATCCCCGCTTTGCGGACTTCCAGGATCTGGCCGGCCGGATGGATCCGGAACGCAAGTTCGTCAACGCCTTCCTGGCGCGGAAGGTTCTTGGCTAGGGTCCCACCCGGAAATAAGTGCTGGAAACCAGTCAGATGCCGACTATTTCCCGCGATTTACGCCTAGGATCACACCCATGGATATCCCATGGTTCGCACTTGTTGCTCTTGCCGGAATTGCCGTTTACGGGCTGACTGAGATTGTCCGGATGGTGGTCAACCGCCAGCAGGCTCCCGGGGTTGCCGCATCCCGGGAGCTGCAGCAGGCTCTCGATTCGAACAGGACCCTGCAGCGGCGGCTTGAATCCGTCGAGCGTAAGGTCTTCGACCTGGAACTGGAGAAGTCCGGCCGCCCTGTTCCTCCGGCTGGATCGCCGGTGTCTCGGGAGCAGCCGGTGTCTCGGGAGCAGTCCTAGCGGCGGACCTGTCCCTTGCCGCGGCCGGACAGGCCTTCAGCAACACCAATGAGCAGGACGGCGGCTATAACAGCGACAATGAAGCCGAAGATGTTCAATTCCCAAATGTCGCCGCTGCCAACCAGGGAAGCAATGGAGCCCCCGATGACGGACCCGGCCAGTCCGAGCAGCAGCGTGGCAAGCAGGCCCAGGTTCTGTTTCCCGGGCTTGATTAGGCGGGCCAGGGCGCCGATAACGAGTCCTGCAACGATAAATCCGATCATGGTGGTCTCCTTTTGAAGGGGGCTGGCAGGGGTTGCGGACACACGCCGCACCACTAAGCGTCCTTATCATTCTAGGCGACGGCCTCCGGACATCCCTCCCAATTCTGGCACCACCGGCGGCCCGGCACACGGTGCCGGCTCCAAACCCGGGAGCCGGCACCGTGGAAACCATCGCTGCGCAGGACTACGCCGGCTGCTGCTCCCTGACCAGGCCGTCGGCGATTTCCAGCACCTCGTCCAGGATGCCGAGCCCGGCTTCGGTGTCGGCGGCGCTGGTGTTGCACGGCGGGACAACATGAATGCGGTTGAAGTTCCCGAACGGCAGCAGTCCGCGCTGTTTGCAGGCCGCCAGCAGCTGGTTCATCTCTCCGCTGGAGCTGCCGTACGGTGCCAGCGGTTCCCTCGTCTCCCGGTCCTTCACCAGTTCGATGGCCCAGAACACGCCGGTCCCCCGGACCTCACCCACCGATACATGGCGCTCGGCGAAACCGGCCAGGGCCGGGCCGATGACCGAGCGGCCCAGCTCAGCGGCGTGCTCCACCATGCCCTCGTCCTCCATGGCGTTGATGGTTGCGACGGCGGCGGCTGCGGCCAGCGGATGGCCGGAATACGTCAGCCCGCCGGGGTACACGCGCTTGCCGAAGGTTGCGGCGATCTCAGGACTGATGGCCACACCGCCCATGGGAACGTACCCGGAGTTGACTCCCTTGGCGAAGGTGAGCAGGTCCGGCACCACATCAAAGTGGTCGACGGCGAACCACTTGCCGGTGCGGCCGAAACCGGACATGACCTCGTCCGCAATGAAGATGATTCCGTAGCGGTTGCACAGCTCGCGGACGCCCTGGAGGTAGCCCGGCGGCGGCAGGTAGATGCCGGCGGTGCCGGGGATGGACTCCAGGATGATGGCGGCAATGGTGTCCGGACCCTCATAGGCGATCAGCTGTTCGAGGTGTTCCAGTGCGCGGCTGCTTTCTTCTTCCTCGGTGGTCGAGTGGAAGGCCGTGCGGTACAGGTACGGCGGAAAAAAGTGCACGGTGCCGGTGCTGGCGGTGTCACTCGCCCACCGGCGGGGATCCCCGGTGAGGTTCACGGCCAGCTGGGTGCCGCCGTGGTAGGAACGGTACGCGGACAGGACTTTCTGCCGGCCCGTGTGCAGCCGGGCCATGCGGACAGCGTGTTCGTTGGCGTCGGCTCCGCCGTTGGTGAAGAAGATCTTGTTCAGGTCCCCCGGGGTCCGTTCGCTGATGAGCCGGGCGGCTTCGGAGCGTGCGTCATTGACGTAGCTCGGAGCTATGGTGCACAGCTTGGCGGCCTGCTCGGCGATGGCCGAGACAACGGCGGGGTGCTGGTGGCCGATGTTGGTGTTGACGAGCTGGGACGAGAAGTCCAGGTACTTCTTCCCGTCGCCGTCCCACACGTATGAACCCTGGGCGGCCGAGATGACCATGGGATCCAGGAGGTCCTGGGCGGACCAGGAGTGGAAGACATGCTTGCGGTCCAGCTCATAGGCGCGGCGGGCGCCTTCAGCGTCCAGCAGCGGCGGGGCTCCGCCGTCGATCGTTGAAGTCATGATGCATAGCCTTTCAGTTGCGGGGCCGGTCAGGCGTTCTGCGGGAAGCCGAGGTTGATGCCGCCGTGGCTTGGATCCAGCCAGCGGGTGGTGACAACCTTGCCGCGGGTGAAGAAACCAACGCCTTCGGTTCCGTGGGCATGGGTGTCGCCGAACAGTGAGTTCTTCCATCCACCGAAGGAATAGTAAGCCATGGGAACCGGGACCGGGACGTTTATGCCCACCATGCCAACTTCCACTTCGTTTTCAAAGCGCCGCGCCGCTCCGCCGTCGTTCGTGAAGATGGCTGTTCCGTTGCCGTACGGGTTGGAGTTGATCAGGTGCAGCGCCTGCTCGTAGCTGTCCACGCGGACCACTGAGAGGACCGGGCCGAAGATCTCGTCCCGGTAAATCGACATGTCGGTGTCGACGTTGTCGAAGAGGGTGGGGCCAACAAAAAAGCCGTCGCCCTCCGCGTCCGGAGTGACGGTGCGTCCGTCCACCACGAGGGTGGCGCCCGCGGCCTCGCCGGCGTCGATGTAGCCAGCCACCTTGTCCCGGTGGGCAGCTGTGACCAGGGGGCCCATGTCGCAGCCGCGGCTTCCGTCACCGGTGCGCAGCGCGTTGGTGCGCTCGGCAATCTTGCCCACGAGTTCGTCGGCAACAGGGCCCACGGCGAGCAGCGCGGAGATGGCCATGCAGCGTTCCCCGGCGGAGCCGAAGCCCGCGTTGACGGCGGCGTCGGCGGCGAGGTCCAGATCGGCGTCGGGCAGGACGATCATGTGGTTCTTGGCTCCGCCCAGGGCCTGGACGCGCTTGCCGTGCGCGGTTGCCGTTTCATAGACGTATTTGGCGATGGGGGTCGAGCCGACAAAGGACACGGCCTTGATGTCCGGATGGGTCAGGAGCGTATCCACCGCTACCTTGTCCCCGTGCAGGACGTTGAACACGCCGTCGGGCAGGCCGGCTTCCTTCCACAGCTCCGCCAGCCAGTTCGCTGCGCTCGGGTCCTTCTCGCTCGGCTTCAGCACCACGGTGTTACCGGCGGCCAGCGCAATCGGGAAGAACCACATGGGCACCATCGCCGGGAAGTTGAAGGGGCTGATGATCGCAACGGGTCCCAGTGCCTGGCGGACGGAATGCACGTCCACGTTGGTGGATGCGTTCTCGGTGAAGCTGCCCTTCAGCAGGTGTGGAATACCGCAGGCGAATTCCACCACTTCCTGGCCGCGGCTGACTTCCCCGAGGGCGTCGTCGAGCACCTTGCCGTGCTCGGCCGTCAGGATGGCGGCCAGCTCCCCCTTACGGGCGTTGAGCAGCTCGCGGAAAGCGAAGAGCACCTGCGTGCGGCGGGCCAGGGACGTGTCGCGCCATGCGGGGAACGCGGCAGCGGCAGCGGCCACTGCGGCATTGCCCTCATCCTCGGTGGCCAGGGACACCTGGCCGGTCACCTTGCCCGTGGCAGGGTTCGTTACCGGGGCGGTGCGTGCTCCGGCCGGGACGTAGCTGCCGTTGATCCAGTGCTTGATGCTGTCCAAGGTTTCTCCTTGTGGAAAGGGCGCCCGGGGGCGGTGGTGTTCAGTCGGATCCAGTCTGCCGTTCCCGGGTACGACTCATAAGTAGCAGTGTGTAAGACTTCGCCCACTTTGCTTTACCCTGTGTAAATGCTGCCCACTGTTCGCTCCGTCTTGGACCTTCCCGTGCTGCGCGAGGCCCAGCCGCGGCTCCTGGGCTCCGCGCACGGCCTGGATCACGCTGTGCGCTGGGTCCACGTGAGCGAGGTGCTCGACGTCTCGGGCCTGCTGTCGGGCGGAGAACTGGTCCTCACCACCGGGCTGGAGCTTGAAAAGGACCCCGGGCGCACTGCCATGTTTGTCCGGTCGCTGCAGGACGCCGGAGCCTCCGGACTCATTGTGGAAGTGATCGGGGACCGCCGTAACAGTCTGGACGCACTAACGCTGGCAGCCTCGTCGGCAGCCCTGCCCGTCGTCGTCGTCCGGCGCCGGGTGCGCTTTGTGGAGATCACGGAGATTGTGCACCGGCTGATTGTGGCCGAGCAGCTGGAACGGGTGGAGCGTGCCCGTGCCGTCCATGAGGCCTTCACGATGCTCAGCCTGGAAAGCGCGGGAACCGGCCAGGTGGTGGAGCAGGCCGCTGCGATGATCGGCGCCCCGGTGGTCCTTGAGGACCTTTCCCATCTGGTGCTTGCCTACGCGGCCCACCAAGTGGACACCACCGTGCTGCTGGATAACTGGGAGCGGCGTTCCCGGACTACGCCGTCAACAGCGCAAACGTCCCGCACCGGCAACGGGGACTGGCTGCAGACACCCGTGGGCGTTCGGCGGCAGGTGTGGGGCCGGCTGGTGGTCCCAGCGGTGCTGGACGACGACGCCGGTGCCGCCATGGTGCTGGAACGGGCCGCGCAGACCCTTGCGATCAACCGGCTCGCGGAACGGGACCGGCGTGACCTGAACCAGCAGGCGCAGGCCGGACTCCTGAATGATCTGCGCCAGCCCCGCGGATTGGGCGAGGGTGAAGCGCAGGCCCGTGCCGCCGCCCTGGGCCTGCGGCGGTCACCCTTCTACCTTCCCGTGGTTTTCCGGGGCACATCGCCGTCGGCAGTCCCGGGAACCGCCGCGGCAGACGCCGGCGGCGATCCGCTGGCCGGGCAGCAGGAGGAACGTTTGCTTCTTGAGCAGCTGGCACGGGCACTGAAGCCCCTCCCCTGCACCGCCATCAGCGCCGTCATCCGTTCGGGTTCCGTCGGCACGCTCCTGGCTCTTTCCTCCCAGCAGGCCGAGGACAAGGTGCTGCGCGCCCTGGCTGCGGCTGTGGCCCAGGAATCGGAGCGGGAACCGGCCCCAGGCGGCGGGGCGGGGAGCTGGACCATCGGCGTCGGGCGCCTTCAGGATTCCCTCCTCGAAGCAGCGGCGGGAATCGATGAGGCGGCCCATGTTGCCGAGACTGCCGCCACCCTTCCCGGACAGGACCGGCCGTTCCACCGCGCCACCGATATCCGGCTCCGGGGCCTGCTGGCCCTGTTGCGGAAGGATCCCAGAGTCCAGCAGTTTGTCGAGTCCGAACTTCAGGGGGTCCTGGAGGCCGAGGCCCGCGGCGAGTCCGGCTATCTGGAGATGCTGGGCCAGTTCCTGGAATCCGGCGGCAACAAGACTGCCCTGGCCCGCATCAGCTACCTGAGCCGGCCGACCCTGTACGCCCGGCTGAGCCGGCTGGAGGAGCTACTGGCCGTGGACCTCGACGACGCCGAATCGCGCACGTCACTGCACGTGGCCCTGCTTGTCCACCGGCTGCGGACCCTCTAACGCCGTGATGCTCCTGAAGAACCAGACTGCCCACCGGAAAAGCGAGCCGTGAACATGCCCAAACCCTTTACCCTGACCCAGCTGAGATATTTCGCCGTTGTGGCGGAGGCCGAAAACATGACGGCAGCCGCCGTGCGGCTGTGCATCACCCAGTCGGCCCTGTCCACGGCAGTGGCGCAGCTGGAGGCCAGCCTCGGAACTCAGCTGTTTGTACGCCTGACCCGCGGGCTGCGCCTCACCCCGGCGGGCCGGCAGCTGGCCGGGGACATCAAGGTGGTGCTGGAACAGGCGGACGCCCTCTATGAGTCAGCGCGGGGACTGGCCGCCAGCGTCGTGGGTGAACTGACGGTTGGCGTGTTCTCCCCGCTGGCGCCGTTTCGCCTTCCGGCTATCCTGCAGTCCTTTGAGCGCCAGCATCCCGGAGTGGAGGTTTCCATCCTCGAGGCGGACCTGGCCGGGCTGCAGGCGGCGCTGCGCGAAGGAGCCTGTGATGTTGCGCTGACCTACGGCCTGGGCCTCGGTGAGGGTTTCACCGCCCGGGTCCTGGAACGCGTACCTCCGCACGTGCTGGTTCACGCCGGTCATCCGGCGGCGGCGGGGCCCGAACGCAGCATTGCCCTTCGGGATTTGGCCGGTGAGCCGTCGGTGGTGCTGGACCTGCCGCACAGCAGGGAATATTACGAGCAGCTCTACGCGCTGGCCGGAGTGGAGCCGAACGTCCGCCACCGCTTCTCCGGGTATGAAACAGTCCGTTCCTTTGTGGCGAAGGGACACGGCTATGCCGTGCTGAACCAAAGGCTGCACAGTAACCTGACGTATTCCGGCGGACAGGTGGTGGTTCTGGCGCTGACTGACGATTTCCCGCCCATTGACGTCATGCTGGTCCGTCCCGGCGCCATAAAGCCCACCCGCCGCGTCCTGGCCTTTGAGGAAACATGCCTCCGACTCTACGGATCCGCCGGGAACCCATCTCCACAGTTGGACCCATCAACACAATCTATGGGTCTGGGCTAAACAACCCATTGGACACCTGTGACCTGAGTCACCACAGTTGGTTGCGGTACTGAACCCGGAGCCTGCCACAGACGGTAGGCCCGGGTTCTCCACGATCAATCAAGGGAGATTTGATGCGTCCGTTCCCAGGAACGTGTGTCCGGAAGATGACCGGACGCCCCGGTGCCGGCAACACGGCGGCAATCTTGGCCCTTTTGCCGTTTCCGGCCCGTAACGCTGTTTACCGCAGCGGAAACATGAGCCCACTAGCGTGGCTGTCATGACAACCCAGAACAGCAAAGCAGGGCGGCCCGGTTCAGCTCCGACCCTGTCCGGCCCCTCCTCCGCGGGCGTTCCCACCACCAAGATGCAAAGGCGTGTCCTGCTCGGCGGCAGCGTCGGGCAGTTCATCGAGTTTTACGACTTCACCCTCTATGGGCTCACCGCCGTCACCCTGTCCCAGTTGTTTTTCCCCGGCAGTAATCCCATCACCGCCCTGCTGGCCACGTTCGCCACCTTCGGCGTGGCCTTTGTGGTCCGCCCCCTCGGCGGCATCTTCTTTGGCGCCATCGGAGACCGCATCGGCCGCCGCCGCGTCCTCAGCATTACGCTGATCGCCATCGGCGGGGCCACCGCCCTGATGGGCATGCTGCCCACCTACGCACAGATCGGCGCCTGGGCCCCCGCCCTGCTGGTGCTGTGCCGGCTCATCCAGGGATTCTCCGCCGGCGGAGAGTCTGTCGGCGCTCCCTCCTTCGTCTTTGAACACGCTCCGGTCAACAAGCGCGGTTTCTGGATCAACATCACCATCGCCGCCACAGCGCTGCCCTCAGTGGTGGCCGGCACCATGATCCTGATCCTCAGCCAGTCGATGTCGGACGAATCCTTCACCTCGTGGGGCTGGCGCCTGCCGTTCCTGCTGGCCCTTCCGCTGGCGATGTTCGGCGTATGGATCCGCAGCCGCACCGTGGAAAGCGACGCCTTCAAAAATGCCAAAGCGGAGCAGCCCAAGGAGTTCAGCCCCATCCGGGAAACCCTCCGCGAGAACAAGCTCCGCATGGTCCAGGTCATCTTTGTCATGGGCCTGACTGCCATGGGCTTCTACTTCCTGTCCGCCTATTTTGTGTCCTATGTCCAGACCACCGGCGAACTCAGCCGGGAACAGTCACTCATGGTCAACGCCGCCGCACTGGCCCTGTACGCCCTCCTGCTTCCGATGGGCGGCCGGCTCGGAGACCGCTTCGGCCGCAGGCCGCTGCTCATCGCAGGCTCCGCCGCCCTGGCCATCCTGTCGGTGCCCAGCTTCATGCTCGTCACCAGCGGCAGCCTCCCGCTGGCCCTGGCCGGACAGTCCCTGTTCGTTGTGGCCCTCTGCCTCTACGGCGGTGGCTGCTACACGTTCTTTGTCGAGATCTTCACGACCCGCACCCGGTTCACCTCCGCGGCGATCAGTTACAACGGCGCCTATGCGCTCTTCGGCGGCACCGCACCGTTCATCGGTACGGCGCTGGTCGGAAGCACCGGAGTGCCGCATGCACCCGGCTTCTACATGGCCGCGGCCGCCGCCGTCGTCTTCCTCCTGGTCGTCCTGACCAAGGTTCCCGAGACCCGCGGCCGGATGGGATAAGCCCGGCCTACACCCCGGCACGTTCCCGCTCACCGAGCCGCACAACCCAAGGATTCCTCATGAACGCAGCATCATTTCTTACCGATTTCCACACGGTGGCCACCATCGGCGCCACCGCCAACAACGGCGTCGACCGCCAGGCAGCCACTGCCGAGGACGCGCAGACCAGGGACTGGTTTGCCGCCTGGGTACGGGAGGCGGGCTGGGAACTGCGGACCGACAGCATCGGCAACATGTTTGGGCTTGTTGAGTGGACGCCCGGTGCTCCGTACATCGTCATCGGTTCACATTTGGACAGCCAGCCCCTCGGCGGGCGCTTCGACGGAGCATACGGCGTCATCGCCGCACTTCACGCTGCCCGGCAGATCAACGCCGACGTCGAGGCCGGCGCTGAGCGGCCCCGTTTCAATCTTGCGGTGGTGAACTGGTTCAACGAGGAAGGCGGCCGCTTTGCCCCCAGCATCATGGGCAGCTCGGTGTACGCCGGCCTGCTGTCCCGGGAAAAAATGCTTGCGGTCACTGACCTGCAGGGCACCACCGTGCGGGACGCACTCGAACGCATCGGCTACCTGGGAACCCAGGAAGCACCCGAAGCGGCCGGCTACGCGGAGATCCATATTGAGCAGGGCCGCATCCTGGAACGCGAAGAGACCGCCATCGGTGTCGTGGACAGCAGCTGGTACACCCAGAAACTCGACATCGAGGTCCTGGGGGAACAGTCCCACACCGGGGCAACCGCAATGGCGGACCGGCATGACGCCCTGGTGGCCGCGTCCCGCATCATTCTCATGGTCCATGACGTCACCGAAGAGTTTGCCGAAGGAGCCCTTGTCTCCTCTGTTGGGCAGATGACACTGGAACCCAACTCCCCCATCGTGGTGGCACGCCGGGTGCATCTTGTTGCCGATCTGCGCTCCGGCGATCCGCGGATTGTGATGGCCGCGCGGGCCAAACTGATGAAGGACATAGACGACCTTGCCCGGAAGCACGACATCAACGTCAACGTCACTGACTTCGACATCCGGCCCATCCGCCGCTTTCCGCAGGAAGGGCTCGAGCTTGCTGAGCGTGTGGCTGCCGGTCTGGGACTGTCCTCGCGGCGCATCCAGACCATGGCCGGTCACGACTCCGTGGCCATGAACACCGTTGCGCCGTCGGTCATGCTGTTCATACCGAGCGTGGACGGCGTTTCCCACTGTGAACGCGAATTCTCCACCGATGATGACATGGTTCGCGGCCTGGAGATGCTGACCGGCGTCGCCCGCCAACTGGTCTCCGGCGCCCTTGAGGGCACTGCCACCGGCACTTCGGATGCTCCGGAGAGCACAGGTTCCCCGGAGACCAGCGGTGCCCCGGAGGGCGCTGCCGCTCCGGCTGCCACTGCCGCGCCGGCGGATGCCGTCCGCTCATGACCGACCTGCACTATCTGGATGCCACCACAGCCCTCCGGCTCTTCCGCTCCAAGGAACTCTCGCCCGTGGAACTGCTGTCTGCGGTCATGGAACGGACCGGGGCGGTCAATGGGTCCAGGGCCTCCGGCGGATCCATCAACGCAGTCACGGAGACGCTCTTCGACGAAGCGCTGTCCGCTGCGCGCAGCGCCGCTGACAGCTACCGCTCGGGCCGGAACCTGGGTCCGCTGCTCGGGCTGCCCGTGGCGGCGAAGGAAAAGCACGGGCTGAAGGGCCGTACGCTGTCCCAGGGCCTGATGGCCCGGCGGGAGGACATCTCGCCAGCCAATCACCCCGTTATCGACCGGATCCGCGGCGCCGGAGGAATCATCCATCTGCGCACGACGACGCCGGAGTTCAGCTGCGCCACGGTCACCCACAGTCCGCTGTGGGGCGTCACCCGCAACCCGTGGAACCCCCGGCTGTCTCCGGGTGGATCCTCCGGAGGTTCGGGGGCCGCCCTGGCTGCCGGGTTTGCACCCCTGGCCACGGCCTCGGACATCGCCGGATCAACCCGGCTGCCGGCCTCGTTCACCGGGACCGTGGGCTACAAGGCGCCCTACGGCCGGATTCCGGGACTGGCTCCGCTTGCCGCGGACCATTACCGCGGTGACGGTCCCATGGCCAGGACCGTCGCGGACGCGGCCCTGCTGGCCAATGTCATGGCGGGACGGCACCCGGACGATCACGCCTCGCTGCCTTCCGCGCCCGTCATATTGCCCGACGGCGATGCCGCGGCTTCGGTTGCCGGTAAGCGGATCGCGCTGTGCATCCGTTTGGGCAACTATCCGGTGGCGGCCGATGTGGAGGCGAACACCCGGGCTGTCGCCGCTGCGCTGCAGGAGGCCGGCGCCGTGGTGGAGGAGATCGAACTGCCGTGGACCACCGAGATGATCAGCAGGACGATGTTCACCCACTTCGGTTATCTGCTGGGTCCGGCCATGGAGGACGAAACAGCCGGCTCCCCGGAGCTGCTGGCGGACTACACCGTGCGGTTCATGGCCGATGCGCGCAGGGCTGCTGCGGAATTCCGCTTTCTGGACGGCATCACCGCCGAAACCCGGATTCAGGGACAGCTCGCGGCTGCCATGGCTGGCTACGATGTCCTGCTCTGCCCGGCTTCCGCCGTGGCGTCGCTCGACGCCGACGGATCCTACCTGGACGGCATCACCACCGCCGGGGGCCACCTGGAGCACTACTGGCAGGGCCATATGACCGGCGTCTTCAATATCGCCAACCGCTGCCCCGTGCTGGCCGTGCCCAGCGGCATGGCGGACTGCGGCATTCCCACCGGAGTGCAGATTGTGGGTCACCCCTTTGATGAGGATGCCGTCTTTGCGGTGGGAGCAGCAGTGGAGGCGCTGCTGCCCTGGCATGACCGGCACCCTGATCCGCTGCCTGTCCCGGTGCCTTCCTAAGGCACCACATCGGGCTCGACGGACTCAACCACCACCAGTTCATCCACCTGCAGGCGGCCGACATAGAGTTCCTTGATGTCAGCACGGCCGATCCGGAGCCTTCCGATGGCCAGCGCACCAACGGCCACCGCGCCCATGGCCAGGGCGCCCAGCGAAAAGGCGCCGGCGGCCAGGGTCCTGGCGCTCAGCGCGGGAAGCTCCAGCATCGCGCCGTGTCCGTGGGCGTGGTGGTGATGGCCCTGCAGCAAAGGGCCGTGCAGCAGGTGGCCTTTAGGGCCGTGCGGATGGTGATTCGCGAACATGGGAGCCTCCGGTGAGCAGCGGACGGGGAAAGCGCGTCAAGTTCCAGCCTTATGGATCTCCAGCTTTTTTGGATCTCCGCCTTCTGGAATCTTCACAGTGCAGCGGGTTCGCCGGCCGCACAAGCGTCCCCAGCAAAATGCTCCCCGGTCCATACGGACCGGGGAGCATTTTTGCGGACCAGGGACTGTTTTAGTCCTCCGTTGTCCCGGGGGCGGCGGGTGCCGGCGCCGGGGTGGGCACTGGAACCGGTGTAGGAGCCGGTGCGGGAACTGTCGGGGCCGGGGCCGGGGCCACGGGGACCTCCGGTTCGACAGGCGCCGGTGCCGGAGCCGGCGCCTCTGCGGAACCATTGTCAGCGCCGTTGTCCGGCGTTGGCTCCGGTGCCGGCGTCGGATCCTCCTGCGGCTCTTCCTCCGGTTCCGGCTCTTCTTCCCTTTCCGGCTCCGGAGCCGGTGCCGGGACGCGGTTGGGATCCGTCAGCTCGCCGGTTCCGTACAGCGGAGCAACTGCGCGCATGTACTCGGTCCACTGCGCTCCGGCAATGGTCGAGCCGTCCACATAGCTGCGGGCCACACCGTTGATCGGCAGACCGTTCAGCGAGGAATAGGACTTCCAATTCCCCACCCAGGATGCCGTCGAGATGCCCTGCGTGTAACCAACGGTCCAGGTCTGCTCAGAGACGTCGGTGGTGCCGGTTTTTGCTGCTGCGGGGACGCCCAGCGGCGATATGCCGCCGGGTCCGCTCTCCACAAGTTTCTGCAGCGGCTCCGAGACCTCTTTCGCGACCTCCTCGGACATCGCGCGGGAGCACTCCTCCTCCGGTACCGAATAGGACCGGCCCCTGGCATCGGAAACCTGCGTCAGCGCAATGGGCTCGCAGTATTCTCCGCCGCTGGCAAACGTCGCAAACGCAGCAGCCATGGTCATGGGCGCCACTTCCTGTCCGCCCAGGACGAACGAGGGATTATTGACCTCCAGTGGTTCGCCGTCGACGGCGCGGTGCACGCCCATGCGGGTTGCCGCGTCGCGGATGTCGCACAGGTCCAGCTGGGAAGCCTGCGCCACGGTGGCAGTGTTGGCGGACCAGGTGAGCCCGTCCCCCACGGTCATCCTGCGCTCATAACCCTCCTGGGCGTTCTTGAATTTCCACTCGTCGAAATAGGCGTCTTCGGGCAGGCAGCTGGCCGTCCAGTCGTAGCCGGCGGGGTAGGTGGTTCGGGACGCATCGATGACGTCGTCGATGCTTCCGCCGGCCTCAAGCCACGCCACGGTGGTGAAGGGTTTCATGGTTGACCCGGGCTGGAAGCCGTAGGCGGTTCCACCCATTTCCGAGTCCACATTAAAGTTCAGCTGCGTATTGCCCGGGCCTTCCTCTGGCGTGTAGTTCGTGTTCTGCGCCATGGCCAGGATCCTGCCGGTACCCGGTTCCACGGACACCATGGCCGAACCCGCGCCGGAAGCATCGCCGGTGGGCACCTGGGCCTCAATCTGGGCCTGGGCCTGCTCCTGCAGCCGGGAATCAAGCGTGGTGGTAATGGTCAGGCCGCCGCGGGCCAGCAGCTTGGCGCGGGCGGTTTCATCGGGACCAAATTCCTCGGATGCCAGGACCACCTGTTCCACGTAGCTGCAGAAGTACTCGGCCATTTCGGCGCCCACGCAGCCGGAGCGTGCCGCGGGCTGGGGGTTCAGCTGCAGATCCGAGGCGACGGCGTCGTCGTACTCCTGCTGCGTGATCTTGTCATAGCGCAGCATGGCGGCCAGCACCATATCCCGGCGCTCCCTCGTGCCCTCGGGATTCGTGAGCGGGTTGAAGGTGTTCGGCGACTGCACCATCCCCGCGAGCATGGCGGACTGCGGGATGTTCAGCTGCGCGGCCGGAACGCCGAAGAAGGTTTGCGCTGCAGCTTCCACGCCGTAGGTTCGGCCGCTGAACAGCACAATGTTCAGATAGCCCTCAAGGATTTCCTCCTTGGAGAATTCCTTCTCGACGGCGAAGGACAGCTTGGCTTCGCGGATCTTGTCCGTGATGTTCTTGGTTCCGCTGACGGTGAGCTCGTCGGCGCTTTTGCCTTCGGCGACACCCTGGTCAATCAGCACGTTGTTGACGTACTGCATGGTCAGCGTGGATGCGCCCTGGGTGCTGTCCTTGGTCAGGTTCGAGGCCACGGCGCGGGCAACGCCTTTGACGTCCACTCCCCCATGCTCGTAAAAGCGGTTGTCCTCGATGGCGACGATGGCGTCCTGCATGGCAGGCGAAATGTTCTCCAGCGTTACCGGTATCCGGTTTTCCGCATAGAAGGAGGCAATCAGCTGGCCGTCGGCGGAGTAGATCTTGGACCCTTCGTCCAGGGGTCCGGTCTCCAGCTCGTCGGGCAGGTCCTCGAGGGAGTCGAGGACCTGGTGGGCGCCGGAAGCAGCCACCGCCGTCGTGGGAATAAAGATGCCGGCCACGAGCGCGCCGCAGAGGGCGCTCACCGCCAGAAACAACACCAGCCGGCCGGAGGTGCCGAGTCTGCCCAGCAAGGAGGAGTTGTTTTGTCGCATCCGCCCAAGATACAACCCGTTTCTGGAGAGGACACCTTGACGGCCTGTGTCACACCGGGTAGAACACGGGGAGGTTTCCGCCTTCGGCCGGGGTTTCCCGGTGCCGCCCCGGTGCCGCCGGGCCGATGTGCTGAGAAAAAGATCACATACGGGAAGCCGCTTTTGGGTGACCTCCTGTCCGGTATACGCTGTACACATGAAACAACGTTCCGACCCTGAGCGGGGTCCCCTCTCGGCTGCCGCCATTGCAGCCTGCGGACTCGAACTGGCGGACCGGGAGGGTCTGGAAGCCGTCTCCATGCGCAATATTGCCGAGATCCTCGGCGTCTCAGCCATGGCCTTGTACCGGCACGTGGAAAACCGCGAAGCCCTTCTGCTGGCTATGGCTGCCGAAGCAGGCACTCAATTTGTCCTCCTGCCGGCGTCCCCGGGCACCTGGCAGGAAATGCTCCGGCACCTGGCCAGTGCGCAGTGGGATGGGTTCCAGCAGCATCCCTGGCTCCTGCAGATAGTCCTTGGTCCAAGCCGGCTGCTGGACATGGCCTCTGCCGCAGAGCTCGAGGTGCTTCTCCAGGCACTCAAGGCCGCAGGGCTGCCCGAGGACGAGTGCTTTGACTGCGTGCTGGGGATATCCGGCATCGCCATCGGTGCTTCTGTCCTCGCCCTTGCCGCCAACCCGGGTCCGGGCCGGTACCGCCCCACCCGGCCAAACGCCGTCGTACACCTGAATGCCGACGACGGCGCCCCGGCAGGATCCCTCACGGCCCGGTTCCACAGCCGCGGCATCACTTATGACGCGTCGCGCCGCTCCCTGGACTTTGCAGTGGACAACTTCCTGCTCGGGCTGGAAGCCCGAATCGAAACAAGCGTCCGGATGCGGCAAGACAAGCACTCCGGTTTAGAGAAGGAACAAGAGTGAAACTGAGCAACAAAACAGCCATTGTCACCGGCGGTGCCGGTGGCATTGGCCAGGGCATTGTCCGGCACTTCCTTTCCGAGGGTGCCAAGGTGGCTGTGGTGGACATCGACCAGGAGCAGGGCGACAAGCTCGTTGCCGAGCTGTCCGGCCTTGGAGAACTGATTTTCATCCGCCGCGACATCTCCCTGCCGGAAAGCGCCGCCGAAATCGTCGCCGAAACCGTTGCGCGCTTTGGCGGCCTGGACATCCTTGTCAACAACGCCCACGCCTCCAAGCAGGCACCGATTCTGGAGACGACGCCGGAAATCTGGAACCTGTCCTTCGGCACCGGCACCCTCGCCACCCTGTACCTCATGCAGGCAGCCCACCCCGAGCTGAAGAAGACCCGCGGCAGCATCATCAACTTCGGATCCGGTGCCGGCATCAAGGGCCTGCCCAACCAAGTGGCCTATGCAGCTGCCAAGGAAGCAATCCGTGCCATCACCCGCACCGCGGCGAACGAATGGGCCGCGGACGGCATCCGCGCCAATGTCGTCAGTCCGGTGGCGCTGACTCCGGGCATTGTGCAATGGAGCAAGGCATACCCCGAGCAGTACCAGGAAGTTGTGGACAGCGTGCCGCTGGGCCGTTTGGGTGATCCGGAGAAGGACATCGCACCCATTGTTGCCTTCCTGGCCAGCGACGAATCCCGGTACCTCACCGGCCAAACGCTGATGGCCGACGGCGGCACCATCAAGCTGTACTAGAACGGCATGGCCGGCCGGACTTTTCCGGCCGGCCTCGGCTGTAGGGTAACGGCATGGAAACCCGGCGGAGCCCCGGCCGGCACGCCGGCACCTTGTCCGAGCACGACCTGCGCCACCTCCGCCTGGCTTCCCAGCTTCTGGTGACCGCTGGTCCCGGCCAGAATGCCGGTTCCAGCCATAACGCGGGTTCCAGTCAGGATGCCGGTTCCGGCCGCCCCGCCGAGACCGTGCGGCGGCTCCTTGCCGTCCAGGCCCAAAACCTTGCCGGCGCCTTCTGGAGCGTCGGCCAGCGCACCCCGGGAACCACGCTCGGTGGCGTCGAAGCGGACATGGCCGCCGGCGTCGTCGTCCTCACCTGGCCCATGCGCGGCACGCTGCATCTGGTGCACGCGGACGACGCCGAGTGGCTGCTGCCGCTGCTGGCGCCAAGGGCTGCCGCGGGGCGCGGAAAGCTGTGGCGCGATGCTGGGCTGACGGATGCCGTTTTCGACCGGGCTGCCGCCGTGCTGTCGGAAGCCCTGACTGACGGTCCACAGACACGGCCTGAGGTGCTCGGCATTCTGGAGAGGGCCGGGATCAGCAGCGAAGGCCAGCGCGGCTCACATCTGCTCCGCCATCTGGCCGAGCGCCGTGTCATTATTTTCGGTCCGCGCCGGGGCAAGACGCAGACCTTCATGCGCTACGAGGATCTTATTGTTGTTGGCGGCACCGAATTCGGCCGGGATGAATCGCTGCGGCTGCTCGCGCTGCGGTACATGAGGGGACACGGCCCCGCCACGGAGCAGGATTTGGCCTGGTGGACCGGCCTGACGCTGCGTGATGCTCGGACTGCCGTGGCCCTGGCCGCTCCCGACCTCGCCGCAGTGGCGGTCGCGGACCGGCTTTACTATCTCGATCGTGACGTTCTGGCCGGCTATGAAGGTTCGGGCTGTATAGGCCCCGGACACAGCGGCCCAGAGGAAGCCAGCGGCGGGGAAAGTTCTCCCGCCATACATTTCCTCCCTGGTTTCGACGAGTTCCACATCGGGTATGCCGACCGCCAGTTGATTCTCGCGCCTGAACACCAGGTCCTGGTGGGGCCCGGGAAGAACGGACTGTTTCGTGCACCAGTCATTATTGACGGCATCATTGCCGGGATCTGGTCGGCGGAGGGGCGAAAGGGGCAGGTTGATGTGGATGTGGTGGTGTTCGCCGGCTCTTCCGGCGCGGACCCGTTGTCGCGCCAGGCGGAGGCGTTAAGACTGGAATCACTGACCAGGGGCGCGCGGGCAGCGGCTGACGCTTACGGGAATTTCCTGGGCCGTGAAATCGAAGTCCAGGTGCGGCGGTCATAGCGGCAGGTATCCGTCCTGAAGCGCAGGTACTTGGTTGAAAAAGACGGGTATCTAAGGGGCCTCAAAAGCACCTGCAGAGGCCCGTTTGGGGCTCTTTTGGAGCCGGAAATGTCAGAGCCGGGTGAAACCCTGAGGTTATGGATCAGAACGGATCTCTTCCCGGCAGCGACAGCGGACAGGCCGCAGTCCGCAGCGTGTCGGTGTTTCTTGCCGGGCCTGGAGCGGGGGCCGCCACGTCCGCCGGTGCTGATCCTGCCGCCACTCCTGCCAATGCCGCGGCCCTCAGCAACGCCGCCACTGGCCCCGCCACCGGCACCGCTTCCGCCAACGCCATTACTCCTGCCAGCGCCACCACGGGCAGTAATTATCAGGACGGACTCACAGGATCGTTGGCCCTGCAGAACTTGGATTCGCTGACCGAGGAACAAGCCGGTGGAGTCTTGTCCCAGTTGAACCGTCTCACCCGTTGGGTGCAGGCACAGCAGGCGAAGGTCCTTTGCCGGATGCAAAACATCTACGAAAGCGAGAGTATGTTCCTGTCCGGCATGCCGGACTCGGACATGGCCTTCAGTCTCGCAGCCGAAGAAGCCGCTGCCATCCTGGGCATTCCCTCGGGTACCGGAAGAGCGCTGATGAGTGAGGCCGGTAACCTCTGTGCCGCCAACACCGCCACGCTGGGGCGCTTGGAGGCCGGAGAAATCAGCTACGGGCATGCCGAGACCGTGCTGGAGCAGTGTGTGGGAATCGCACCTGCCGATGTCCTGTCGTTTGAGGCACAGCTACTGGAGCTTGCTGCTGGACAGACGAAGGCGCAGTTCCGGGTGCGGGCTCAGCGTCTGCGGGAGAGTCATTATCCGGAGACGATCGTCGAGCGTCAGCGGACTGCCTTTGACCAGCGGAGGGTGTGGCTGCGCCCGGAACCGGATGGCATGGCCTGGCTGTCCGCGATGCTGCCGGCGGAAAAGGCGCTGGGGATATATCACCAGCTCACTGCAGCGGCTCGCGGAGAGCAGGCTGCTGGAGATTCCCGGACAGTGGATCAGCTGCGCACGGATATTCTCGCTGACCTTTTGGGCGGCCACGGCCAAAACAAGGACGACGACGGCGACGGCCGCAGCCGAGGTGGTGCCGGCGGCAGGAGCCGGGGAACGGCGAAGAGGCACCAGAAAGCCGAAGGCCATAACCGTCGACATGGGTCCAGCTCTGACAAGGCCGCCAGGGGTGAGCGCACCAGCTCCGACAAGGCCGGCCCCGGCGAGGACACCGGCACCGGAAGCGGGACCTGCCGCATTGGCCACGGCCCGCGGGCACGAACCGAAATTCTGGTGATTATCAATGCTGAAACTCTCTTCGGCGCCGATGATCGGCCTGCAGAACTGCTCGGCTACGGACCCCTCAGCCCCGAAACGGCCCGCCGAATGGCCCGCAAAGCCGCCCGCTGGACGCCTGCCGAGCGGGATCCGGATACTGAAGAAATCCTGCGGATCGGCCGAAGCAGAAAACCCGCCGCGGGACTTAAACGATTCCTGCGGGCCCGGGACGGAACATGCAGGTTCCCCGGATGCCGGGCAAACGCCGTGATTTCCGAGATTGACCATACAAAACCTTGGGCCCAGGGCGGCGCAACGGATCACGACAACCTCGAGCATCTGTGCCGACGCCATCACATGTTCAAAACCGAAGGATTCTGGAAGGCACATCAACCGAGTCCAGGGGTAATTGAATGGACTTCACCCGGGGGCCGACGCTACCGCACCGAACCACACCTCACCCTTGCTCCGGATTCAGAAGGCAGGAAAAGGACTCCGAATGCAGAGAGCAAGAAGACGGCCTCGGCTCTGGAGGGCAAGGGAAGGTCAGGCCTGACTGCAGAGGGTAAGAGAGGGACGGCCCCGGCTGCAGAGAACAAGAGAGGAACTCAGCACGCGGGTCTTGATGCACACTGCAGCAGTCCGGATGACTATGGCGACGATCCTCCACCCTTCTGACACGGATGGTTGCCATGACACAGCTAGTTGCCCTTCTGGCACGACTGGTTGCCCTGACACAGCTGGTTGCCCTTCTGATACGGCCGGTCGCGAGTTCGAACAAATGATGGGCGTTGGAGTCTGAATCGCGGTGGCTGAGCAGTCATCAACGGTAAGCTCAGCACATGGCACGATACTTTGACATCCACCCCGAGAATCCGCAGCAGCGCACCATCGGTCAGGTTGTTGCGATCCTTCGCTCAGGCGGATTGATCGCTTATCCAACTGACTCCTGCTACGCCCTCGGAGCCCAGCTGAGCAACAAGGATGCGTTGGATCGGATCCGGTCCATCCGGCACTTGGACGACAAGCATCACTTCACCTTGATGTGCCGGGACTTCGCCCAGCTGGGGCAATTCGTCAAGATGGACAACGACATCTTCCGGAGCATCAAAGCTGTCACTCCGGGCAGCTATACCTTCATCCTGCCGGCAGTGAAGGAAGTGCCGCGCTGGTTGGCTCAGCCGAAGAAGAAGACTGTTGGCGTCCGCATCCCGGACAACAAGGTGGTGCTGGCACTCCTGGAAGAACTGGGCGAGCCGATGATCTCCAGCACTCTGCTGCTGCCGGGCGAAGAAGATCCCCTGACCGAAGGCTGGGAGATCAAGGAACGCCTGGACCATCAGGTGGACGCGGTACTGGATGCCGGGTTCTGCCGGCCGGACCTCACCACCGTCGTCGACTTCTCCAGCGGTGAGCCGGAAATCGTCCGGTACGGCACGGGCGACCCCTCCCGCTTCGAATAACAGGCGCACGCAGCAGCACCGTGGCAGGCTGGACGCATGGCACTGCACATCGGAACCTCCGGCTGGAGCTACAACCACTGGCGGAACGTGCTGTATCCGCCCGGACTGCCGAACCGGCTGTGGCTGGAGACCTATGCCGCCGAGTTCGACACGGTTGAATACAACGGGAGCTTTTACCGCTGGCCGCGTGAGCCGGCCTTTGCCGCATACCGCGAGCGGCTGCCCGGGAACTTCCAGTTCTCCGTTAAGGCGCCCCGCGGTCTGACTCACGCGCGCAAACTCCGGGAACCCGAAGAATGGATTGGGCGCATCAGCCGCTGCTGGAAGGAGCTCGGCGACACGGCCGGAGTCCTGATTGTGCAGCTGCCGCCTGACATGGAGCGCGACGACGCCCGGCTGGACTATTTCCTCTCGGCACTCCCCCGCGACATCAAAACCGCAGTGGAGTTCCGCCATCCCAGCTGGGAAACCGAAGACGTGTACGGTCTCCTCGCCCGGTATAACGCCGCATACACCGTCATGAGCGGAGCGCATCTCCCCTGCAACCTGCGCGCCACGGCGTCGTTTGTCTACGTACGGATGCACGGACCGGATAACGAATACCTCTACGCAGGCTCGTACAGCGATGCTGACCTGAGCTGGTGGGCCGGGCGGATCCGGGAATGGGAGCAGTCAGGCAGGGACGTTTACGTGTACTTCAACAACGACGGCGAGGGCCACGCGGTCCGCAATGCGCGGACCCTGCGCGAGCTCCTGCCCTGAACTACTGCCCTAGGGGATCCGACTGCCGTACATGTTGCCCGACGACTTCACGCCGCCAGGACCGCGGTGACGGCCAGCCAGCTCAGCACCGTGGTGACGGAAGTCCACAAGAGAATCGCCATACCCTGCCAGAAGAGGACCCGTCCACGCGGAATGCCGGATGCAACGAGCAGTATTGAAGTGAATTGGGTCGGGACGGCCAGCGGCCCCAGGAGGCTTGCTCCCGGCACGCCGAAACGGACCAGCCAGGTCCGGAAGCGCCGTCGGCCCTTCGACTCTTTTTCTACGGCCCTGCTGCCGTCAACGTCCGGCTGCACGGCGAGCGCTGTATTCCCGCGCCCATTGCCTCCGTGGGCCCGGGCTTCCTGCCGGACCACAACGGCCGTGCGGGTCCTGGCACTCAGGAAAACGATCAGGAACACGCACAGGAAGTTGCCTGCCGCGGCAGCGGCTCCAGCCACTATGGGGTTAAGGCCGCCAACAACACCAATGACCGCCCCGCCTTCACCTTCAATAAAAGGAACGGCCCCGGCAACCAGGACGATGAATGGCTGGATAATCTCCGGTACGGTGGCGATCGCGTCTTGGAAAGTGCGGACAAGGTTCTCGATGGGACTCACGGGTTTTCCTCCAGCAGCATCGGTTACCGGGGTTTTTCCCGGCTGCCTCCCACTAGAAACCGTGTTCCCGGAACAGGGTCAAGCCCGGAACAAGATGGGCTCGCTGCTTAGGGGCGGCTCGAAAGCAGTGAGGGTCCGTCGCCGCCCATATGCTGACAAGCCTATTTGCCGGTTACCTGCCGCTCAACCCCGCTCAACCCCGCTCAACCCCGCTCAACCCCACTCAACCGCCGCCGTCGGCGCCGTCCTCGACATGACCGCGGACCTCCTCTGCGGCAGCCAGAACCGCACGCAACAGCACGTCAAGCTGGGCGGGGCTGTAGAGGCCCGGCATCGAATCGGTGAGTATCTGCAAATTCCTGCGATCACCGGTGGATTTGCTGGTAAACGGCTCCAACAGCCACGGATAGTCGCGGAAATCCCGGACCATGCCCGGCACCATTCGCTCGGCCAGTCGCTGTCTTGTCTGCTCGTCAGCGTCGTCAGGGAGCCGATCAATTTCCGTGCTGGTCGAGTCGGTGTCGGCCTCGACCATCCGACGGATATCGGTGAGCTTTTCGTCGTCGAAAACCTGCGCCAGAAGGTGGATGGCCGAGCTGTCCGACTGCGTGAGCCTGGCCGCGACATGCTCGAAACCGGCGGGGCCGTCTGCCGGCGCGCCCTCCCGCAGAATTGCCGCTATGTCCGCCCGCGTTTTCTGCAGCCGCTCAATTCCCGCTTCCAGTTGCGCATCAATTTCGCGCAGCGCAGCCGCAGCGTCCCGGGGTGCCTCAGCTACGGTGCTGATCTGTCCCAGCGGTATCCCCAGGTCGACCATGCGCCGGATGCGCAGCAGGCGCACCAGATGTCCCACTTCGTACTGCTTGTACCCGTTGTATCTGCGGAGGGGTTCATCAAGGAGCCCAAGCCGGTGGTAGTGGCGGACGGTGTTTACCGTCGTCCCCGCCAGCCTTGCCAGTTCGCTGGTGCTCCATCCCATCCCGCCATCCTCCCACGAGGTTATTCACGCTCGCGGCGTTCAAAGGTTCCGAGCGTCGCGCGGCTCAGGTGCAGCTCCAGACGCCGACGCCTGGAGGCTCTTCACCACCCGTGCCGGATTGCCGACAACAACCACATTGGCGGGCACATCGCGGGTGACCACGGAGCCTGCACCGATCACTGAGTTCTCTCCCACGCTGACTCCGGGAAGGACAATCGCGCCGCCGCCAATCCACACATTGTTGCCAATGACAATCGGCTGGGCGGCTTCCAACTTGTCCCGCCGGGGTCCCGGCTCCACCGGATGGGTTGGCGTCAGGAGCTGCACGTTGGGGCCAATCTGGACGTCGTCGCCGATGGTTATCGATGCAACGTCCAAAGCCGTGAAGCTGTAGTTGATGAAGGTGCGTGCTCCCACGGTCAGGTACGTCCCGTAATCGACATAGATGGGCGGACGGATCTCGGAACCATCACCCAATCCCCCCAGCAGCTCGCGGAGGATGCCCACAGCCGCACTCCGGTCCTGGGCCCAGGTCCGGTTGTACCGGTCAGCCAGCTCGATGGCCCGGATGCTGTGCCGCGCGAGCTCCGGGTCGTCAGCAATGTAGAGGTCTCCGGCCGCCATCCGTTCCCGCATCGAACGGGAATCACCGGCAAAGTAATCAGTCATGGCTGCGGAGCCTTTCGGTCGACAGCTTCCACCGTACCGAAAAGCCGGCCATCAAATGTGGGGTGGTGGGCGTGGAAGGGCGGCCGGCAAGCAGCACGCTGTGGACGCGGAGGCCGACGCTCAGCGTTCCTTGGCTAAAAAGCAAGCGCAGCAGGGGAAACTGACCCCTAATCCCCCGCATTCCGATCCGTCCGGACAATCTCCCTTGACCGCGTGCATCCGGATGCGAACTGTTGACGCAGGGGTCACTTCCGCCTCGGAAGGACACCTTCATCACGGGGGACAAAAGGTGGCCGGAACACTGCCGGCCTTTCCACCGCACTCTGGGAGGAACGTCGCTGTGAAGTATTCAAATGCGGGAAAAAACACCATGCGGTTCGTAACGACGGCGGCTGTTGCCGCCGTCGTTTTTTCTGGCACCGCACCCACACCGGCCATGCAGGGAAATGGACACGGCGGTGGAGGGGGCGACGGCGGTTCCCCCGGCGCCAAGAACGTGATCCTCATGGTTGGTGACGGGATGGGACCGGGACAACGGGAAGCGATCCGGCTGGGGCTGGTGGGCCTGACCGGCGAACTAGAAATGGACGCCATGCCATCCGTGGGACGGGTCCACACCAACTCAGCGGATCCCGGAACCTTCGTCACCGACTCGGCTGCCGCAGCCACGGCCATGTCCACCGGGGTAAAGACCTACAACGGCGCCATAGGCGTTGACCTCAACCAGCAGCCGGTCACCACGGCATTGGAGGTGGCTGAAGAACTGGGCAAGTCCACGGGACTGGTCACCACAAGTAACGTCACTGACGCCACTCCGGCGGCGTTCGGCTCACACGTGCTGGACCGGGACGAGCAGAGCGCCATTGCACGGCAGTTCCTGGAAAGCAGCAAGCCGGAGGTTATCCTGGGCGGCGGTGAGGACTACTGGTATCCGGCCGGAGACCCGGGACGGCTGCCGGACAACCCGCCTGAGGATCCATCAGAGCAAAGTGCCGGAACCGAAGGGAACCTCGTGGAGGAAGCGCAGGCCCTCGGCTACGAGTACGTCTGGGACCTGGAGGGCCTGCAACAGGCTGACTCGTCCATGCTGCTGGGCCTGTTCTCGAACCAGGAGATGTTCCAATACGGGGACGATGTCGAGGAGCTGTACCAGCCCACGGTGCCGCTGACGGAGATGACAGCCAAGGCACTGGAGGTGTTGTCCAGCGGAGGGACAGTCGACGACGACGACGGCAACGGCAACGGAGCCGGCAACGGTGACGGCCGTGGCAACGAAGCGCAGGGCCATGGAGGCGGCAAGGGCGGCGGACACGGCCACGGAAATGGCCACGGCAACGGCGACGGTAACGGCAACGGCGACGAGGGTTTTTTCCTCCTGGTGGAGGAGGAAGGCATTGACGCCTTCAGCCACGTCAACGACGCCGAGCTCACCATCGAATCGGGAATCGAGTTTGACCGCTCCGTGGCCCTGGCCAAGGACTTCGCGGAACAGGACGGTGACACCCTGGTGATCGTGGTGGGTGATCACCAGACGGGCGGCATGACGATCGAAGCGGTCGATGTTCCCGAACCGGGCGAGGAACCGGATGAGTCCGGTGACGGTCCCTCAGCCGAGGACGGCCCGCTGCCGGTGGCCAATTCGGAGCAGCAGTTCATGGTGGATTGGACCACCGGCGGACACACTGCACTGGATGTTCCCCTAACGGCAATGGGTCCGGGGTCCGAGCTGCTGACCGGGGTCTATGAGAACACCAACATCTTCGACGTCATGGTCGAGCTCATGCGTGCCGGTGCGGACGACGGCGGGAATGGCGGCGGCGAAAATCCGCCTCCGGACTGGGGCCATTCCAAGGCCCGGTTCGATCTGCAGTCCCACCGCGGCGGCCGCGGCGAGTACACGGAAGAATCCCTGACAGCCTTTGCCCATTCGCTGGAGCTGGGCGTCACCACACTGGAACTGGACACGCACCTGACCGAGGACGGCTCAGTGATCGTGTGGCACGATGACGTGATCATGCCGGAAAAGTGCCGCGACACCGCACCGGCCCAGCCCGCGGACCCGGAGTTCCCCTACGTGGGCGACCGCGTTGCGCTCCTGGACCTGGCCCAGGTCAAAACCCTGGACTGCGGGTTCCAACAACTGCCGGGCTACCCGGAACAGGACGTTGTGGAGGGCAACCGCATCGCCGAACTGCGCGATGTTTACGCCCTGGCCGATGCCTATGACGCCCGAAAGATCCGCTTCAACGTCGAAACCAAGGTTGAGGAGGGCCTGTGGGGCGGACCGGAAATGGAAGCCCTGACCCGCGCCGTCGTCGCTGAGGTTGAGGCCTCCGGCCGGGAACGCCGCACCACCATTCAGTCCTTTGACTGGGCGGCCCTGAACCTGGTGGCCGAAATCGCTCCGGACCTGAAGCTTGTGGCACTCGCTGAAGACGCCGCAGCCCTGCAGGTGGGCCAGCCCGGAGCAGCACCCCAGCTCGGCGGAATCGACATTGACGACTACAACGGCTCGCCGGCACTGGCGGCAGCCGCAGCCGGATATGACGTCCTTTCCCCGCTTGCCACAACGGTCACTGCGCAGCTGATCCAAGAGGCGCACGACGCCGGTTTGCCTGTGATTCCCTGGACGGTGAACACTGCGGAAGCCATGAATGCCCTGATGGATTTGGGTGTTGACGGCCTCATTACCGACTATCCGACCCTGCTGCGCTCGGTTATGGAGGAACGTGGACTGAAGCTGCCGCGGGCCTACAGCACTTCCTAGTGGGCGCAGTCTTTGCCGCAAAGCGTGACGACGGCGGTTCATCCCGCCGTCGTCACGCCGTGTTTCTGCGCCTAACCGGCAGGCACAAACCGGTAGCCCATGCCGTGTTCGGTGAGGAAGTGCACCGGAGCTCCCGGATCCGCCTCCAGCTTGCGCCGCAGCTGCCCCATGTAGAGGCGAAGATAGCCCGTGTCGGTGGTCCCGGGCCCCCACACGTCGTTGAGCAGGGACGGCTGGCTGATCAGCCGGCCGGGATACTGGACCAGTGCCTCCAGCAGCCGCCATTCGGTGGGGGTCAGGCGGATGGCCGAACCATCCGAAATCCGGGCCACCGTCTTCGCGGCCAAGTCCACCCTGACATCCCCAAAGACCACCTCGGACTGCTCCGGAGCTGCGGGAGCGCGGCGGGTCAGGGCCCGGATCCGGGCCATCAGTTCCTCGGTGGAGAAGGGCTTGGTGACGTAGTCGTCAGCACCCAGGTCCAGGGCGCGGACCTTGTCGGCAGAGTCGGTGCGGCCGGAAATCACCAGGATCGGCGCCCTGCTCCAGCCCCGCACCGCCTCAATGACCTCCATGCCGCTGAGCCGGGGCATTCCCAGGTCCAGGACAATCAGGTCGGGGTGCTCCTCCACTGCCTTACGGACCGCGGCGGCGCCGTCGGGAGCGGTGGCCACCTCATAACCGTAGGCGGAGAGGGTGATGCGGAGGGCACGGAGAATCTGGACGTCGTCGTCGGCAACAAGGATTTTCACCGCATACCGTGCCCGCTGGGCGGACCGGCAGGGTCCGGAACGTCAACAGCAGCGCCAACAGCAGCGCCCGGGACATCAGCCGGGGCGGGCGGGTTGAGGACGGGCGAATCCGCCGCAGGCAGGGACAGCACCATGGTTAGCCCGCCTCCGGGGGTGTCCTCGGTTTCCAGTGTTCCCATCATTCCTTCCATGAAGCCTTTCGCCAGGGCCAGGCCCAGGCCAAGACCGGTCAGGTTGTCGGTGTCCCCCAGCCGTTGGAAGGGCACAAATACGTCTTCCATGCGCTCCGGCGATATTCCCGGCCCACAGTCTATGACGCGCACTTCCACACGGCCGGCAAACGCGCTCGCCGCCAACACCACTTTGCTTCCGGAGGGGGTGAACCGGACAGCATTGGCCAACAGGTTGACCAGCACGCGCTGGAGCAGCACCGAATCGGCCAGCACCTGCGGCAGATCCGAGGGAATCTCCAGCTCCACTTCCGCCGGACCAAGGTTCAGCTCCTCCAAAGCCGGCAGCACCGCTTCGGCCGTGTCCAGCGGGGCGAGGCTGACGCCAAGCACCCCGGCCTGCAGCCGGCTGACGTCGAGCAGGCTGGTGACCAGGTCCGAGAGCGTCGCCAGGGATTCCTCGGCTGTGGCAAGGAGCTCCTCACGGTCCCGTTCACTCCACTGCACATCCGCTGCCCGCAGTCCGGTGACCGCTGCGGTGGCCGCGGTCAGGGGCCGGCGGAGGTCGTGCCCGACGGCGGCAAGCAGGGCGGTGCGGACTTTGTCCGCCGCGGCCAGCGACCCCAGTCCCTCGGCGGTTTGGGTGAGATCACCGAAGTCCAGAGCGGCTTCCAGCTGGGCGGTAATCACGGCCAGCAGCCTGCGGTCCGACGCCTCCAGATCCCGGCCGTACAGTTCCAGGACGGCACGTTCGCCCACCGGAAGCCGGATGGGGCCGCCGTCGTTGGCGTCAGCGGACGCACCGGGACCGGTTCCTGCGGCCGCGAGCTCGGCGCCGTCGACCAGCAGCCGGACCGACCGGAGACTGAACGCCTCCCGGGTTCGGTTGACCAGCGCCCCCAGGGCATCTTCTCCCCGCAGAACGCTTCCGGCCACGGAGGCCAGCAGCTCGGATTCTGCGGCGGCACGGCGGGCCGTGCGTGAGCGCCGCGCAGCGCGGTCCACCACGTAACTGACAAGCACCGCGTTGACGATGTACAGGGCCAGGGCCAGGACATGCTCCGGGGTGGCAACCGTGACCGTGTACAGGGGTTGGATAAAAAAGTAGTCCAGGGTGATGCCCGAAAGCAGCGCCGCAAAGACCGCCGGCCAGATGCCGCCGGCCAGGGCCACCACGATGACCAGCAGCTGGTAGCTCAGGACATCGCCGGTAATTGATGAAGGGGTACTCATGGCCACCAGCAGCCAGGTCAGCAGCGGACCTCCGGCCAGCGCCAGGGCAAGGCCCCACAGCCGCCGTCGAACCGTCAGCGCTCCGCCGAGCCGGGGCAGCACGGGACGGCCTCCGGCGGCGGGATGGTTGACGATGTGCACGTCGATGTCCCCGGATTCGCGCACCACGGTGGCGCCGATGCCGGGGCCGGTCAGCAGGGCCAAAATCCGCGGCCGGCGGCTGACCCCGATGACCAGCTGGGTGGCATTCACGCCGCGGGCGAACTCCACCAGGGCGTGCGGCACCTCGCCGCCCACCACCTGGTGGAACGTCCCGCCAAGCTTTTCCACCAGCACCCGCTGGGCCGCGAGCTCACCCGGATGGGTTTCCCGCAGCCCGTCCGGACTGGTCACATGCACGGCCAGCAGCTCGCCCCCGGCGGACCGGGCCGCAATCCGGGCTCCCCGGCGCAGCAGCGTCTGTCCCTCCGGTCCCCCGGTCAGCGCCACAACCACCCGTTCCCGCGCCTCCCATTTGTTCCGGATGCCGTTCTCCGCCCGGTAACGCTTCAGAGCGCTGTCCACCTCATCCGCCAGCCACAGCAGCGCCAGCTCGCGCAGGGCAGTGAGGTTGCCGAGACGGAAATAGTTGGACAGCGCCGCATCCACGCGGCCCGAGGGGTAGATGATGCCGGAGGACAGCCGGCCGCGAAGCAGCTGCGGAGCAATGTCCACCAGCTCCACCTGGTCCGCGGCGCGCAGCACCGAATCCGGCACCGTCTCGCGCTGCACGGTGCCGGTGATCTGCTCAATCACGTCGTTCAGCGACTCAATGTGCTGGATATTGACGGTGGACAGGACGTTGATTCCGGCGTCGAGCAGGGCTTGGACGTCCTGCCAGCGTTTGGCGTGTTCCAGGCCCGGGGCATTGCTGTGGGCGAGCTCGTCCACCAGCGCATAGTCCGGGCGCCGGGCCAGCACTGCGGCCAGATCCAGTTCCGACAGCAGCAGGCCGCGGTGGTTCACCGTCGCGGCAGGCACCGTTTCGAGTCCCTCGGCCATGGCGGCCGTGGCGGCGCGGCCGTGGGTTTCCACCACCGCCACCGCCACGTCCATGCCCTCGCCGGCCAGCCGCTTTCCCTCTTCCAGCATGGTGTACGTTTTGCCGACTCCGGGCGCGGCGCCCAGGAATACCCGGAGTTGTCCTCGTGTCATCTCCTAAGTGTCCAGCTCCGACAGCGAGATGTTCAGCTTCAACACGTTGACCCTGGACCCACCGACCACTCCTGCAGCCGGTTCCTCCACAGCGGCCTCGACCAGGGCCCGCACTTCCCCGGCCTCCAGACCGCGTTCGGCGGCCACCCGGTCCGCCTGCAGCCGTGCATATTCGGGACTGATGTGGGGATCCAAGCCCGACGACGACGCCGTCAGGGCGTCCGCCGGCACCTCGTCGGGGTTCACTCCCTCCAGATCGGCGACGGCGGTGCGGCGTTCCTCGATCAGGGCGGCCAGGTCCGGGTTGGTGGGTCCCAAGTTGGAGCCGCTGGATGCTCCGCCGTCATATCCGTCCCCCGCTGCCGAGGGCCGGGACTGGAACCACTGCGGCAGGGCGGCGCCGTTTTTGTCAGTGAAGGACTGGCCGATCAGTTCCGATCCCACCGTGGTGCCGTCCACGGTTACCGGGGATCCGTTGGCCTGGTGATTGGCTACCGCCTGTCCCATGCCGGTCACCACCAGCGGATAGACGAGACCCAGCGCCAGGGTGAGGATGGCGACGGCCCGAAGGGCCACTCCCAGCTGCCGGGCGGACGTGCGTGCGGTACTCATGATGCTCCCTGTGAATAAGTGATGATCGGTTTTGGGTCCGGACGTGCTGCGGGTACCTGTGCTGCGTGAACCTGCCGCATCAGAACCCCGGAATCAGGGACACGGCGAGGTCGATGAGCTTGATCCCGATGAAGGGAGCCACCACCCCGCCCACACCGAAGACCAGCAGGTTGCGGGTCAGGATCCCGGACGCATTCGCGGCGCGGTACTTCACGCCGCGCAGTGCCAGCGGAATCAGGGCGATGATCACCAGGGCGTTGAAAATCACCGCGGAGAGGATCGCCGAGGCCGGCGAGTGCAGGTTCATGACGTTCAGGACGGCCAGTCCCGGAAACACGCCCATGAACATGGCGGGAATGATCGCGAAGTACTTGGCCACGTCATTGGCGATCGAGAACGTGGTCAGTGCCCCGCGGGTGATCAGCAGCTGCTTACCGATCCGGACAATGTCGATCAGCTTGGTGGGGTCCGAGTCCAGGTCCACCATGTTGCCGGCCTCCTTGGCAGCCGACGTTCCGGTGTTCATGGCCACGCCGACGTCGGCCTGGGCCAGCGCCGGGGCATCGTTGGTGCCGTCCCCGGTCATGGCCACCAGCTGGCCCTTGGCCTGCTCGCTGCGGATCAGCGCCATCTTGTCCTCCGGGGTGGCTTCGGCCAGGAAGTCATCCACTCCGGCTTCCGCTGCAATCGCCTTGGCGGTGCGCGGGTTGTCTCCCGTGATCATGACGGTGCGGATGCCCATGGTGCGCAGCTGGGCAAAGCGTTCCCTCAGCCCGTCCTTGACCACGTCCTTCAGGTGCACGACGCCGAGTACCCGGGCGCTGCTGCCTGTTCCGCTGCCGTCGGCGTCACGGACCGCTACCACCAGCGGCGTGCCGCCGCCGGCAGAGATTTTGTCCACCTGGTACGCCAGGTCGGCGAGCACCTCAACGTCGATGCCGCCGGACTCCGCCACCCAGTCCATGACGGCCGAGCCGGCACCCTTGCGGATCTGTGTTCCGTCCGCGCTGTCCAGCCCGCTCATCCGGGTCTGGGCGGTGAAGGGAACGCTGACGGCGTCGGCGTCCTTCACATGGGCTGCGCCCATGCCGGCGGCCAGGTCTACGATCGACTTGCCCTCCGGCGTCGGGTCCTCGGCCGAGGACAGGACGGCGGCGCGGATGAGTTCGTCCCGGTCCGCTCCTGCGACCGGGATGAAGGCTGCGGCCTGCCGGTTGCCGTAGGTGATGGTGCCGGTTTTATCCAGCAACAGAGTTGTCACGTCGCCGGCCGCTTCGACGGCGCGGCCGGACATGGCCAGCACGTTGTGCTGGACCAGGCGGTCCATGCCGGCGATGCCGATGGCGGAGAGCAGGGCTCCAATGGTGGTCGGGATCAGGCACACCAGCAGGGCCACCAGCACCGGGATGCTGACCGCGGCGCCGTCGTACCCGGCGAGCGGGTTCAGTGTTACCACCACCACCAGGAAGATCAGCGACAGGGTGGCCAACAGGATGTCCAGGGCGATCTCGTTTGGCGTTTTCTGCCGGGCTGCCCCTTCCACGAGCCGGATCATCCGGTCTACAAACGTTTCCCCGGGCTTGCTGGTAATACGCACGACAATCCGGTCCGACAGCACCCGCGTGCCGCCGGTGACTGCCGACCGGTCGCCGCCGGATTCGCGGACCACGGGGGCGGATTCGCCCGTGATCGCGGACTCGTCGACGGACGCGATGCCGTCAATGATGTCGCCGTCGCCGGGGATGATGCCGCCCGCGGTGACCACAACGACGTCGTCGAGCACCAGATCGGCGGACGCAACCTCTTCGACCGGGGTCTGGGACGCTGACGGATCCCCGGCGGGATCGTAGCCGGACACCCGCTGGGCCGGAGTGGTGGTGCGGGTGGCTCGCAGCGACGCCGCCTGGGCCTTGCCGCGGCCCTCGGCCACGGATTCGGCCAGGTTGGCGAAGATGACGGTCAGCCACAGCCAAAGGGCTATGAGCCAGGTGAAGCTGCCGGGGACGGCGCTGCCGCCGGATGTTCCGGCGCTTCCTGAGAGGGATTCCGCCACAGCAATGACGGTAATCAGTGCGGCACCCACCTCCACGATGAACATGACGGGCGTGTGCCACATGCTGCGCGGGTCGAGCTTGCGCAGGGCGCCCGGAAACGCAGCGGCGAGCTGGGCGGCGGAGAATCCGCTGCCCGTTGCGGGCCGGGCACTGGTGCCGGACTCCGGGGTCTCCGCGTTACCGTTCCGTCCCGATCCGGGTCCCGGTTGATTGGTGCTGGAGTTTTTCGTCAAGGTGGTCATGGTCAGAGCAACCCTTCCGCCAGGGGACCCAGCGCGAGAACGGGAAAGAAGGTCAGGGCAGTCACGATGACCGTGACTCCGCACAGCATCACCACTGCCTGGGGCCGGTGCGTGGGCAGGGTTCCGGCGGAGACCGGAACCCGGTCTTGAGCCGCAAGCGAGCCGGCCAGTGCCAGGACAAAGAGCATCGGAAGGAACCGGCCCATCAGCATGGCCAGTCCCAGGGCGGTGTTCAACCATGGAGTGTTGGCGGTCAGGCCGGCAAAGGCCGAACCGTTGTTATTGGCCGCTGAGGTGAAGGCGTAGAGCACTTCGCTGAAGCCGTGCAGTCCGGGATTGAGGATTGAGGTGTCCTGCACATCCTCACGGATGCCGGGAACCGCAAAACTCAGCGCCGTGCCGGCAAGGACGAGGGTGGGCATGGTCAGCAGATACAGGCTGGCCAGCTTGATCTCGCGCGGTCCTATTTTTTTGCCCAGGTATTCCGGGGTCCGGCCAACCAGCAGCCCGGCAATGAAGGAGGTGACCAGGGCGAGGATCAGCATTCCGTAGAGACCGGAACCGACACCGCCCGGTGCCACTTCGCCGAGCATCATGTTCAGCATGGCCATCATCCCGCCGAGCGGGCTGAAGCTGTCATGCATGGAGTTCACGGCTCCGGTGGATGTGGCGGTGCTGGTGGTGCCGAACAGGGTTGATGCGGCAATACCGAAGCGCTGTTCCTTTCCTTCCAGCGAACCGGCGAACCCCGACGCTGCCGAGAATTCCAGGGCCGTCATGGCGGCGGCGGACACGGTGAAGATTCCGGCCATGGCTGCCAGGATCGCGTACCCCTGTTTGCGGTCGCCCATCATGGTGCCGAAGGTGCGGGGCAGGCTGAACGGGATGGCGAGCATCAGCACTATTTGGACCAGATTGGTCCAGGCCGAGGGATTCTCAAACGGATGGGAAGAGTTGGCGTTGAAAAAACCGCCTCCGTTGGTTCCCAGCAGCTTGATGGCCTCCTGTGAGGCCACCGGGCCGCCCGGAATACTCTGGGTTCCGCCGCTGAGCGTGGTGATGTCGGTGAAGCCGCTGACGTTCTGGATGACACCGCCCATCAGCAGCACCAGGGCACCCAGGAAGGCTCCCGGAAGGAGCAGCCGCACCACCGAGCGGGTCATATCGGTCCAGAAGTTACCGATGGTGGCTTCTTTGCGGGAGGCGAAGGCACGGACCAGGGCCACGGCGACAGCCAGGCCGACGGCGGCGGAGAGAAAGTTCTGCACCGCAAGCCCGGTCAGCTGGACCGCATACCCCATCGTCACTTCCGGCGAGTAGGACTGCCAATTGGTGTTGGCGACAAAGGACGCGGCGGTGTTGAAGGCCAGCCCCTCAGGCACCGGGGGCAGCCCCAGGGAACCGGGCAGCAGATGCTGGGTCCGCTGCAGTGCGTAGAGAAACAGCATGCCGACGGCGGAGAAAGCCAGGACGCTTCGCAGGTACGACTGCCAGGACTGCCGAGCACCGGCGTCGACCCCGATCAGGCGGTAGAAGCCGCGTTCCACAGCGAGGTTTTTGGAGGATGTGTAGAACCGGGCCATGTAGTCGCCCAGTGGCCGGTAGAGCGCCGCGAGCAGCAGTGCAACAAGCAGGAAGGAGGCCACTGCCGGCCAAACGCCCATTAGAACCGCTCCGGCCGGATCAGGGCCGCCAGCAAATATACTGCTGCGGCGGCGGCCAGGGCCAAGGACAGGAAGTCGAAGAAAATCACAGCTTCTCCACCGCCCGGATGCTCAGGGACAGGACGGCGAAAAATGCCGCGACGCCCAGCACAATAAAAAGGTCAAGCAAGGAAGGACCCCCAGGAATCGGATCGTCACGCCGTCACAACAGCCGGCATGGGCGCGTATGCGCCTTGACGATTAGATCCCCGGGCAAACGGGTCTTGGCGTTTCCTTACGGATTCCTCACGGCCGCGGGCACGACCATAACGGAAACTCAGCGCTGGGAGCGGAGTTTAATGCAGGGGCACGGCACCTTCCCGCCCGAGGCGGGAGCGGGGCATTCACGGCAGAAGCTCAACTGCTCAAAGAGAAGGTCCAGGAATTCCGGGACCGTTCCCATTTCCACCCTGTCTTCCTGCCGGGTCAGCAGGGGTGGGGTTGGATGCACCTGTTCCGCATCCAGTTCCTGCGTCCCCAGCGCATCCGCCAGCAGGCTCAGTATCTTGGCCTCGGTGCGGGGGCTCATGGTTCGGCGCTTGGAGATAAGGCAGTTTGACAGCCTCTCCGGTCCGGCTTCCTTTTCGAACCGCCGCATTGTTTGGCTCACCACCGCGTCGGCCGCATACAGCGGCGGCCCGTCAGTCCACACCACCTCAATGGTGGATGTGTCGTAGGCGGTGATCGCGGTGACCTGGAACAGGACGCCGCTAAAGTTACGGTCCAGGTCCGTGCGCAGGCGCTTTACCGCTTCCACGGCTGCCACACGGCTCATAAGGCATTCACCGCACCGTCAACCGGGCTTTTCCGGGACAGCTTCCACTGGTGAAGGAATTTGAGATGATTCGGCATTCTTTTCGCCAATCGTCGAGCGATGCCGGCCCGCAGGGAACCGACGCGGCAGATTAGCTGGAATCATAGGTGCGCGGTGATGCTTTTGCATGAATTTGACCGGTACCCTCACCCGTCCAGGTGAAGGTGAACAAGTGGTCCAGCCGGTTATCCACGGTGGGGTCATTGCGCTAATCCGTGACACCGCGAGGCCAACGCTGACAATTGGTCCGGCGGACAAAGAGTTTCCGGACGCAGGTATATCGCCCAATTGTGACGCTGTTTCGGCATTGGACACCGGCGGAGGCGGAACTTCCCCACTGGATGTAGGGTCACGTTCGTGAATACTTCTTCAGGCCAGGATTCCTTCGCGTTCACAGCGCCTCTGGCAAAACAGTTCGGGTTGTTTCTCGATGAGCACCGCGGATTTATCCACGACAGTCTCGAGGGCCTCACTGAGACAGAAGCCCGTGCACGCCTCGTTCCGTCCGGGACAACCCTGCTGGGCCTGGTCAAGCACGCCGCCTTCGTGGAGCAGGTGTGGTTCAACGAAGCCATCACCTGCCGTTCCCGGGAAGACATCGGGTGCCCCGCGGGTCCGGATGAGTCCTTTCAGCTAGCTGCGGCGGACACCATCGAGTCGGTGCAGGAAACGTACCGCCGGATCTGCGCGGAATCTCGTGCCGCATCGGCCCGGCTGGACCTGGAGGACGTGGTGGAGGGTAACCGCCGCGGGCCGCTGCCGATGCGCTGGATCTACCTTCATATGCTCCGCGAACTCGCTCAGCACTGCGGGCATGCCGATATTCTGCGGGAACAGACCCTGGCCCGCAGGTCCGTGGCTGGGGCTGCCTTGCCGGATGCCTCGGTCCTCCCGGCATGACGGCCTGCGGGTCAGCCCGGGTCCGGAGCCGGCCGCAGACGCTTCAGCACACCGGTCTGCTGCAGGAGTGAAAACCGGTCCGGAACGCCCCAGTGCTCGGTCACGCGGCCGTCAACAACGACGGCGACGTCAATGACCGTCAGCTCGACGTGTTTTCCGCTGGGAGGACCGAAAAACGGGCCGGTATTGGTGCCCTTGCCGGTGAAGCGGACCCACGCGGTGTTGCCCCGCGTTGCCCAGTCATCCATGTCATAGCTGAGGTCAGGCATGGCCTCGTGGACCTGTCGGATGGCTTCCTTCACGTGCGCCAGGGCGCCTGGCCCCCGGTCTTCCATGCCGAACTGGTGCTCCATCAGATCCGGTGAGAAGAGCTCGTCAACAATCCCTGTGTTACCGGTTGCAAAACCTTCAGAGAGGATTCGCTGCAGCACCTTGACGCTGTCCGGCAGCCCTTGTGTGTCCATGGTTTGTCCCTTTCCTAGTGGCCGGGCAGCACTGGCTGCGCTGCTTCGGCACACTAAGTGTGGCACCGGGCGGTGTGGCTGAACCGGCCGGCCAACAAGTTCAGGCAAACACAACAAAAAGGGAGGAGCCGGCGTCGTACTCACGACGTCGGCTCCTCCCTGTGCAACTGCCGGGGCTCCCCGGCAGTTGCCTTAGGCAGCGGGTGCTTTAGGCATCCACAACAATGGCGGTGATTGCCGGAGTGCGGTTGTAGAAGCGGCGCATCCAGTTGGCGGTGGCGCGTTCAATGACGGCCTCAGGGTCCTCATTGCGTCCGCCGCGGCCGCGTCCGGCCGCATCATTGATGGCCTTCTCCACGGCAGCTTCGGCCTTCTTGACGTCACCCGGGGTGCAGGCGAAGCCCTTGATGAAGAACTCCGGCGGCTCGGCAACGGTGTTGGTGTCAGGGTCGATGAGCGCCAGCACGGTGACGGAACCCTGCTCGGAGAGCTGCATGCGCTCCTTGAGGTCGTCCTCGGTGGTGTGGCCAACGCTGTCGCCGTCCACGAACACCAGACCCACGGGGATCTTGCCGGAAACGGAGGCACGGCCGCGGCGCAGGTCAACGGTCACGCCGTCTTCAGCGATCACGACGTCGCGCGGATCCATGCCGGTGGCGACGGCGATGGCCGCGTTGGCCCGCAGGTGGCGCCATTCGCCGTGGACCGGCATGACGTTGCGCGGCTTGACGATGTTGTAGCAGTAGGCCAGTTCGCCGGCGCTGGCGTGGCCGGAGACGTGCACCTTGGCGTTGCCCTTGTGGACAACGTTGGCGCCGAGCTGGGTCAGGGAGTTGATGACGCCGTAGATGGCGTTCTCGTTGCCCGGGATCAGCGAGCTGGCCAGCAGAACGGTGTCATTCTCCTGGATGCGGATCGGGTGGTCCTTGTTGGCCATGCGGGACAGCGCGGCCAGCGGCTCGCCCTGCGAACCGGTGCAGATCAGCACCACCTTGGGGTCATCGGAGCGCTGGAGCGCCTTGAAGTCCACCAGGATGCCCTTGGGGATGTTCAGGTAGCCCAGTTCCTCGGCGATGGTCATGTTCCGGATCATCGACCGGCCTACGAAGGCGACCTTGCGCTTGTAGCGGTCCGCAGCGTCGATGACCTGCTGGATGCGGTGGATGTGACTGGCGAAGCTGGAAACAATGATCCGGCGGGGCGCGGTGCGGAACACCGTGTCGATGGCGGGAGCAAGTTCCTTCTCCGATGCCATGAAACCCGGGACGTCGGCATTGGTGGAGTCCGTCAGGAACAGGTCCACGCCTTCGGCGCCGAGGCGGGCGAAACCGGCCAGGTCAGTGATGCGGCGGTCCAGCGGGAACTGGTCCATCTTGAAGTCACCGGTGTGCAGGACCATTCCGGCCTCGGTGCGGATGGCCACAGCAAGGCTGTCAGGAATGGAGTGGTTGACGGCCACGAATTCGAGGTCGAAACCGCCCATGGTGCGGCGGTCGCCTTCCTTGACCTGGATCAGCTTCGGGGTGATGCGGTGTTCCTTGAGCTTTGCTTCGACAAACGCGAGCGTCAGCTTGGAACCGATCAGGGGGATGTCCGCACGCTCGCGCAGCAGGTAGGGGATGCCGCCAATGTGGTCCTCGTGGCCGTGGGTCAGCACAACACCGACAACGTCCTGGAGGCGGTCACGGATGTAGGAGAAGTCAGGCAGGATGAGGTTGACGCCGGGGTGGATTTCCTCGGGGAAAAGTACGCCACAGTCAACGATCAGCAGCTTGCCGTCGAATTCGAAGACGGTCATGTTTCTGCCGATTTCGCCGATGCCGCCCAAGGCAACAATGCGCATGGTTCCTTTGGCGAGTTCCCGGGGGGCTTTTAGTGCGGCAGCTGTTCTATTCACGGATGAAGTTTCTTTCGTCGGGTACGGGTTTACTACGGGGGTGCTGCAGCGCTTCGCCGCGGCACCAGGAGGTCAATGGTCCGTTTTGGGGCCGACTCCCCCGGGCCCGCGCGCAGATACGCGCATCATGGGCCGAAGGGCTGCCGCCGCTTTGATCGCCGTTGGATGCAAAGCGGTGGGAGCCCGCACAGGCGGGGTCGCCCAAAACCTTTGGACTCTCTTATCTTCTCATTTTCTTCTGCTATTACCGCATCCGGGGTTTCAGGGCTTCCGTGCAACCTCCGCGTAGACGGCCAGCAGTCCCCGCTCCCGGGCCTGCAGATCGTCCAGGGGCAACCTCTTGAGCAGCTCCGAACTGAGTTCCGGACAGTCTGATGACTTCGATTCGGGCGTGCGCAGCGGATGTCGCGAAGGATCCGGCCACGGCCGAACTGCTGAAGCCCTGGTACCGCTGCATGATGGTGCTGCGCCTAAATTTTGCGGCTAGCGTCCCACCTTGCCGAAGAGGGACGCAATGGGGGCAAGGATCAGCGGGCGGGCCGCAAACCAGCCTCCGGCCATCACGAGCAGCGAAACAAAGAAGATCCAGAAGCCGAACCAGTTCACCGCATCCTGGCCGCCGTACATATGGTTCAGGTTCCGCAGGGCACCCGTTGAGAGAACCAGGGCAACGTGCACGATGATGAAGCCCACAAAGTAGAACATCACCGGCAGGTGGATGGCCCGGGCCACCTCGATGGGGAAGGCGCTGCTCAGCCGTTTGGCCTTCGCCGGCCACAGATCCGACATTCGCAATCCGCTGGCCGCCGCCAAAGGAGCCGCGATGAAGATTGTGGCGAAGTAGGCAAGCAGCTGCAGGCTGTTGTAGTTGACCCATCCGTTTTCAGTGGGCCAATCGAGTGAGAGGTACTGCAGGGCGGCCGAGAGGGCATTCGGGAAAACGTCCCAGCTCGTGGGGACAACCCGCATCCACTGGCCGGTGAAAGCGAGCAGCACCACAAAGAGCGCGCCGTTGACCAGCCACAGCAGATCCATGGACTGGTGCAGCCACAGCGTGATGCTGATCTTCTTCGGGCTTCTTCCCCAGCGCGGGGTCCAGGATGCCGGCGGCTTCCGCTGTGTCCGGACCTGCCACCCCGAGCGGATGATGAGGACCATGAAAAAGGCGTTGAAGAAGTGCTGCCAGCCCAGCCAGCCAGGCAGCCCCACCGGCGCATCCTGCGGCAGATGGCTTTCGCCCGGGTACTTGGAGATAAACTCCTGCACCGGCTCCTGGATGACGAGCCACCGGGCCGCCAGAACGACGGCTGCCAGCAGAACGAGGAGTATGCCGGCTGCCGCCACTCCGCGCAGCAGCCTGCTGCTGCCGATCGTTCCCCCACCGTTCGTTCGGCCGCTGTTCGTTCGGCCGCCGGACGTGCCGGGCCTTGCAGGAGCCTTCGAGGCCGTATTCGTGGGCGTGTTTACGGCAGCTTGTGCAGATGGTTGAACCGGCCTGCTTCCCGGAGTTTCAACCGGCCTGCTCCCCAGAGTCGTAGCCGGATTGCTTGCCGGAGTTCCACTGGGGCTGCTCGCCGGAGCCGAGGCCGTATGCGCAGGCGTGGCCGAAGCAGTCCCCTGCGCCGCCGCCGGACGCGGCATCCCTTGGCGCCGTTTGGGCGCCTGCGGCGTTGGCTCCGTTTTTTCAGTCGCCGGCACTTGCCCGGCTGGCTTGACTTGCCCGGCGGGCTTGACCTGCCCGGCTGGCTTGACCTGCCCGCCTGGCTTGACCTGCTCAGCCACCTTTCCTTGATCAGCTGCCTTAACCTGATCAGCTGCCGGTGCTGTTGGTGCAGCCTGCGATGCACCTGCCGCCGCGCCGGAAGGGCCGCCATCCCCCGGCGTTGTCCGCGGCAGACCCTGCCGCCTCCGGGCGGGGGCAGGGCTTATTGGCTCCTGTTGTCCCGGAGCGGATTCCGCAGCGACATCAGCAGCCGCAGCGTCAAAACCGGACCCGGAATTGCCGTCGCCGCCGGGAGTCCGGGGCAGGCCCTTCCTGACCATCGAGCTACCCCTGCTTCGCTTCGATGGCGCTGACCAGCTGCGGCACTATCGTGAAGAGGTCGCCCACCACGCCAAAATCGGCAATTTCGAAAATCGGCGCATCGGCGTCCTTATTGATCGCAATGATGGTCTTGGCGGTCTGCATGCCGGCGCGGTGCTGGATGGCCCCGGAAATGCCAAGTGCAATATAGAGGTCCGGAGCAACAGTCACCCCGGTTTGGCCCACCTGCATTGCCTGCGCCACGTACCCGGCATCAACAGCTGCCCGGGATGCGCCTACAGCTCCGCCCAGAGCGTCAGCGAGGTTCTCGACGAGGGCAAACCCCTCACCGGACCCCACACCCCGGCCGCCCGAGACAACCACTTTGGCGCCGCGCAGCTCGGGACGTGTCGAAACGGCGTCGCTTTCCTCGTAACCGGTAATGACGGCGTCGGGCGTACCCGAGGCGCTGACGTTCAGTAGTTCCGTCTCCGCCTCCCGCGGATCGGCGCGGAGGCTCGACGAGCCCTGCCGCAACGTAACCACCAGGGTTCCGGCGCTGGCGGCTGAATCGACGTTGTACGCTCCGCCGTAGACGGAGTGGTGGGCAACAATGCCCTCCTCGTCGCGGGAAATACCGACGGCGTCCGCCGCCAGTGGAGAACCCGAACGTGCTGCGAAGCGGGCCGCTGCATCGCGGCCCTGGATGGAGTTAGACACCACAACTGCCTCGGGCGACAGGGCCGCGGCCGCTGCGGCGAGGGCGTCCACCACCGGAGCCACAACGGCGGTCCCGAGGTCTGCGGATTCGCTAATCATCACGTATCCGGCACCGAGGGCTGCCAGCTCGGAAGCCAGACGGTCCGCGTTGCCCGGCGGAGTGACGGCGAGAGCTACGGGAGTGCCAACGGCTGACGCGGCGCCGATGACCTCAGCCGCACTGGAACGGAGCCCGCCGGACGGCGATACATCCACGAGGACGAGAAGGGGGTTCGGAGGGTAGCCGGTCATGCTGAGCGTCCTTTGATGAGCTGGTTCTGGAACAGGAAATCGGCAATCTGCCGGCCGGCGTCGCCGTCGTCCTCAATACGGATGCCCGCACTGCGTGCCGGGCGCTGGGCCACCGCGATCACGATGGATCGGCTGTCGTCTTCGGTGACCGAGACGCCAAGATCCGCCAGCGACAGCGTCTCGAAGGGCTTTTTCTTCGCCGCCATGATGCCCTTGAAGTTTGAGAACCTGGCATCGGGCAGGGCCTCGGTAATGGAGATGACCGCCGGAAGAGTGGCGCTGACGTCGAAACCTCCCGATTCAATGTTCCGCCGTCCGGCCACTGCCGAGTCAGTGATCTCCAAAGTGCTCAGTGAGCTGATTCCTGCCACTCCCAGCATTTCGGCAAGCATGGAGGGTATGGCCCCGCCGCCCCCGTCGGTGGAGAGGTTTCCGGCAATGACGAGATCAAAGCCGACGGAACGGAGGGCGGCGGCGAGAACCTCGGCGGTGAGGCTCATATCGGCGCCGAGCAAAGCGTCGTCCTGGACATGGACAGCGCGGTCGGCGCCCATGGCCAGGCCCTTGCGCAGACTGTTGGGGACGGTGGCGGGTCCGACGGCGAGCAGCACCACCTCGGTATTCGGGTGGCTGTCCCGGTGGGTCAGTGCAACTTCGAGCGCCCGCTCGTTGATCTCATCCAGCACCGGATCGCCGGCAGCCCGGTCCAGAAGGCCGGTTTCCAGGTTCAGGGCGCGGTCCCCCCACGTATCCGGAACTTCCTTCATTAGTACGACTATCTTCATCTCGTGCCCTCTCTCATCGTCGACAAAGAGTCCATGGTGATGGTCTTCACGACCAGGGCCCAGCTGATCGAACCCCGCCGCGATCGTACCGCAGACCGAGCGTTTACTTGTGATCCAGATCATGTTCCCAGCGGGATCGAATCAGTCCTGCAGGAGGCCCGAGTGCATCAGGTCGAGGAACTGCCGTGCAACGCTGTCAGCGGAGTGCCGGCCGTCCGGGCGGAACCAGTGCACGGCCGACCACACGGCGTCGCGGATGAACCGGTAGGCCAAAGCGGAGTCGAGTTCGGCGCGGAATACGCCGTCGCGCTGACCCTCCCGGATCACCGTCAGCCAAATCTCTTCGATGCCCGCGCTCTCCTGCGCCACATACTCAAATCCTGGAAGCGTGGCGAGGAATGCGGCCTCATTCTGGAAGAGGGCGACGGCGTCCGGCTGCGCCTCGATGGTGGTGAATGCCGTCCGGACAAGTTCATCAAACACGTACCGCGGGCCGCCGCCTGCAGCAGCAATGACTTCAGAGCGCTGCCGCAGACCTCCCAGGAATGACCGCAGGATCTCATCCAGGATCGCTTCCTTGGAGGAGAAGTGGTGGTAGAGGCTGCCGGAGAGAATTCCGGCCTCATCTGCGATGTCCCGCACCGTGGTTGCCGAATACCCCCGTGAAGCGATCAATCGTGCTGCAACGGCCAGTAACTGATCCCGACGCGCGGAACCCTGCTCACGCGCAGGCAGTCCGGACCTTTTAGTCGCTGGCATCAAGCTCTCCTCCGAGGATGTACCCGGGCGTTTGCGCGGGTCCCATAGCTCGGCACGTTACTGTGTCAGGCGCCCCGCCGCATCTTGCCGGCCTGCGCCATCCTTATCCCGGCACTATCCTCGTCCCATGAGTGAACTCACCTTTGAGCACATGCTGGCCTTTGAGCACAGCGGATGGGATGCCCTGTGCCACTCGGAAGGCGGCGCCTTCTACGGTGAACTGATGATGCCGGAGGCCGTGATGGTCCTCGTCAACGGCATGGTACTCGGCCGAGACGCGGTTGCCGGCTCCCTCAATGACGCCCCGCCCTGGGCTTCCTATACCCTGACCGACGCGCAGCTTGTGTCCATGGGTGCGGACACCGCGGCTCTTGTGTACCGCGCGTCGGCAACCCGCAACGGTCAGGACGAGCCCTTCACGGCACTCATGTCCAGCGTTTACTGCTCGGTTCAGGGAAGCACCCGGCTGGCGCTGTACCAGCAGACCACCATCACGCACTAGTTTCCATATACGGAAGGCGCCATGTGTGGAAGTTGCCATAATGGCAACAACACTTGCCCGCCCAGTACCCTGCCGGAGACGATGGACTCCTTCAATCCACTGCGCGAAGAGGTTCATCGAGTGAAAAATGCAGGCGAAAACCCCGTGGAGCACACCTTCGACAAGGGCTACTGGGAACGGCACTGGGAAGAGCTGCGCGAAGCCGGTCAAGAAGCTACGGGGGCGGGACCAGGGAACCCCTACATCGCGCGCGAAACCGCCGAACTTCCGCCGGGCACGGCGCTGGATGCCGGATGCGGTGAAGGCGTGGAAGCGGAGTGGCTGGCGGCGCAGGGCTGGGATGTTGTCGGAGCCGATATTTCCGCGGCTGCCCTGTCCGAGGCCTCCGCACGTACTGCGGCCCGTCCCCTGCGGGGCTCGGTGCGTTGGGTCGAAGCCGACCTCACGTCCTGGGAGCCGGAGCAGCAGTTTGACCTGGTGATGACGAGCTATGCGCACCCGGCCATGCCGCATCTTGAGTTCTACCGGCGGCTGTCGGCCTGGGTCGCCCCGGGCGGGACCCTGCTCATCGTCGGGCACCTGCACGGCGGATCCCCGGCCAGCGAGCAGGACGGTGCACACGATCAGCACGCGGAGCACCACCGGTCTGCGCCCCACGCGGACCAGCAGCACAGTGAGCACCCGCCTGTTGAAGCGACCGTCGACCTCGCCTCGATCGTGGCCGGGTTCGACTCCCCCGAATGGACAATCCTCACCGCGGAAGAGCAGACCCGAACCTTTGAAGCCCCCGGGGGCGGGCACGGCAAGGTGCTGCACGATGTCATCGTGAAAGCTGTGCGGCGCTAGATGGCGGGTACCCGCGCTGATTGGACCGAGGCGGCCCCGCCACCGTCCAGATTCCGTCCGCCGCGGTACCGCCGTCCATAGTGGTCCTGCGGCAGCCCCTTATGGCCGGCACCGAAGATCCGCTCGCGCAGCGTCTCCCCCGCTTCGTATCCTTCCCGCAGCCGGCCGCGCCTTCGCAGTTCCGGAACCACCAGCTCACCGAAGTCCCGTGCGGTGCCGAAGGAGTGGTACTGGCGCAGGTTGATGCCGTCAATGCCGTCTTCATCCAGCCACCGTTCAATCTCATCCGCCACCACGCTGGGGGTGCCGGCAACGAAATACCGGCCTTCCCGTCCGCTGCGCACGTTGGCAAGCAGCTGGCCCGCGGTGGTGCCCGGCTCCAGGGTGCGTGCCAGCGGCACGTCCTGCTTTCCCTCCCGCCGCAGGATGTCAGCAACCGGAGTTTCCGGCGGATACGCTCCTGGGTCAATGGCATAACCGCCGTGGGCCAGGATGCCGTCCACGCTGGAATGTGCCCGGTAGGTGCGCAGCTTTGCCGCCACCTCATCGTCAGTCCGGCCCACCACCACGCCAGCCTGCACAATGAATCGGATCGCGCCGGGGCTGCGACCGCGGGCGGCGGCCGCAGCGTCCATGGCAGCGGCATTGGCGCGGAAGTCGGCGGCCGTGCGGCCGCCGGTGAACACGACTTCGGCGTGCTTGCCGGCAAAGGAGATTCCGGCGGGCGAGCCGGTGGCCTGGAACAGGACCGGTGTGCGCTGCAGTGACGGAGCGGTCAGGTGCGGGCCCGCTACGGAAAAGTTCTCGCCCCGGTGGTTGATGTAACGGACCCGGTCCGGATCCGAGTAGACACCCGTGCTGCGGTCGGCCAGTACCGCACCGTCATCCCAGGATCCTTCCCAGAGCTTGTACAGCACCTCCAGGTACTCGTCGGCGATCTCATAGCGCCGGTCATGCGGAATCTCCTCCGCCAGACCGAAGTTGCGGGCGGCGTTGGGCAGGTAGGAGGTGACGATGTTCCAGCCCATACGCCCGCGGGTGAGATGGTCCAGTGTGCTCATGCGCCGGGCAAAGGCGAACGGTGGTTCGTAGCTGGTGGAGAAGGTGGCGCCGAACCCAATGTGGCGGGTGAGGGCGGCCATCGCTGGAATGACCGTGAGCGGATCCAGATTCGGGATTTGCAGCCCCTCCCGCAGCGCAGTGGCTGGCCCGCCGCGGAATACGTCGTAGGCGCCGACGACGTCGGCCAGGAAGATGGCATCGAAGCCCGCTTCCTCGCTCACCTGGGCCAGTTCGATCCAGTAGTCGATGTCCGCAGTGCGGTGCCGGTTGTTATCCTCGAGCACCCACAGGCCGTGGGTGATGTGGCTGACGCAGGCCATCTCGAACAGGTTGACGATCAGTTTTTTCGGTTCAGGCACGTTAGGCCCCTTCAGCGGTTGCAGCGATGGCGGTTCGGATCGATGCCGGGGCCTGCCCTGAAACGCCGGATGCGGAACGCCGGGCGGGCAGCCGGCCGTTGAGGTGGTAATCCCCCAGCTGCCGTGCCCGTTCGGCTGCCGGATTATGCGAGGCGATGGTGCGGGCATTGCGCCAGTGCCGGTCCAGGCCCAGCCGGGTTCCCACGGCGGAGGCTCCGCCAACCTCGAAGAGCTCGGTAACCGCCCCCAGCACGAGCGGCAGCAGTGTCTGCTGGGTCTTGAAAACACCGAGCTGGGCGGCAAGGAACAGCTCTCCGGCCTCCTCGCCGCGCAGCCGGGCGGCAAGGGCGGCATCCAGTTCCGCCGCATTGGAGAGCACTGCTGCGCGTGCGGTGTGGGAAGCGGCGGAGAGCCGGCCAACGCTGGCCTGCACCAGCTCGCTCTCCCGCGGCGGGTTTTGCCCGGCCTGTGCAAACGTCCGCTGGCGCGGCCGGACAAAGTCGACGGTGTCGGCCAGCGCCGCTTCCGCGATGCCGGCCACGGTGGCGAGGAGGCAGAGCTGGTAGATGCCGGTGATGTACTGGAACCGCTCGGCGTCCGGGCTGAAGGTCTCAATGTCGGCCGGTGCCACCGGCACGTCAGTGAACGTGGTGCTGCCGCTGCCGGTGAGCTGCTGGCCAAAGCCGTCCCAGTCGTCAGCTGTCGCCACCCCCGGATCACGGGCGTCGACGGTGGCACCCACGTAGTCCCCGCCATCGAGGGCGGAAACATGGATCCAATCCGCGTAGATGCTGCCGGTGGTGTAGTACTTGCATCCGTTGAGCCGGGCGCCATCCTCCGTGCGGGTGAGCGTGGTGGCGATGTCGGTGGTGTCCCCCCGCTCGGACTGAGCGTTCCCGACCAGGGCTCCGCTCCGCAGCCGGTCCCTCCAGCGTGCCTGGGCCTCGGAGTCGCCGTTGAAGAGCAAAGTTTCCACGAAGGCAATGTGGCCGCGGAAGAGGTGGGCAATGTTGGAGTCGGCCGCGGCGAGGTCGACGATGTTGCCGAAGAGCTCGGTCAGGGGAATCCGCGGTTCAGCCGTCAGGCGGCGTGAGCCGAAGCCGATGCGCTGCAGCTCCTCGACGGTGTCGAACGGCAGTGAATGGTCACGTTCGCGGTTGACCGCCTCGGCGCGGGCGGCGGCCCGGATACGCGCGAAGGCCGGGGAAAAAGAAGGAGTGGGAAGGGTCATGCGAAGGTCCTTTCAATGGGGGCTTCTACAGCCGGCCGGCCAGGTGCCGCGTCGGAACGGCCCGGGTGTCCTGTTCGGGGATTGAATCAATGAGCTGGCGCGTGTAGGGATTGGTGCTTTCCGTGAAGATGTGGTCCACGGAGCCGGCATCCACCAGGCGGCCGGTGCGCAGCACCGAGATTTCATCGGCAATCTGCCGCACCAGGCTCAAGTCGTGGGAGATGAAGAGATAGGTCAGGCCGGCCTCTTCCTTCAGGTGGAACAGCAGGTCGATGATGCGGGCCTGAACGGTGACGTCCAGGGCCGAGGTGGGCTCGTCCAGGACCAGGACCTCCGGCGTGAGGATCAAAGCTCGCGCGATGGCCACGCGCTGGCGCTGGCCGCCGGAGATTTCCCGTGGCCTGCGCTCCAGCAGGGCCTGCGGCAGCCCCACCCGGTCCAGCACCTGGGCCACCCGAGCGGCACGTTCGCGCCGGCTTGCGGTGCCATCCGCCGTGCGGTGCAGGCGCAGCGGCTCCTCAACGCTTTGCCCGATGCTGAACTTTGGGTCCAGCGCCGCCAGCGGGTTCTGATAGACCAGTTGCAGCTGCCGGGCGTGGGGATTTACGGTTCCGGGCGCCGGATCCAGTGTCCGTCCGCCCACCGTCACGGAACCGCCGCTGAAGCTTTCCAACCCCGCGAGGACGCGCGCCACCGTGGTCTTTCCCGATCCCGACTCCCCCACCAGGGCATGTGTGGATCCGGCACGGACCGTGAAGCTCACACCGTCCACTACAGGCGGAGAAACGTCGCCGGCACCGTACCGCTTGACCAGCCCGTGAACGACGACGGCGGAGTCCCGCCGCACTGCCGCGGGGGCGGTGAGCCCGGGCCGGTATTTGTGCGGACTGAGCGCCGGGGCATCGGCGAACAGCGCCTGCGTGTAGGGATCCTGCGGGCGCTCCAAAATCTCGGCGGCGGGACCGGATTCCACCACCCGGCCGTGATTCAGGACTGCCAGTGTGTCGCTGCGGTCCGCAGCCAGCGCCAGGTCATGCGTGATGAAGAGGATTGACAGGCCGAGGTCGGCCTGCAGCTCACCGAGCAGGTCAAGAATCTTTTTCTGCACGGTGACGTCCAGCGCGGAGGTAGGTTCATCAGCAATCAGCAGCTGCGGCCGGCCGGCAATCGCGATGGCTATGAGCACACGCTGCAGCTGGCCGCCGGACAACTCATGCGGATAGGACCGGATCCGTTGTTCCGGATTGCGGATGCCAACCTTTGCGAGCAGGGACGCGGCCTCCGCAGCGATGCAGGCCGCCGGCGTGCCGGTGTGGAGCCGCAGTGCCTGCCCCAGCTGTGCACCGACGGTGTGCAGGGGGTCCAGGGAGCTGAGCGGATCCTGCGGAATGTAGCCCACCCCGGTGCCGCGCAGCCGCCGCCACTGCCTGCGGTCGAAAAACGTGACGTCTTCCCCGCCCACCTGCACGGTGCCGGCGGTGATCCGGCCGCTGGCGGGCAGGAGCCCGCCGGCGGCCAGGGCGAGGGTGCTCTTACCGGAGCCGGATTGGCCCACCAGGGACAGCGTCTGGCCGCGCTCCAGACGCAGATCCGCTTGGTGGACGACGTTGGCGGCCGACGAGCCCTGTCCGTAGGCGACACTCAGGCCGCGCAGTTCCAGTGCCGGTGATGTGTTCATTCGGATACCTCACGTGTGTCTCGGAAGAGGGCGCTGACGCGGCTGATGGACAGCACCGTTAGGACAATGACCAGGCCGGGCAGCAGCGTCAGCCAGGGCGATGAAACAATGTACTCGCGGCCTTCCGAGACCAGCAGCCCCCATTCGGGATGCGGCGGCGGGGTGCCGTAGCCCAGGAAGCTGAGGGCGGCGATCCACAGGATCGCCGAACCGAATTGCAGGGCCGTCATGGAGAGCACAGCGGTGTAGGAGTTGGGCAGCACGTGCCGGAACAGCACCGTGGCGGGCCGGGCGCCAAGGTGATGGGCGGCCTCCACGAAGGTCAGGTTCCGCACCGTCAGTACCTCTGAGCGCATCAGGCGGGTAAAAGTGGCCACTGAAGCAATGCCGACGGCGATCGCGGCATTCAGGGTGCCGAACCCCAGCGCCACCACCACCATCATGGAGAGCAGCAGCCCGGGAATGGACAGCAGGACATCGACAATGCGGCTGACCACCGTGTCCACCCAGGACCCGAAGTATGCCGCGACGAGTCCCAGCACCGATCCGGCTCCCAGCCCAATGGCCACGGCAATGAGGGATGCGCCGATGGTTTGGGCGGCTCCGTGAATGACCCGGGCGAGCAGGTCACGGCCGAGGTAGTCGGTGCCAAAAGGATGCGCCGGCGTGGGCGCCAGCAGGGTGTTTCCCTGGGAGGCCTCCAGCGGATCGAACCGGGTCAGCAGCTGCGGAGCCGCTATGGCTGCCAGCAGGAGCAGCAGGAAGCACAGCGCCAGCCAGTCTCCCGGCGTCGTCGTCCGGGCTTTATTGAGGATCCGTTCCTTGCGGGTTGACGGCGGGGCAGCCGGTTTTGTCGGTGGCGGAGTCATCGGACCAGAGCCTCCGATGCCGTTGACGGCCGCTCGATTGCCGGCGCAGTGGCAGGCGGAAAACCGGAGGATCGCCGTCTCTCGTTCCGCCGGCGGGCCATCCGCGGATCAAGGGCCGGATAGAGCAGATCGGTGAGGAGATTGATGGTGGTGAACACAACGGCCACCAGCATGACCACAGCCTGCACCACCGGGCCGTCCTGGGCCCGGACGGCCTGCTCCGTCACGAAGCCCAGTCCCGACCGGTTGAACACGGCCTCGGCAATGACTGAACCGGCCAGCAGTTCGCCGACGGTAAGCCCAAACAGGGTGAGCGCAGGAATCGAGGCATTGCGCAGAACGTGGGAACTGAAGATCCGGCTCTCGGGCACCCCTTTGGCGCGCAGGACGGTGACGAAAGGATCGCCATAGGCTTTGCGCAGCCCGCGGATGAGCACCTGGGTGATGGGTGCGCTGACACCGAACGCCAGCGTCACCGCGGGCAGGAGCAGCGACTTGGCGCCCTCATCGCGGATGGAGGAGAACCAGCCGAGCTGATAGGCAAACACCTGCAGCAGCAGCAGGCCGGCCAGAAAGCTCGGCGTGGACAGGGACAGCACCGGGAAGGCGCCGGCCAGCCGGCGGACCGCTTTCCATGGCGCCAGAACGGCGGTGGCGGCAATCAGGAGGGAGAGGGCCAGGGCAAGGACCAGGGCCGCTGCGGCCAGTGCCACCGTCTCGCCCAGTCCCTGGGTGATCAAATCCGCGACCGGCCTGCCCGTGGCGAGCGAGAAGCCCAGGTCCCCCTGGAACAGGCGGGTCACCGAAATCCAAAACTGTTCCAGCGCACTCCGGTCCAGGTTGTAGTAGGCGGTAATGGCAGCAGCCTGTTCCTCCGGAATGGGGTTCAGCGGGTTGTTGATGCGGCTGCCGATGGGGTCGCCCGGCAGAGCGAAGAGGATGAAGTACACGAAGACGTAGGTCAGCGCGACTACTAGGAGAGACTGCCCGATGCGGGCGGCGATGAAAGCGGGGCCGGACACGTTCCTCATTTGGTTTCCGTCCAGGTCTCGTAAAAGGACGGGCGCGCCTCCGCACCGAAGGACAACCCGTGGAGGGTGGGCTGCAGTGCGAAAACCTGGGAGTCATCGAGAATGGGCAGCGCATATGCGGAATCGATGATGTGGTCCTGGATTTTGCCGATGATCCCGCTGCGGACAGCGGTGTCCGTGGCCGTCAGCTGCTCGGCCAGCAGGGCGTCCAGTACGGCGTCGGGCTGCTGCAGGTTGAAGGCGTTGAGGTACTCGCTGGAATAGTTGACGGTGAGTCGGATCGGATCCGCTTCCGGCCAGCCGTTGCGGCGTGCGCCCACTGCCGGGTCGGCCAGCACGGTGGAGTAGTTGGCGTAGTCCGTTTCCTTAATCTCCAGGTTGACGCCCAATTGCTTGAGTTGCCACTGGATCAGCTGGAACAGGGGTTTGGACGTGCTGTCGTAAACGTCAACGTAGGTGAGGATGTGCAGCTTCTCTCCGTCGCGGGTGCGGAACCCGTCCGCATCCCGTCCGGTCCAGCCGGCGTCGTCCAGCAGTTGGTTGGATTTGTCCGGGTCAAACGCCAGCTTTTCCGATTCGTCCTTGTACCCCAGGGACCCGGGAGTGAGGATGCTGGTGGCCTTGTTCCAGTTCTCCGTATAGAGGTCGGAAATGATCTGGTCCCGGTCGATTCCGTGCTGGAGCGCCTGGCGCACCCGCACATCATCCAGGAACGGCGCGGACTGCCGCAGATCCCAGACGTTGGAGTTGCCCACGCCCTGAACACTGACCACTTCGAGTCCGGCCGCGGTCAGGGTCTTCTCCTCGCTCGGCTGGATGTAACGGATCAGGTCCGCCTCGCCGGCACGCAGCGAGCCAAGCCGCACGCTGTCTTCGGTCACCGGAATGATGGTGATGCGGTCCAGATATGCCTCGCCCTGGTTCTCCAGGCCGGGCGGGGCCCATGCATATCCGTCCCGCCGGGCCAAGACGATTTCCTCGCCGTACTTTTCGGATTCCACAGTGAAGGGGCCGCTGCCGATGATGCCGGTCAACTGGGACTGGGCTTCAATCGGTGCGTTGATCGTTTCATCAGCGACCAGGCTGGTCCGCCAGAATGACAGCACGTTAAGGAAGGGGGCGTGCGGGGCCGTAAGCTGCACCGTAACGGTCCGGGACGCGTCGTCGGCCGTTACCGCCGACACTTTGGGGAACCAGTTATTGGCCGGGATGCCCTTTTCGCTGTCCCCCGCGGCCTGCCAGTCCAGATTGCGCTTGACCGCCTGGGCGTCCAGGACCTGGCCGTTACTGAAGGTAACGCCCTCCCGGATCACGAACGTGTAAGTGAGTCCGTCATCGCTGACGGTCCATTCCTCGGCGATCCACGGTTTCAGCTCCAGTGTTTCGGGGTCCCGGTAGATCAACCGGTCCGTGATGTTCTGGATGTAGGCGCTGTCCTGCCAGGTGCCGCTGCTCTGGAGCTGCGTGTTGGAGGAGAGTTCGGCGTCGAGGTAGACCACCTCGCCACCGTGCTTGTCGCTGGATTCGGAGGCGTTGCCCGGTTGGCTGCAGCCGGATGCGAGGACCGCGGTCAGCACGGACAGGATCAGCAGGGGTACAGCGCGGACGGGCACCGGATGTTTGCGGGTGAGTTTCATGGCGCTACTTTCTCGAGGGAGGGGCCGAAAGCAGATTCCGGCCGGCAGAGACGGGTGGCCCGTGGGCAGGGCAAAGCACGGGTAGGGGAAGGCGCAGGCAGGGAAAAGCGCAGGGCAGGGAAAAGCACGGCGGTGGCGAAGGTGTGCGGCCGGGCATCGCGGCCGGGCACATCGCAGCCGGGCAGGGGAAGCCGGGCAGGGGAAGCCTAACGGCTTGGTTCGAAACCTAGCTGGTGGAGCGGGGACATCGATTCATCGGGCGTGCCTCTACGGGTCATGGCGCCCCGGGGGCGCTGCCGGGGCAGCGGAGACGCCGTACTTGCCGGGCCGGGCAGGTGCCCGCCGGCCGAATCATCACCTGGAGCACCCCGCTACGACGAGAGGGTTGCTGTCCAGCCGGCCAGGGCCGATGGCTGGAACTCTTGATTGCTGACTCCATGCTAGGGCAGGAGGAAGGTTTGTGCGCAGAGGACGTCGTGTGGGGTAAGTCCCCGTCATATGACGCTGTTGCGGCCATATGACGGCACACGCAGGTAACACTGCGTAAGGCGCCGGACGGGGTAAAACGGAGCCGGCACGCCGCCGGTCCGGGCCTACTGCAGCCGGACCGGCGGGTGTATTACGCGACCCTGAGGTCGATCTCACCGGGAGCGGCGCCGTCTGCGCCAAACACCAGGTGCCGGTTGGCGATCTTGTCGGTGAAGAACCGGTCGTGGCTGACCACCACCACGGCACCGGGGAAATGCAGCAGCGCCCGTTCCATCACCTGCGTGCTGGAGAGGTCCAAGTGATTGGTGGGCTCATCGAGGAGCAGCACCGAGGCGCCGGAGAGCAGGCACTGGGCCATCGCCACACGCGCTTTCTGCCCGCCGGACAGGTTGCCGATCTTCTGCTTCAGGTCCGCTTCGGAGAACTGGAACATGGTCAGGAACCGGTTGACCGATTTCTTAGTGGCGGTCAGGGCCAGGGAATTCGGCATGGCGTTGACCGCATGGGTGACGGTGTCGGCGTCGTCGAGCTCTGCCAGGACCTGGTTGTAGGAGACCATCCTGGCCCCGTTCGCCCAGGCGACCTTGCCGGCGTCGGCCTTCTCCTCACCGGTCAGAACCCGCAGCAGTGTGGTTTTTCCGCTGCCGTTGGAGCCGAGCACCACCAGGCGGTCGCCGCGCCGGATCTCGAAGCTCAGTCCGCTGAACAGGGTCTTGTCCCCGTAGGACTTTTCCAGGGACTCCACCCGGCACAGGTTGTCCTTCACATGCAGTCCGCCGTAGATCTCGGTGATGATCTGGTCCACGGGCCGCGGGGCACGGGCCTTCTTGATCTTGGCGAGCTTGCCGTCCAGTGCTCCGCTGCCGGCCTTGGCGGCTTCACGCCGGTCCGAGATGCCCTCGGCCTCAAAGGCCAGCAGCTCGGACTCATGCACAAACTGGGACTCCAGCGCCTTGAGCCGGAACTGCTTCTGGATCACGTATTCGGCAAAGTTCCCGGGGTATTCATGCAGGTGGTAGTTCTCCACCTCGATGATCCGGGTGACCACGGCGTCCAGGAACTTCCGGTCGTGGGAGACGATGACGGCGGCGCCCCGGAAGTCGCGGAACCAGCCTTCCAGCCACTCGACGCCGGCAACGTCGAGATAGTTGGTGGGCTCATCCAGGAGCAGCACATCCGGTGCCTCGAGCAGGATTTTCGCCAGGGCCGCACGGTTGCGCCAGCCGCCGGAGAGGGCATCGATGGGGCAGGTGCGGTGTGCGTCGCTGAACCCCAGAGTGGTCAGCGCGGCGTCGATCCGGCGCGGATAGTCCCATCCGTCGAGGCGGTCCATGGCCTCGAACAGTTCAGCCTGGCGGCCAATGAGCTTATCCATGACCTTGGGGGCGGGGTCGGTTCCGAGAGTCTCGTCGATGGCGGCAAGCTCCGCTTCAACGGCCTTGATTTCCACGAACAGGGCATCCAGCACTTCGGTGATGGTGGACTCACCGTTCAGCTCCGAGAACTGCGAAAAGTAACCGATCTTCAGTCCCTGGTCCACGGAAACGGTGCCGGAGTCCGGCTCTATCTGTTCCAGGATCAGCTTCAGCAGCGTGGACTTGCCTGAACCGTTCTTGCCAATGAGGCCAACCCGGTCCTTCGGCTCAAGGCGGAAGAAAGCCTCGCGCAGGATCTGGGTTTTGTCGTAGCCAACGTTGACGTCCTGCAGCCGGATCAGGCTCATACGGGGAGTGTCCTTTCGGGAATGAAGCTGGTGCCCGGCACCGGCGGTCCGGAGGGACCGGCCGGCAGTATTACGCCCGTTGACCAGCCACTCATCTTATCCGGTGCGGCTGAGCGCTGATTCCGGTAAGTGCGCTGACCCTGTTCCGGGGCGCGGCCGGGGTTGCATACTGAGAACCAGCTCCAATTTTCAACCGCCCTTCCGCACTGAAAGAGGTGTTCACCATGGCTGAAGCGACAACGCTGGCGTCCGGGCTGGGCATGGGGGAATCAGCCCGCTGGCACGGAAACGAGCTGTGGTTTGCTGACTGGATTGCCGGCACCATCTCCGCCCTGGACGCGGACGGAAACGTACGGCGGGTCAGCTCAGTGCCGTCCTTCCCCATCAGCTTTGACTGGCTTCCGGACGGGCGCATGGCGGTCGTTTCCGGCGCCGAGGGCTCCGTCCTGCTCGAAGTCCCGCATGCGGGCCTGGTTCCCGTTGCTGACCTGCGCGGCATTTCCGAATTCCCCTGGAACGAAATTGCCGTGCATCCCTCCGGGAACATTTACGTCAACGGCATTGGCTACGACTACTCCGGCGATATGCAGGACAGCGGTGTGATCGCGCTGATCCGTCAGGACGGGTCAACGCAAAAAGTGGCCGACGGACTGGCGTTCCCCAACGGCATGCTGGTGTCCGGCGACGGTGCCACGCTTGTGGTGGCGGAATCCAACGCCGGGCGTCTCACCTCCTTCCGGATCCGGGATGACGGCGGGCTGGAACCGGAAGGAGTGTGGGCATCAGTGGAGGGCAGCGCGCCGGACGGCATCTGCTGGGACGGCAGCGGCGGCATCTGGTTTGCCGAGGTGCCGGGCGAACGCTGTGTGCGGGTCCGGCAGGGCGGCGAGGTCCTGCAAACAGTGCAGCTGGAGCATGGGTGCTTCTCCTGCGCGGCTGGCGGCGACGACGGCGGCCTCCTGTTCATGATGACGGCGCAGTGGCCCGAGGCGATGGATCCTGCTGCGGACAACACCGGCCGGGTCATGGGCCTGCGGGTGAAGTAGGACTCCTACTTCACGGCTCCCGCGGTAAGCCCCGCCACAAAGCTGCGCTGCAGCAGGAGGAACCCCACCACAATCGGAATGCTGACCACCAGGGATGCGGCCATGATCTGGTTCCAGTACACATTTGTTTGCGTGGAGTACAGCTGCAGGCCCACGGCAAGTGTCCGGTTGGCGTCCGTCGTCATGACCGAGGCAAACAGCACCTCGCCCCAGGACGTCATGAAGGCATAGATGGCGACGGCGATCAGCCCCGGGCGGGCGGCTGGAAGCACCACGCGCATCAAGGCGCCCATTGGCCCGCAGCCGTCAACCTTCGCCGCCTCATCCAGCTCCTGCGGAATACCGTCAAAATATCCCGCGAGCATCCAGATGGCGAACGGAAGCGAGAACGTGAGATAGGTGATGATCAGTCCCCCGCGGGTCCCCACCAGCTGAATGCCCAGAACCGAATTGATGTTCACAAAAATGAGAAACAACGGCAGCAGGAACAACACGCCGGGGAACATTTGAGTGGACAGCACCGTGGTGGAAAAAACGGTGCGGCCGCGGAACCGGTACCGCGAGATGGCGTAGGCCGCAAAGACGGCAATCACCACGCTCAGGAGTGTGGCGGCGCCGGCCACGATGAGGCTGTTGACGAAGTAATCGGCCAGCCGCACCGTTTTCCACATATCGACAAAGGGGGCAAAGGTTACCGTGGTGGGCAGCCAGCTGAACGCCCCCTGCACATCCGAGAGGGGCTTCATCGCCGAAGTCAGCATGACGTACACGGGAACGGCGGTGAAGATGGTCAGGAACGTCAGCACCGCTGCCCGGAATATCTTGGTTCCCGTTGTGTCACGCACGGCGCGACCTCCTATTCACGGTGAGCAGGTAGATGCCGGTGACGATGAGAAGGAAGATCAGCAACAGCACCGACATGGCTGCGCCGGAGCCGAAATTCCAGGTCAGGAATGACGCGTTGTAAATATGGAAGGAGATCAGGTCACCGGCCGGTGGCTGAGCGGTTCCGAAAAGGACAAACGGCGTATTGAAGTCGTTGAACGTCCACAGGAACATCACCAGGATCAGCACCATGTTCACCGGACGGAGCATCGGCAGCGTGATGGACCGCCATTGCCGCAGGGGCTTTGCGCCGTCAACGGCGGAGGCTTCATACACGTCGTCCGGTATGGACTGCAGGCCGGCCATCAGCATCAGGAACGCGAAGGGCCACAATCTCCACAGTGCAACAACCACAATCGACACAAAGGCGTTGTCACCAATCAGCCAGAACGGCTTCTCGCCGCTCAGTCCCAGGTTGTCGTACAGGAAGTGGTTGACGGCCCCCGTGTCCTTTTGCAGCATGAATTTCCACGCAATGATTCCGGCGTACATGGGCAGGGCATACGGCACCAGAAACAAGGTGCGGAAAAGGCCGCGGCCCCAAAACTGCTTCTGCAGTGCGACGGCCGCAGCCATTCCCATTCCCCAGGCCAGGCCCACTACAAGCACGGTGAAGGCGCAGGTGATGAGGAAGGACCGCAGCAGGGCCTCCCCCACTGCGGCATCGAAGTCCAGGGCCACCCGGAAATTCTCGAAACCGGCGAAGGGTGCCTCCCCCCAGTTGGCAATGAAGGCCCGGGTGAGGTTCAGGAAGCTCATCCAAATACCGGTGACCATGGGGATGACGTGAATCAGCAGTTCGAAAATCACGGCGGGTGCGAGCAATGCGTAGGGCAGCCACCACCCGGCCGCCCTGCGTTTGCGAAGCGTTCCTGCCGCGTTTCCCTGGAGTGACGGTTCCTCAGCCGTCCTGACAGCAGCCATGACAACCCACCTTTCTCCGCCGGGGGCCCGGATGTTAGCCCGCGGCCGCCGAAACCTGGTCCTGCGCGGTCTCCATCGCATTCCTGATGTCGTCCGTGCTGACCGTTCCGCCGGAGGCAATGGTGGCGAACATTTGATTCATGGCGTTTCCGACGGTGCTTTCAAACTGGTCCTCGGCCGGCACCAGCGGCAGCGGCTTGGATTTAGTTGCATAGATGTCAGCAAACGTTGCCGCTTCCTCCGGGTTGTCCGTGAAGTTGGGAGTGGCGCCGTTGAGGACCGGCAGCGAAGCGAAAGGACGCCCCAGCGCTGTCTGTGTCTCTTCCCTGGTCATGAACTCCACAAATTTCAGCGCATCATCCTTGTTGGCTGAGGCCTCGAAAATGGACAGGTTGATGCCGGCAACGTGGGAAGCAACGTCGGTGTCACTGTCTGATGGTGCCGGGAAAGGAACAACTCCGTACTCATCGCTCGTCATGCCGTTGGCCACGATGCTGTTGTTGGCATTGTTCTGGTTAAGGATCATCGCCACTTTGCCGGTGGCAAAATCATTCACTGCCCGAATGGCATTCTCGTACTGGACGTTGGAGGTGCTCACCACCTTGTCCGACTGCATCAGATCGAGGTACCGCTTGATGCCGTCCACCACGCCGTCCGAAGCGAACGTCGGTTCTCCGTCGGCGTCGAAGAGGTCGGCACCGTTCTGGGCCGCATTGATAAAGGCAAAGTGGGCGTTTTCGGTGTAACTCCCGGCGGCGAGGGCCAGGCCGTAACGGTCGCCGCTGGTCAGGGCCTGGGCCGAGGAAACCAGCTCTTCCCATGACGTGGGAGGGGTGAGGCCGGCCTCCTCGAACATCGCCTTGTTGTAGTACAGGCCGTAGGCCAGCCCATACAGGGGAACGGACGTTGGATCCTCTCCGGGCGCTCCGCCGGTTTCCACTGCAGCCTCGACAAACTTGTCCTTGCCGCCAATGGCTTCGAATGCCTCGTCGTCAAACGGCATGAAGGCACCCGTGGACTGCAAAGATGCGGCCCACGTATTGCCGATGTTAACGACGTCGGGAGCCTGACCTGAGGTGACGGCAGTTTGGATGCGGGTTTGGAGGTCATTCCACCCGATGACTTCCAGATTGACCGGTATGCCGGTCTCTTCCTCGAACTTTTCCAGCTGAGGGGTCAGTACTGCCTTGTCGTCGTCGAGGCTGGTGCCCTGGTTGCTGGCCCAGTAGGTCAGTCCGTTCCCGTCGCCCGAACTGTCATTGGTGCCGGTGTCGCCTGAACCGCTGCAGGCGGTGGTCAGTGTCAGTGCTGCAATGGCCGCTGCTGCGGCAAGCGAACGAATTTTCATTGGATGACTTCCTTGTCTGTCTCCAAAGCGCCGTTGGCCCGGATGCACCTGGCTGGGCACATCCGCTCTATCTGATGCGATAAGCGAGAATATTAGTCATCCGTCCGGCCGTGACAAGACCCAGTTGGAAAAAGTTGCCCGGGCATGAGCTCACGGCCCTGCTAGGCTCGTTGCTAATCATCCGTTTAGTGCTGCCCGCGCACCGCGCCAACCCGGGCGGGGCACGCCGCGGTCAACGGAACGGCTGCTGGATTCTGGAGCGAATGACATGACTGAGACTGCACAGCGACTGCTTTCTTCCGCCACTGCAGCCTTTGCGGCCAAGGGATTCCATGGCACCACTACGCGGGACATTGCCACCGGCGCGGGCGTGACCCCGGGCGCCGTCTACGTTCATCACCGCTCCAAGGAAGACCTGCTGTACTGCATTTCAAAAAATGGCCATGAGCGGACGCTGGAACTGGTTCGAGCCAGCGGCACAGGAGCCAATCCTGCGGAGCAGATGAAGGCACTGGTGCGCAGCTTGGCAGAGTGGCAGGCCGCCAACCATACAAGCTCACGGGTGGTGAACTTCGAACTGGCCGCGCTGAGCGAAGAACACCTGGCGGAGGTGCGAGCCATGCGCCGCCAAGTGGAGGACGAATTCCGAAAGATTGTCGACGACGGGGTGGCCCGGCGAATTTTCGATGTGCCGGATTCGAACCTGGCTGTTGTCACCGTGGTGTCGCTGTGCATCGATGTTGCCCGCTGGTACCGGGCCGACGGTCGGCTGACGGCAGCGGAAATCGGGGAGCATCACAGCAACATGGCCCTGCGGATACTGGGAACTGGCCCCGGCGCAGACGCCTGACTGGGCAGACGCCTGACTGGCGGGGCACGGGTGAGGCCGTGCTTCCCTGAATGCTCCGGCGGGGCGCATACTGTTCGCCATGCAACCGTCCCATGTGGTCCTGCTGGGTGACTCCATCCTGGACAACGGCGCCTATGTTGGCGGTGGACCCGACGTGGCAGCTCAGCTGCGCGGGGAGCTGCCCGATGACTGGACCACCACCCTGCTTGCCGAGGACGGAGCGGTGACGGCCGACGTCGTCCGCCAGTTGCGTAAGCTGCCGCCAACCGCTGATCGGCTGGTGATCAGCGTGGGAGGAAACGATGCCCTCGGATACTCGGGACTGCTGTCCGAGGAAGCGGGAACAGTGTCCGGTGCCCTGGCCAAGCTGGCTGCGGCGCAGGATTCCTTTAGCGCCGGGTACTCAGCCATGGCGGCAGCAGTGGGCGGGCTGGGGCTGCCGGCGTCGGTTTGCACCATCTATGACACCCCGGCCTCGGCTCCGAACCAGCGGATTATTCGCACCGCACTTGCCGTGTTCAACGACAGCATCACCCGGGCGGCCTTCGCCGCAGGCTTTTCGGTGATAGACCTGCGGGTGGTGTGCGACGACGACGGCGACTACGCCAACACCATCGAACCGTCGGTCCAGGGCGGGGGAAAAATAGCCCGGGCCGTGGCAGCCTCACTGCTGCGGGGCCAGCCGTGAGCACTCCTGAAATTCTTCCGCACCGACGCGCACCTCGCTGTAAGGCGGCTTACTCTTGAAGGAAGGTCAGCAACTGACGCATCCCCTGGGAAGGACTGCTCATGCCAACCCCCAATCCAGCCTCAGCCCCGCGGTCACCCGATCTGTGCCACGCAGTGACACGGGCGGTTAGGGAGATCCTGCCCCGGGTCCGCTCCCTGGACATAGACGCCATCAGCACGGAAATCCGCAACCTCGTCTGTGCCTATTGGGGACCGCATCACGGCATGAGTGACGCCGAAATCCAGGCGACAGCCCGTGACGTGAAGCGCAGTGCGGAGCGCGGGAAGGACCGCGGGTAACGCCGGGTAACGCCCGCAGCTGAGTGCGCCGGCGCCTCAAACGCCGGCGGAAGCGATCCGCAGGCCGAGTTTGTCCAGGCCGGAACGGATCATGGCGCCGTAGCCGTCGTTGGACAGGTGCACGCTGTGCAGCTGTCCGGCCTGCTGGTGTTCGCGGGCCAGCGCGGTTTGGCCACGGCGCAGGTACGCGTCTCCCAGATTCAAATGCAGGGAGGGAAGCATGCCTTTGACCCCCGCAATCCCGACGGGAGCCAGATCGCCGTCGGCCAGGAACCCGTGTTCATGAAGGGCGGTTTCATCCCAGCCGATCTCCGCATCCAGGTCATCCTGAACGTCGGCGAGGTAGTGCGCCAGGACGCACCTCTGACCATGGTCATCGACGGAGGTCCTGTCCCAGCAACCCGACAGCAGCTGCCGGGCCCCGGGCTTGTCTCCCCCGATCGCCGCGGCAACAGCCGCCAGTACGTCATCCCAATCCGTCATGCCGCCTATCCTAGGCGAAGGCGGAGAACCCCGTGATGTGCCGGCCCAGGATCAGGGACTGCATGGTGTCGGTCCCCTCATAGGTGAACACCACTTCCATGTCCGTCAGATGCCGGGCCACGTGGTTCTCCAGGAGCAGGCCGTTGCCGCCCATGATGTCGCGGGCTTCCGAGCAGATCCAGCGCCCCTGGCGGGCGGCGAACATCTTGGCCATGGAGGCCATCGGACTGGTCATGGCACCTTCATCGGCCAGTTCGTTCAGTCGGAAGCAGGTCAGCTTGATCGCAGTGAGCTGGGCCAGCATATTGGCCAGCTTGTTCTGCACGAGCTGGAACCGGCCAATCTCCTTGCCGAACTGGACGCGGGTCTTGGCATACGCCACGGCAATTTCGTAGGACGCGACAGCATGGCCGAGCGCTTCCCACGCCACTCCCCCGCGGGTTGCCGCCAGGACCTTGTTAACGTCCTTGAAGGAATCGCAGTGCTCCAGCCGGTTCTCGACCGGAATCCGCAGATTTTCGATCACGATATTGGGCTGCAGGACCGCACGCTTGCCCATCTTTCCGGTAATGACCGTCGCGTTGTAACCGTCCGGGTGATTGCCGTCAGCGTCCTTTTCCATCACAAACCCCTTCACCGCGTTGTCGGCTTCATCCCGGGCAAAGATGATGACGACGTCGGCGAAGCTGGCGTTGCCGATCCAGCGCTTGCTGCCGTTCAGGACGTATGAATCTCCGTCACGGCGGGCTGACGTTTCCAGGGAGACGGAGTCAGACCCATGGCCCGGTTCGGTCAGGGCGAAGGCCCCAATTTTTTCGAACCGGGCCATGGCCGGCAGCCAGCGCTGTTTCTGCTGATCACTTCCGAGCATGTCGATGCTCCCCATCGCCAGGCCGGAGTGCACGCCGAAAAACGTGTTGATGGAACCGTCACCGCGTGCCAGCTCAGCCGCCGCAATGGAGGCCGACATCCGGCTAAGCCCCGGGCAGCCGTACCCCTGGATGGTGCCGCCGGCTATGTTCAGGGCCGCGAGCTTGGGCACCAGTTCGTACGGAACCTCCGCCCGCTCCCAGTAGTCGTTGATGACCGGCAGCAGATCCTTGTCCACGAATTCACGGACCCGTTTCTGGACATCCTTCGCCTGCTCGTCGAGCAGGTTGTCCAAAAGATACAGATCGCTGTCAACGTCCTGCACTGCTGTTGGATCAAAGACTGCTTGATTAGAAACTGCGGTCGGATCAAAAGGGGCAGGGACGGTCTCGGTGGTCGTCATAACGGCTCCATCGCCTCGTGGTGAGCAATCACTGTCAACTAACTAAACGCTTAGTGACCGAGTATGCGGGTCCCCACGGAGTCCGTCAAGAGGTGGCGGAGACCCGCCGCGAGAGTCGGTCCGCAGCAATTTCGGCACCGCGCCCCAGGGCCTCAAGCTTGGCGACGGCGATGTCCGGATGGAGCCGGCCGCCCAGCCCGCAGTCAGTGCCGGCGGCGACGCTCTCCGGCCCAACCAGCGAGGCGAAACGCTCTATCCGCTGGGCCACCAGTTCCGGATGCTCCACCACGTTGGTGGCGTGGGACACCACCCCCGGAACAAGGACCTTGCCGTCCGGAAGCTGCTTGTCCTGCCAGATGGTCCACTCATGCTCGTGGCGGACGTTTGCGGCTTCAAAGGAATAGGAGCCCGCGTTCACTCCAAGCACCAGGTCCACGATGTCAGCAAACGCAATGTCCGTGGTGTGCGGACCATGCCAGGATCCCCAGCAGACGTGAAAGCGCACCTGCTCTTCCGGCAGCCCGCGCAGGGCGTGGTTCAGCGCCTCGATTCGAATTTGGGTAAACCGCTGATAGTCCCCCACGCTTGGCTCGGGGTTGATCTGGTCCCAGTTCTCCGCCACGGACGGGTCATCAATTTGAACTGTCAGCCCCGCATCAACGATTGCTTTGTATTCTTCCCGCAGGACATCGGCCCAGGCCCAGATGAACTCCTCTTCGCTTGCGTAGTACTCGTTCCCGATTCTGCTGGCTGATCCCGGTGACAACGCGGTAATAAACCCGGTGGGAAGATCTGCGGCAGCCAAACCCGCTTTGAGGTTGGCTATATCCGCGGCTAGCGCTCCATGCCCGCTGTAGCTGATGGGGCCGGTGGCTGTTGGAAAAGCAGTGGCGTTCCGGCCGAGCTGAATGCCGCTTTCCGGATCGGCATAAGCGGCGGCAAATCGGGTCCAGTCCCGCCTGTCCGCAAAAGACGTCAATCGAATACGGCCTGGTTCGCTGCGAACCGGGTCTGCGGTGATGGGATTGAATTCCGTGAGTTCCAGGCCGAAAGTGCGCTGGAAACTGTACGTCCACCATGCTCCGTAGTCCACGGCATTGGACATGGCCTTACCGTATTCCCCGTCGCCGGGGATGGTTATGCCGAGATTCTTCTGGCGCTGCACCAGGTCGACAACCGCAGCGGACAACAATGCCTCAAACTCCGGCGTGCGTTCGAGCGTGAAACCGTCACCGGCATACGTGCGAGCGGCGTTGGCAGCTATCAGCTCCGGGGTGCGCGGCAGCGATCCTGCGTGGCTGGTGGGAATGTGAACAGGCGTCATGGGATATTCCTTCCATCGGTCCTGCCATTAGCACCGTTCCGGAAGGAAAATTCCCGGGGGAAGCTGCAGCGTCGCGGAGGCAGGTCTCTCAGCTGCTCTTGATGGTGTGGACGCAGTTTCCGTCCACTGGCAGCGCGGGTGCGCCCCCTCTCCGGCTGGAGCCGGGTGCCGTGCGGAGGGGCTGAAACCAGCATGCGGGAGGGTGGCGTGAAACGCCAGCTGCGCGTTATATGACGCGGGCACGCCGAAATATGGCCGATTGCGTCACCACATGACAAGTGTCCAAACATGCATCTGCACCCGGGCGGGACAATAGCGCCCCCAGGGAAACTGTCCCGCCCGGTCAGCCGCCGTATACGGCGGGAAAGACGTTATTGAGCGGCGCTGTACGCCTCCCGGATTTCCTGGCTGATCCGACCGCGGGCGCTCGGCTTAAAGCCATTGGCAATCGCCCATTCACGGATCTTCCGGCTGTCATCGCTGCGCGGCGCGGTTTCACGCCTGGCACCCCGGTTGGCAGCTCCGCCCCGCAGGCGACGCCCGCTGGAAAGATACGGGCTCAGCTTCTCGCGGAGTTCAGCAGCATGCTCCGTTGTCAGGTCGATTTCGTATTGGGCGCCGTCCAGTGCGAACTTCACAGTTTCCTGCGCATCGTCACCGGAGAGGTCATCAATCAGTAGAACTTGTTTTTTCTGAGCCACGTGGTCTTGTTCCTTATTCATATAATTCTGGACCACCCCTTCGAAACAGTTTAGCCGAAGGGGTCCAATGAAATAGGGTCCGGGGCACATATAGCCCGGGGGCCACATAACTATTCCGTGATGCAGTCCCGGCCGCGAATTGAAACGGCCGGGACTGTACGGCACATCCGCTAGTGGATGGCTATGCCCTCCGGCAGTTCATTAGCAGGCCGGCGCACCAGGAATGATGCCGCCACCGCTGCCAGCGAGATAACCGCACCCCAGAAGAATGCGGTGTGGACGCCGGCGGCCGCGGCCGGCACTGCTGCCATGCCGTCGCTTACGGCCGCGGCGGTGCCGGTTGTCATCAGGGTGATGAATACCGCGGTGCCGGCGGCTCCGGCCAGCTGCTGCAAAGTATTGATGATGGCGCTGCCATGGGAATAAAGCGACTTGTGCAGGGATCCCAGGGCAGAGGTGAACAGCGGCGTGAAGATAAACCCGAGCCCGGTGTTCAGGAGGCAGTGAAGCACGATCACGACGGCAACAGGACTGTCCTGGTCCAGGGTGGTCATGCCCCACAGTGCAGCGCTGAGGACCACGGCACCGGGAATAACCAGCGGGCGCGGACCGAACTTATCGAACAACCCGCCCACGATGGGTGAAAGAATCGCCATCACGGCACCGCCGGGCAACAGCAGCAGTCCGGTGTTCAGTGTGGTCAGCCCGAGGACTGTCTGCAGGTACAGGGGCAGGACAATGAGGCATCCAAACAGCGCCATCATGCTGACCAGGACCAGGACAATGGCGACGACAAACGGTTTGCTGGTAAAGGTCCGCAGATCCATCAGTGCCCGGTCGTTGCGCTGGAGCACCAGCTGGCGCCAGATGAACCCGCCCATCGCCACCGCCCCGGCGGTCAGGGGAATCCACAGCGGCATCAGGGCCTTGCCGGAGGCGGCTTCGCCGATGCTGCTGAGTCCGAAGATCAGTCCGCCGAAGGCAACGGTGGACAGCACAATGGACAGCACATCGAACGGAACACTCTTGGGCTCGGTCAGGTTCTGGACCTTCACCGCTCCCACCGCCAGGGACAGCACGGCGATCGGCAGGACCAGCCAGAACATCCAGCGCCAGTCCAGGACGCTGAGGATGATGCCGGAAACGGTGGGGCCAATGGCCGGAGCCACGGCAATAACAATCGAGATGGTGCCCATCATGCGTCCGCGGCGGTGCGCGGGGACAGCGTTCAGGACGGTGGTCATCAGCAGCGGCAGCATGATGGCGGTACCACCGGCCTGGATGATCCGTCCGGCCAGCAGAGTGCCGAACCCCGGTGCCATCGCGGCGAGCAGGGTGCCGGCGCTGAACAGCGACATTGCCGTCATGAACAGACCGCGCATGGAGAAGCGCTGCAGCAGGAAACCGGTGGCCGGGATGACCACGGCCATGGTGAGCATGAAGCCGGTGGTGAGCCACTGGGCTGTTCCGGCGGTGATGTTCAGGTCCGCCATGAGCCGCGGCAGCGCCACGCTCATGATGGTTTCATTCAGGATCACGACGAAGGACGAGACCAGCAGGAGCCCGATCACGGTTTTGGTGCGCGGGTCCAGGGCATCCGGTGACGGAACCCGGGCGCCTCGAGGCGGTTTGGAGGAGACTGCGGAAGGGGGGTCGATGCTCAAAAGAGAGAAATCCTGTTCACGATGGTGTAGACGGGTGTCGGGTCTTGCCCGGTCTGCCATCCTATCCGTGCCCTGTCGGGGGCCCTGTGCCTAAAGACCAGCCCAGGACAGAACGCAGATCAGAACGCAGTGGTGCGGCGGCCTGAGCCGCCGCACCGCCAAAGCACCCCGCACCGTCAAGCCGCAGCTATCACCCGGCCGGGGCCGGGCGCAGTGCGGCTTTTGTGGCCACCGCCACGGATCCCAGGGCCAAGAGCGCCGTCGTGCCGGCGAGCAACAGATAAGCCACCGGCTGAATTGTGGGCACCGGCTGCCCGGAGACGCTGAAGGCGATCCCCATCAGCGGCGGCACCGCCAGGGCTGTTCCCAGCACGACGGCGGCCACCGCCGCCACGCCCGACTCAAGCCTTGTCATCCGCCGGAGCTGTGCGTCAGACGCTCCCAGGGTGCGCAGCAGCAGCAGCTCGGGCCGCCGTCGGGCCGTTGCCATCACCAGGGTGTTGACCACTGAAATCCCGAGGTACCCCAGCAGGACCAGCATGGCGAGGACGGAGACCCAGGAGTCCGCATTCCGTTCCGCTGCTCCGGCGGCTCCGAGATCATCCCGGTCCAGGACCGTCAGGCCCAGATCGCTCACCCCAGCGGTTATGGCCTCCGGATCCGTGTCCGGCGCCGCCGTCACCAGCAGATAGTCATTCAGGCCCGTGGTGGTGTGGCTGCGCAGGGTGTCGTTGGACACCGCGACGTCACCGAATCCCAGCCCCCGCTCATAGGTGGCGACGACGACGGCGGTCGCCTCGGTTCCGTCACCGTAGTAAAAGGAGAAGTCCTCCCCCAGCTCAGTGCCGGTTTCCCGGGCCAGATCAGCGCTCAGGGCCACTGTTTCGGGGTCGGCCAGCCGGTCCAGGGAACCCTCATTTACCCCGAGGTCCAGCGTCCCGGACAGATCCTGCGGGGCCAGCCCCTGGATGGCGTAGGGCTGCACGCCGTCCTCCATACCCATGAAGGCGGCCTTCGCGAGGATCGCGGACCGGGCCACCGGTGAGGTGGCTTCCACTCCGGGCAGGTCGGCCACCTGGTCCGCGAGATCAGCGGAAACCCCGGATCCCGGAGCACTGACCAGGTACCCGGCCACCACTCCGTCGCGGGACTGCCGGTCAGCTTCGGCCGCCACTGTGGTGGGCATGAAGAACTGTACCGACCCCAGCGCGATGGCCAGCGCCAGCGGAATGATCCCCGAGGCCAGGCGGCGCGGGAAAGCGGTGGCATTGGCCTCCGCCAGGATCAGGGACGCCGATGAGCTGCGGCGGACCAGCGGCTGCATCAGTTTCATCAGTCCCGTCACCAGCCACGGGCCCAGGACGCCGGCACCGATGATCAGCAGCAGGATGCTGGACGCCGCCGCTGCGAGCCCGGCGGTGCCCGGGAAGGCCACCGGCATCAGGGAAGCGATGAGGCCGGATGCCAGCAGAGCCAGTCCCGTAATGACCCGTCCGCGGCCAAGCTGGGATTTTTCCGTCACTGATTCACGAAGGGCAGTTGTTGGAGCCGCCCGAACTGTTCCGCGGGCGGCAACAAGTGCTGCGCCCACCGCGGCGCCAATACTGATCAGCACGGCCGCGAGCGCCGGCAGAGGACTGAAGGCCAGGCGGAAGTTCTCCGGAATTACGCCCGCCGCGGCGAACTGGCCGCCCAGGAAACCGGCGAGCAGAAACCCGGGTACCGCCCCCAGCACTGCAGCCGCCCCGGAGACCAGCAGCACTTCGCGGACCACCAGGCCCAGTGCCTGGTTGGCGCCTGCCCCCACTGCCCGGAGCATCGCGAACTCCCTGCGGCGTCCCATGATGGACAGGGACAGGGTTCCGGCGGTCACAAACACCGCTGTCATCACGGCCACACCCGCAAGGGAACTGCTGAAGACCAGCAGGGTGGACCGGGCGGCGGAACCGCCGAGGTTTTCCACATCCCCGCGCCGGTCCCCCGTGTAGCCCACCACACCGCCGACCTGAGACTCGATATCCGCAGCGAGCTGTTGCGGCCGGACGCCGGGTTCGGCGATGACTCCCACCGTGGCCACCATGTCACCGTGCGGCCACAGCGCTGCCGCACCTTCGGCGCTGAGGAAAACGGCCGGTTCCGCGGTGCGGGTTTCCGCACCCTGTTCCGGAGACACGATGCCGGACACGGTGTACCCGGACGGCTCACCGCCGTGGCTCAGGATGATTGTGCTGCCCGGGTCCACGTTGAAGGAGTCGTCCACCGCCACCTCATCCTGCTTAAGGGGAGCGTTCCCTGAGCTGAGCGCATAAGGGGCGAGGGCGGCGGCATCCCACCCCGCTGCGGACACTGCGGAGCCTTCCGCCGTGGCCAGGGGAATCTCGACGGTTCCCACGGCTTTTTCAACGCCGGGTACGGCGTCAATCTCCGCCATCGTTCCTTCGGAAAGCAGGACGCGCTCGGCGAAGGGCGCATCCATGTCTTCCACAACGGGATGCGACTGCGGGGCGCCCACAACGACGTCGGCGCCCTGGAACCGCTGGGCGGCGATGCCGCCGCGCATTCCGGATTCAATCAGGACACCCATGGCGGTGATCAGTGCTGCGCACAGGAAGACGGCGACGAACACTCCGGCGAAGCCGCCGCGGTGGTATCGGATTGATGCTTTGGCAAGAGAAAACATTTCAGTGCTCCCCAAGGTTGGCCATGCGTTCGCTGACATCGAGGGCGGTGGCTCCGGTCATGCTGCCATCGAGCCGTCCGTCAGCAAGGAAAATGACGGTGTCCGCGTGGCCGGCGGCCACGGGATCGTGGGTGACCATGACAACCGTTTGGCCCAGGACCGAAACGGTGTGCCGGAGCAGGTTCAGCACCTGGCGGGCGGTGCCGGAGTCGAGGGCGCCGGTGGGTTCATCTGCGAAGACGGCGTCGGGCCGGGTGATCAGGGCACGGGCAATGGCCGCGCGCTGCTGCTGGCCGCCGGAAAGCTCCTGCGGCTTCCGCTCCCCCAGCCCGGCCAGCCCCACGGCCTCCAGCACGTACTCGAGCCATGCGTCGTCGGTCCCCCGCCCGGCGAGCAGCAGCGGCAGGGTGACGTTCCGGGCCACCGACAGCTGCGGCAGCAGGTTGTAGGACTGGAAGACAAAACCGACATGGTCCCGGCGCAGGCGGGTCAGCGCTTTGCTGCGCATTCCGGAGATCTCGGTGCTTCCCAGCAGCACCCGGCCGCTGTCCGGGACATCGAGCCCGGCGGCGCACTGCAGCAGTGTGCTCTTGCCCGAGCCGGAGGGGCCCATGACGGCGGTGAACGTTCCGGCTGGAACGGCGAGGGAAATGTCGCGGAGGGCCGGCACCGTGGTGCTGCCGGAGCGGTAGCTCTTGGAGACGCCCTGCAGCTGCAGGGCGGCCGGAGTTGTGGGATCGGTGAATTCAGAGGGATCGGAAAACATGGGTTCATCCTTTGCGCGGGTTCAGTGATGGTGGAGATCTTTGCTTCCATCGACGCTACGGAGATCCGCATCGGTATCCGATACAGCCAACGGGCCGGTTTGGGGTATAGCTGGCTATACCGACAGCGCGTGGGCGCTCGGGCATAATTCATCAGGTGATACTCCCCAGCCGTGCCAGCCTGCAGACCCGTCTCCGGGATGCGGCCTTCCTCCTGCGCGAGGGCGGATACTGGCTGGGGACGTTGGGAGTGCTGATCGCCGGTGTGGTGCTGCTCCCATTCATCGCCCTGGGTGTGGGGCTTTACGCGGTTCCGGGACTGCTGGAAGCCCTGGACCGGCTCGCCGCCGGGGCACAGGACCGGGCGGCCAAATTCTCGTCCGCCGTGATCCCCTTTGACCGCCGCCGTTTAACCGGCCGCTACTCCTTCGCCCAGCTGGCGGCTCTGCTGAGTGCTCCGGAGTCCAAACGCGACTTCTCCTGGCTTCTGTTCCACGGCGCCTTTGCCTTCCTGGCGGGCGCACTCGCCGTGGCGCTGCCCCTGGGCGCGGTGCTGTACATAGTGGCTGCCCCGTTCTGGCCCCTGTTCCCGCCGGAGGCTCCGCTGGAGCTGACAGTAACCATCCACAGTTGGGGGGAAGCCGTCCTCACCATGCTGCTGGGCGCGGTTTACGGGGCTGCCGCATGGCTTCTTCTTCCGTGGATGGCCCGGCGGATCAGCCAAGGCACGCTGGCCATCCTCTCTCCCCGCCGCTATGCCGATCTGTCCCAGCGGATTTCGGAGCTTTCGGCGGCCCGTGCCAGCGCCCTCGCCGCCCACGCGGCGGAGCTGCGCCGCATTGAGCGGGAACTGCACGACGGCGCGCAGAACCGGCTGGTCGGCGTCGTCATGATGCTCGGACTCGCCCAGCGTGCTGCCGAGACCGATCCGGCCGCCGCCGTGCCCTTTATCGGCCGGGCCCAGGACGCGGCCTCCGAAGCACTAGCCGGCCTGCGGGCCGCCGTGCACGACATCTATCCGCCGGTCCTGGACGAACTGGGACTGGGCGGTGCGGCCTCGGCGCTGACCAGCCGGTCCCCCATACCCTGCACGCTGACCGTTGACGGGCTTCAGCGAGCACCCGCGGCCGTGGAATCGGCCGCCTACTTTGTCCTGGCCGAGGCGCTGACCAACGCGGCCAAGCACTCCGATGCGGCACGGATAGACGTGGTCCTGCAGACCGAATCAACCCCTCGGGAGGATGTCCTGGTGATACAGGTGAACGACGACGGCCGCGGAGGTGCGCGGGTGGGCGCTGCGGAGACAACAAACGGTTCGGGAACCGGTCTGTCCGGCATCGCCCGGCGTGCCGCTGCCTTTGGCGGCAGGCTGGTGCTGACCAGTCCGGTTGGCGGACCGACGACGGTAAGGGTGGAACTGCCATGCGCCTTCTGATTGCCGAGGATGATGCGCTGCTGCGGGCCGGACTGGAGTTGCTGCTGCGGGGAGAGGGTTTTGACGTGGTGGGCTCGTGGGACAACGCCGATGACCTGTTGGCGGCCTTTGAACCAGGAATCGCCGACGGCGCCGTCCTTGATGTGCGGATGCCGCCCACCTTCACGAATGAAGGGTTAAAGGCGGCCCTGGAACTGCGCGCACGGGTCCCCGATTTTCCCGTCCTTGTCCTGTCCGCCTATGTCGAGGACCGTTACGCCAGCAGGCTGCTGGCCTCCGGTGCGCAGGGCGTGGGCTACCTGCTCAAGGAACGCGTGGGCAACGTCGGGGAATTTGTTGACGGGCTGCGCCGCGTGTCCTCCGGCGGAACGGTCATGGATCCCGAGGTCATCGCCCAGCTGTTCAGCCGGCGCAGCAACCGGGACCCCATCAGGTCCCTGACTCCCCGGGAGTTCGAAGTTCTGGGGCTTGTTGCAGAGGGGCTCGGCAATACGGCCATCGCTTCGGCCATTTCCGTTTCGGAAACTGCTGTCAGCAAACACATCGGCAATATCTTTGCGAAGCTGGGGCTGGCCCAGTCGGACAGCGGCCACCGGCGGGTGCTCGCCACCCTGGCGTACCTGCGGTCCTAGTCCCCTCGAAGCAGTGCCTGAATCTCCGCCAGCGGTCCCCAGACCCCCTCCTCGGAGTTTGCGACAAGTGCCAGGGTGATGTCCGGCTCCGGAGAGTAGCTCAGGAACGCACTGGCCCCGGCGTTAATGCCTTCTTTGTACATCAGGCCGGTCTGCCCGCGCGCGTCAAGCCTGAACTCCAGCCCGTAACCGTAGTGAAGCTCACCGGCGTCGAGGTCTGAGTGCTTGACCTTCGGAGCCAGGAACGCCGCAGTGGATTCTGCGGACAGCAGCCTGCCGCCCCGGACAGCATCGAGGAAACGGACCAGGTCAGCGGAGGTTGAGTGGGCACCGCCGTCCGGGGAACCGATCGGCGGGTAGCTGAAGATGTTCTGCCGCCAGGAGATCACCGCGCCTGCGTCGTTGCGGACCGGGTCCCACCCCTCGGCCACGTTCGGCACGGCTTCCCGCAGGGAAAAGAAGCCTGAATCCCGCATGTCTGCGGCAGCGAAGACTTGTTCCCGAACGTAGTCCCGGTAGCTCACTCCTGTCACCGCCTCCAGCGCCAGCCCGGCGAGGATGTAGCCGCAGTTGCAGTAGCGGCAGCCTTCGCCCGGGGCGAAGTTCGGCTCCTTGTGGACAAACTGCGGCAGGAAGTCAGCGGTCTCGGTGACCGAATAGGAGGGACGGTCCGTCCAGAGTTCCTCGTAGGATTCGCCGGCTTCCTCATCGGCGTCGTCTCCGATGCCCGAGGTGTGGCTCAGGAGCTGGCCAAGCGTGATCGCGGGGTCCACCCGGGTGCCGTCCAGTTCCACAAAACGCCCAATGGGGGTGTTCAGCTCCAGCGTCCCGGCGTCCACCTGCTGCAGGACGGCCACAGAGGTGAACAGCTTGGTGACGGAGGCGACGTCGAACCGTGTGCCCAGCGTTACCGGCACGTTCCAGCGCCGGGAGGCCACACCGTAGGCCCCTTCGAGAAGGATGCTGCCGCCCCGGGACAGCTGGATGGTTCCGGAAAACTCATCCCGGTCGGCGGCGGTCCGCAGGATTAGGTCCACGGCTGAGGCATCAAGGTCCGGGGCCGGAGCCGTGGCGCCCGCAGTGGTGCCCCTCCTTGCGTCAAGCTGCCAAATTTCCTCGCCGTCAGAGTCGACCCGGCCTGTTCGCGCCAGACCCAGATGGGCAGCCACCGCAGCGGAGGACGCATTGCCGGGGTGGATGCCGGCGCAAAACCGCCCCACGCCCTGCCGGATCAGCCACTCCACCATGGCACCAGCCGCTTCCGTGGCATAGCCTCGACCCTGATGTTCCCGACCCATAACCCAGGCCAGGTCCGCTGCCCGGCCGCCGGCAGCGACAGTAGCCTGAACAAAGCCTGCGGCGGATCCGGTGCCCTGCTCCCGAATAACCCAGTTCAGCCACGTTTCAACCCCCGACGGGTCCCCGCCGGATTGGAGGACATAACGGTGACTCAGTCCTTCCAGTGTGGGCGGCTCGCCTCCGGTGAATTCGTAAAGCCCGGGATGGGCGAGGACCGGCACCATTTCGACGGCATGGTCCGGGAGCAGCGGTTCAAGAATCAGTCTGCTGGTTTGAAGAACCGTGCCGGCGCCACTTTGGCTGATCATCGAAGCTTTCCTTACCTCTGCGTCTTTGCGGCGGTTGTTTTACCCCGTTACATCATGGCGCAATTGCCTGGTGCCGCTGTATTAGTTTGAAGTGTGAAGTTTCCACTGTGCTCACGCTCCTTGGAGCGGCAATGCCCTGGCGGAGACGGGTAGGCTGGGAGTGCTCCCGGTTCCAGCTGATAGTAAGGTCCCGGCCAGATGACTAAGGAAGAGAACAACATGCCAACTCCTCAGCGAACCGATGCCGACAGTATTCGCCAGGATTTTGGTTTCCTCACCGTTGCTGAAGTGCTGCAACTTTGCGCAACTCAGCAGATACTGGATCCTTCGTCAACGCTGATTTCGGCAAAAGTGCAGCTGGGCGAAGGAAACGTTTTTTATCCGGGCGTCGTCCTTCAGGCCGATTCTGAGAGTTCCTGCGTTATCGGACACCGCAATGTGTTTTATCCGGGCGCCTTTGTCTCCGCCGAGCATGGCGGAATGATCCTGATGGGCTCCGACATCACGCTCGGCCCCGGCAGCGTGCAGCTCAAGGCTGGCCGTGGAGATGCCGTGGCTGTGGGCGACAGTGCCCGCCTGGCCAACGGCCCCGTGGTGACGGGCCGCTCGGTGCTTGGCTCCGGCTCGCAGGTCCTTGGCGCTGTCGAGGCCGAATCCGTGGTCCTTGCGGACGGCGGGGATTTCCGGTCCGGGCCGCCGGAGAAGCGCGGGGCAGTGCTCAAGGGTGCTGGACTGGTGCGCGATGTGAGGCTGGCACCGGGCGACATCCTTCAGGGGTACGGCAACTTCGCTGTCGCCAACGTGGTCCGCCAAACAAACTAGCCGGACCGGGGCTGGCCCTTCCTGCGGCGTCCGTAAGACCTGTCGTCCATGCCACTCTCCTCCTAGCCGGCCACTGTCACGATCTCAGCAGGCCCGGCCGCTCGAACCAGGCAACGACCACCGGAGAAATGCGGAAACTGCGGCGCGATCAGCGCGGCAAGCCGTGGCCCATGGTGCCATAGCCCACGCATAGCACAAAGAGGCGACACTCACACGCATCTGCGAGGTCCGTTACTAAATAGTTATCCTCCCGTAATCCTCTTGTAGCGTAGTGGACGTGCCGTTATCTGAAGCGGCTCCCTTGGCTTGTTACCTAGCTCTGCCGCTGGTCAAGGTCCACAGATATACACACTTCGGCAGAGGCGGGGGAACCACAAACGGGTTCCTTTGAATCCTTGGGGTTAAGTCAGCCAGAGGTTTCTACGGCTGACCGGGTGACTCCCATCCGCATCCGACAGCTCACCTCGCAGGTATCGGGAGAGGTAACTCAATGTCTTTCAATAACACTCGTGGACGTCACCGTGCCGAGACCGCCGGAATGTGGTCCGCACTTGCGAACGCCACCAGCGGCAAAGCACGCACCATCGGCAGCACCGCTGCCTTCGTGGCAGCAGGTTCCGGCCTGATGCTCGGTATGGCGGCTCCGGCCTCTGCCGGTGTCATCGCCAATGACTCATCCGAGTTCTACAGCGCACCTGCCGCTGTTTCCGCCCCCGTTGCTGCTCCGGCAGCAGCTCCCGCAGCCGCTCCGGCAGCCGCTCCGGCAGCTTCCGGTTCCACTCACGTGGTCCAGTCCGGCGACACGCTGAGCAAGATTGCCGCAACCTACGGCGTGACGCTTGAGGACATCCTGGCCCAGAACGGCCTGTCCCTTGAATCCATCATCTACCCCGGCGATGTCATCACATACGCCGGCGGCGCCGCAGTAGCTCCGGCTGCTGCAGCCGCACCGGCTGCTGCTTACGCGGCACCGGCAGCACCGGCAGCACCGGCAGCAGCGGCAGAAACCGCAGCCGCCGTCGACCTGAGCGGCATCAGCACCCAGGCCTCTTCCGTGACGCCTGCTCCCGCAGCCGGCGTAGCTGCCACGGGCACCAACCAGACCATGCTGAACTCCGCTTTCTCCCAGATGGGTGCCATGCAGGACTGCACCGTGCTGGTGGAAGTTGCCCTCCGGGCAGCAGGACACTCAGTTGGCGATCTGGCCCCGGCACAGCTTGCCGCCTACGGAACTCCGGTCTCTGACCCGATGCCCGGCGACATCATCTACTACGCCGACGGCGGCATGGGCTTTGCCCACATCGCCATCTACATCGGTGACGGCCAGGCCATCCACAGCGGATGGAACGGCAACCAGACTGTTCAGCAGAGCGCTAACGTCGGTTCCGGTGCCTCGTACTACCGCGTAGCCTAATCACGCACCAGTAGATTTACCGCAGGGGCGGGAAGCGAACGGCCCAACCCTCGGTGAAACCACACAAAGAACGCCCGGCCATTTGGCCGGGCGTTCTTTGTGCGTTCGGGCCCCTTGGGCCTTCCGGTTTATTCGGACACGCTGCAGGACGAACAACCCGCATTACGCGGCCGGTTCATCCTGTTCCGGGGTGCTTTCCTCCCGTACGGGAGCATCCTCGGCGGTGTCGTCGTCGGCACCGCGCCCGCCATCGTCGTCCGGGCCACCGTCGTCCGGGCCGCTGCCGTCCGGGCCGTGGCCGCCTCGGTGACTGTCATGGTGGCCGTCCCCGTGCCGGGCGTCGCCCCGTGAGCCCTGATTGCGGGCATCCCCGTCCGTGGACTCCTTACCGGCATCAGCGTCGGCGTCGGGATCGGCATCCGCATCCGCATCCGCATCCGCATTAGAGTCTGGACCGCCGTCCGAGTCTTCGCCGTCGCCGTCGAACCGGGGACCGCGTTCGGGCCGGCCGTCCTGGTCCTCCGCCTCGGCGTTGCTCTCGGCGTCCTGGTTCTGGGCGTCCTGGTTCTGGGCGTCCTGGTTCTGGGCGTCCTGCTGCTCGGTTACTGAGGCTTGCTCCTGATCCGCCGGGGAATCCGCGGTGGCCATGCCGGCAAAAAACGAACCAACCAACAGCGCCAGACCGCCCACAACACCAAGAATCCAACCCAGCGGGCCCCTGGCTTTGTCCCGCAAAGCCATAGTGATAATCACCTCCAAATAGTGGGGTTGCTTACGCATCCATTTTCGAAGCTGATTCTTCGAGGTTTCTTAGCGTCCAGACCAGGTAAGGGTTTTTTAGGGTTCAGACTTGGCAAGCGGCAGTCGGACTTCCACTGCACCTCCACCGCCGGGTGCGGCATTCGGCAATGCGCGGATACTGCCGCCGCAGCGGGCAACAATCTCCGCCACGAGGGCAAGGCCCAATCCATAATGCCGGGACTCCGGTAAACCATCCGGCGTGCGGGTCTGCTCCGAGTCAGCCCGGTGCCGTGTCGAGGCAAACCGCTCGAAGGCATGCGTGCTGAATCCGGGCGGGAACCCGGGGCCGTCGTCCGATACTCGAATGACGGCCTCCCGGCCGCTGCGGCGCACCGACACTCCTACGACAGAACGCGCATAATCCAAGGCATTAGCGCCCAGGGCGGTGAAGATTCGGTGCAGGGCAATCTCCCCGCCAAGGACAATGACATCGGTATCGGGAAGATCAAGTTCCAGGGACAAGTCTCGTCTGTTGGCTTCGGGCTGGAGCGCCCGTACCGCCGACTGTGCAAGGTCAACCAGGTTCACGGGTTCCGTGGCTCCGGTTTGCCGGGGATCCGCAGCCATCAGCAGGTCCTCAAGGATCCCGGTCAGCACCTTGGTGTCGGCGATGACGTCGTCGGCGGCCCGGACCGCATCCGAATTCGCTCCCTCAGAACCCACCGCTTCCGAAGCCTCTCCCCCACCCCCATCAGCTTCACGTTTCGACCCCGATCCGCCTGCATCGGCGATCAGCCGCCGCCGAAGCATTTGCACCCGGGTGCTGAGCAGTGTCAGCGGGGTCCGCAGTTCATGGCTCGCATCAGCCACGAACCGGCGCTGGAGTGCCAGTGCTTCAGCCATCGGACGCATGGCCGCCCGGGCCGCCAGCGCCGAGACGGCTCCGGCCAGGAGGCCTGCAATCACCACGGAGATCACCAGGGCAAAAGCCAGACGGCGCAGCTGGTCAGCGGATTCGCGGGTATCCACTGCCGCTTGGACCACATCCCGGCCGCGGCGGGCCGTCAAAACCTCATAGGTCCGGTCCCCCGCGGCCACCGTATCGCGGCGGGCCTGCCCGGTCTCGGCCACATCCGCCAGCGCTTCCTCGTACGGGAGGCCGGCGGGCATGTTGCGGGACACAGCCAACCTTCCGTCGTCGTACACCGCCAGGAACACATCCAGTGGTGCCTCGCGGGGAGAGTCGAACTGGGTTGCCGAGGACAGCGTGTTTTCGGCGGCATCCCGCGTCTGGGCGGCGACGAGTCCATACACCAGGCCCCCGGCAACGCCCAGCAGCACCACCACCAGGGCCGTAAACTGCATCGCCAAACGCAGCGACGCACGGGTCAGCTCAGCGTCCTCCCGGCTCTCCCGGTTCTCCCGGATCTCCCGGACCCCGCGCCAGCGCTTCATGCCGGCGCACCAAGCCGGTAACCGATCCCGCGCACCGTCAGCACCACCCCTCTGCCCAGCTTCCGCCGAAGATAGTGAACATAGGTGTCCACCACGCCGTCGTCGTCAGCGTCAGGGAACACGGCGTCAAGCAGTTCCGCGCGCGGGAAGACTTGGCGGGGCCGCCGGGCCAGGTGTTCCAGCAGCGCACCCTCACGTTCGGAGAGCACCACCACCTCGCCGGCGTCGGTCGTGACCGTGCGGCCGGTGGTATCCAGGACGCCGCCGGGGACCGGAAGGGCAGGTGTGCGGGGCAGATTCCGGCGCCGCAGCACCCGAAGGCGGGCCAGCAGCTCGTCGATGTCGAAGGGTTTGGCCAGATAGTCCTCGGCTCCGCGGTCCAGGCCTTCCACGCGGTCAGCCGGGTTGCCCAGCGCGGAAAGCACCAGCGCCGGCACGTAAATGCCCCGGCTGCGCAGCCGCGTCAGGACATCTAGTCCCTCAATTGCCGGCAGGCCCCGGTCCAGGAGGAGGACGTCGAACGGATGTGTCAGCCCTTCGTGCAGGGCCCGCTGTCCGTCATAAGCAACCGTCACCTTATATCCTTCGGATTCCAGGAGCTCCGCCAGCATCCGCGCCAAGCTGCGGTCATCTTCCACGACCAGGATCCGGGGACGGTCCGTCATGCCCGAAAGTCTATCCGCGGGCTAGCCGAAACACCCGGGAACGCAGGCCGCCGGGTGCTCCTCCACCGGAATCAGCTGGGGTGGGACTACCGCTGTGTTGGCCCGGCCGGTGCGGGCCGACCCCGCAGCTGCCGGCCCACGTTCTTTGCCCAGGCCGCTCCGCCACCGGTCGTCAGCAAAATGACGACGACGGCAACCAGGACGCCGATGGTGGTTTCAACCGCCCGGTCCACGGTCAGATCCCTTACCGGCTGCACTGAGACAAAGCCTGTCATCAGCAGCGCCACCGGTGTCAGGAAGACCATGGCGAGCCCGTAGTGGCGGATGACGTACACCTCGCCGCCCAATTGCAGGGCTGCCAGGAGAACCGCCAGCTGCACCGGGCTCCAGTCCGCCTGCAGCAGGAGTGCGGACAACAGCACGCCGGCGTAGGTGCCCAGGATGAAGTGGCCGGCGCGGGCCGGCGCATGTGCGGCATCCGCTGCGGCAATGGGTGCACAGGCCGCGAGCATCGCCCAGTAGCTGTGGCCCGGCCCCAGCAGCAGGGCCAGGGAGCCGGCGGCAGCGACAGCTGCGACATACCGTCCGGAGTGGGCGAGGATGTGTGCCGCTCCCGGCGGAGGAGCCTGCTGGGGCAGCAACACCGGTGTATGGCGGCGGGCGTGGACCCGGCCGGCGATTCCCAGCAGAACCGCTGTCGCTGCGCTTCCGGATACGGCCAGCGCGGCTTCCGCGACGGACCCGGAGAACGGTGCGGCAGCGGTTGCGGTAAACGCAAAGATGTAGGTGAAGGGGCCGGCGGGGCGGATCCGCAGGTAGTCCGCCGCCACCGAGATCACCCCGGCCACAATGGTGGCGGCGACCACCAGTTCCCAGTCGCTGCGTCCTGCGACAGACATGGAGACTCCGGCCACCACGGTCAGGGACATCAGCACACCGGACTGGGTTTGGTGGCGCAGCCGCCGCCAGTGAGGTTCAGCGCGGCCGAAGACTCCGGTCAGCGACCCGAAGATGGCGCACATCGTCAGGTCCGTGCGGCCCAGCATAATCAGTACCAGGAGCGGAAGGAGCATCCCCGCGGCCACCCGCACGGCGGGGAACCGGTGTCCGCGGCCCGCCGGGACTGCCAGGAAACCACGGAGGTCTTGCTTCACGGTTAACGAGCCTTTCACCGCGGCAGGAACAGGAGATTTGCCGCCTTTCCAGCCTATGAGTGAGGCCTCCGCCGGGATGGCAGCCACCCACGTGATTCATCTCCTACCGGTGCGGCACCCGTTCTGGCGCCGGGCCTTGGATCGGGGCGCCACATCCGGGCGGCGCTACATCCGGGCCTTAGTTTTGGCCGTTGCCTTTGCTGCCCAGGGATCTTCCGGCCAGGGGTGTTTGGGATACTTGCCCCGCATTTGGGCACGCACCTGCAGATACGGCCCGGACCAGAACGATGCCAGATCATCGGTGACGGCCAGCGGCGCCCGGGCCGGTGAGAGCAGATGGAACAACACCGGCACCCGTCCCTGAACCAGCCGCGGCGTCTCAGCCCAGCCAAAGCACTCCTGCAGCTTGACGGCCACGACCGGCCGGCCGCCGTCGTCGTCCACTGCGGGGTAGGTAATCCGGATCTGGGATCCGCTGGGAACCTGCAGCCGTTCCGGTGCCAGTTCCCCGAGGCGCGACGCCTCCGGCCACGGAAGCAGCCGGCGCAGCGGCTCCACCAGGTCGATTCCGTTGACTGACGCTCCGGCGGCCAGCGCATGCAGCTCAGGTGCCAGCCAGGCATCTAGCCGGGCCAGGAGTGCAGGTTCGGAAACATCCGGCCAGGGCTCACCCAGCTCGCGGTGCAGCAGTGCCATCCGGCGGCGCAACGTGTCGGCAGCCGGTGAAAACCCAATGACACCGAGCCCTTCCCGTGCCAATGCGCGGGCTACGGCTGCCCGGCCTTCCCCGGGTGTGGGGCGGACCGGTGTGGAGGACAACACAATCGCCCCCAGCCGCCGTTCCCGCTTGGCCATGACACGGCCTCCGTTAAAGGATGCCTCGACGGTGTCTTCCAGCAGATGCCGGGCTGCGGCTTCCGCTGTGTCTTGGCTCAACGGCGCCGCCGAGCGGATGACGGCCCCGGTTCCGGCAGCGTCGCGTCCCTGAGCGCGGGAAACTTCGGCAACGGCAAGCCACTCGTGTCCGGTCAGCGGGCTGCCGGCCGGCAGGCCGGCCCGGGTTCCGGAGGAGAGCAAATAGCGTTCCCCAGTGCCCGCGCTGCCGGGAACCCGCCGGGCAATGCGGTCCGGAAAAGCCAGTGCGACGACGAAGCCGAGGGCCTCCGTTCCAGGCACCGAGACTGCAGGCGCATTGGCGGCGCCGTTGCGGGTACGGGCGCTTGTGCGCGAGAGGGACTGCAGCCGCCGCACATCCTCTGCCCAGCGCCGCTCTCCCGGATCCCGTCCGGCGCGCAGGCTGGTGAGCAGCCGGGAGAGATCGGCACCGGAGGCGCGGAGATCACCGGCCACGAGGGCCACAGCTTCGGCCGCAGACCGGGCACCGACGACGGCGGTCCCGTCCAGCAGCGCCCGGGCCAGCCGCGGATCGGATGGAATTCCCGCCAGGGTCTTGCCGAGAGCGGTGACTGCACCGCTGGAATCAACCGCGCCGAGATCCCGCAAGACGGCCTGTGCATCTGCCAGGGCTGCCCGTGGCGGGGCATCGGGCAGGGCCAGTCCTTCTCCGCCCGGCGTTCCCCAGCATGCCAGCACCAGTGCCGCAGCGGTGAGGTCCGCGACGGCGATTTCCGGGGTCTGATGGGCCGGCGAAGCACCGAAGGTTCGTTCGTCGTAGCAGCGGACCACCCGGCCTGGTCCCTGCCGGGCGGCGCGTCCTGCACGCTGCACCGCCGACGCGCGGGAGCAGGACACCGTGACAAGTCCCGACATCCCGCGTGCGGCATCCCGGCGCGGTTCCCGGGCAAGGCCGGAATCGATCACCAGGCGCACTCCCGGCACGGTCAACGACGATTCTGCCAGGCTGGTGGAGACGATGATCCGCGGCGGGTCTCCGGGGCGCCGGCCGGAGACGGCACGGTCCTGTTCCCTTGGGTCGATCTGCCCGTGCAGCTCCAGCACCTCGGTTGTGGCAACAGGTCCGGACTCCGCTGCCACTTGGCTGCGGATCCGGCCGGCCACATAGGACACCTCCCACGCTCCGGGGACGAAAACCAGTGCGTCCGCCTGCGCGTTCCCGGCGAGCATCTCCCCGTGGGCTGCGGCAGCGGTAACGGCAACGTGGTTCAGGAAGGAGCGGGTCACACCATGTTCGTCCATCCGCAACGAGGTGCCAGGGGCCCAGCGGATGTCCAGCGGATACAGCGCCGAAGGACAGCCCACGACGGGTACCGGCCCGCCGTCGTCGTCGTTGCCAATGAGTGAGGCGAAGCGGGGCGCATCGACGGTGGCCGACATCGCGACCAGCGTGAGGTCTCCGCGCAGCTGGCGGACTTCGGTGAGCATTCCCAAGAGGAGGTCAGTGTCCAGGCCGCGCTCATGGACCTCGTCAAGAACGACGGCGGCGGTGTCTTCCAGTCCGGGATCGGCCAGCAGGCGGCGAAGCAGGATTCCCGGAGTGACAAACTCGATGATGGTGTCCGGTCCCGTGTGGCTCTCACCGCGGACGGTGTAGCCGACCCGGCCGCCAACAGGGCTGCCGTCCAGCGAGGCAAGCCGCCGGGCCGCCGAACGTGCGGCCACCCGGCGGGGTTGGGTGACGACGACGCGTAAGGGTTTGGATGCGCCGTCTGCACGGGAACCGATCAGGTTGGCGATCAGCGGCGGTGCCAGTGTGGTCTTCCCGGTGCCCGGAGGTGCCTGGACAACTGCTGCTGCCCCGTTGGGGGCCGATCCTGCCGGCTCAAGCGCGGCAGCCAGTTCAGGAAGTGACTCCGCGAACACCAGTCCGGCACCGATGGCCTGCAGGTTGAAGGGATGGTGGTGCGCGGCAGGTTCCAGTGCGGTGTGCGGTGTAGTCACTCGTCCATTGTCCCGCGTCATGAGTGAGGAGAGATTCTTCGCCTCGGGGTTCACGTCCCGCAACCTCTCCTACTGCACGCTCCCCATGCTTCACGCCCCCTGATTCACCACGCTGGGCGTGGAACGGGCGGCCGCGGCGCCGTGGATGAATAGGCATGTCCGGTGGACGTCACGGTTGTCACGGTGTGCCGGTTCGGATGCAAGGGAGTGGACCTCCCGGTGGGCCCGTCGCTTTCAGCGGGGACTCCGGCGGCTGTCCTGACTGTCCCGGCTGTCTTGGCTGTCTTGGTGGCCCGTGATTCCCAGCCGGGTGCTTCCTTGGCCTGGTTGCAGGCTTGGCAGAGTCCCTGAATGTTCTCGGCAGTGGTGGTGCCGCCTGCGTGGACGGGTGTGATGTGGTCGTAGTGCCGGATGGGCGCCCCGCACCACGGTGTGCGGCAAACCTGATCGCGGGCCGCGATGAGCCGGGCAAGGCCGTGGGGCACCAGCCGGGCGCGCGAGTCCATGGCCGTGAGTTGCCCGCTGGTCGGGGCGATGTAGAGGCGGCGGAGCCATACTTCCGTTTGCGGATCCGGACGCGTGGGTGGTGCGCCCCGTTCGGTGGCCGGTCCGTCTGGTTCGTCTGGTTCTGGTTTTGGTTTTGGTTCCGGTTCCGTGGGATGTGGTCCCCGGACGAGGTCTCTGGCCCACTGGGCCGGGACGATTCCGTAGCCGGTAAGCACTGCCGGCTCCGCTCCCTCGGGAACAAACGATGTGCTCTGCCCTCCGGTTGCCGGTTCCGCCGAAGCCAGGGGTCCTGGTTTTGTATCGGGTCTAACCTCGGGCGGGGTTCTATCTGCACCGCCGGGGTCGATGCCGGCTTCGGTCCAGGGGCGGCTGTGGCCCGCGCTCCGGCTGCCGCTCCCGGGACCGGCTCCGGTTGTGCAGTCCCCACCCCGGCTGGACCGTGTATGGACAGGATCGGTGCCGGCAGCCCCGTAAGCGCCCGCGGTGGCGGCAGCCCTATCAGCATCGGCTGAGTTGGCGTCGGGACCGGTGGTTGTCGTGTCATTGGGCAGAATGCCGTGCAGCAGGGTCTGATCCGTCATGATCAGCTGCACCTCGATCCGCACATCCTCAGCCCGAGCCTGCCCGGTGGCCCGTTCCACGAGGGTGTCGGCCATGATCTGGCCCTTGGTGCGTGGATCCCCGGCCCCGCGTAGCCGGTCAGCTTCCCGGGTCAGCGCCGCATACACCCCCACCCCTTGGGCCACGGGCAGCAGGGCGGTCAGATAGGTCATGGTGTCCGGGGCCGGACGGCAGGACACAAAACGTTCCGACACGGCGTGCGCGGCACGGTTGACCACGGCGTGCGGATCCAGACCATAGGACAGGGACTTGATCCTGTTGATTAGTTTCCGGTCACCGAGCTGCTCGAGCTCTGCCAGGTTCCCGGCGACCTGCCGGTCCACTTCCTGCCGATCGGCCAGGGACAGGCACGCGGTCTCCCGGACCAGCAGGGTGGCCCGCCACTCACTGATCACTCCTTTTGAGAGTGCGGCGAGGGTGTGGGGCATTTCCGTGGTCAGGATCCTTGCCAGGCCCAGCAGTTTCGCTCCGTGGTGCGGGGATTCCCGGCGGGCCAGGGCCACTTCAGCGGCGACGCCCTTGCCGAGCTGGCCGGAGGTGAGTCCCGCGGCGGCCTGCGCGCGGCGGGTGGAGGCATCAAAAGCCGCAGCGGCCCGGGCCTGGGCGGCGGCAATGGCACCCTTTAAGTCCTCCAGGGCCCGGATCTCCCGGATCAGCAGGACCCGCTCCAGGGCCTCCAACTCCGCAAGCGTGCTGGCACCCGTGCTGCCCGCCGCCGCCGGCTGCGGCTCCGGTTGCTGTGTTCCAAGCGCCCGTCCGCCTTTGCCGCCGTCGCCCGGGGAAGACGACGTCCGGCGGACGCCACCCCGGGTCGCCGGTGCGCCGTCGTCGTTTCCCGCGGAGTAGTACATAGGTTCTATTTTAGTGATCCAGGCCCTATTCCCTGCGGGTTTTACATACGGGACAGTTACTCGAATCCGGCCTGGATCTCGCCGGCCACCCCAAGTAAAAGCCGGCCGCAGAGATGACAGTCTGATGTGCGTCAGGTGCCGATAGAGCCGTCATGCCTGCCGCAGTGCTGGAGGAGCTCCTGCATAATGACGGCATGGGGAAGAAATGGATTATGGCGGTATTAGTCGGGATGTCTCTTATTCTCGGAACTGGCCTGATTTATGTCTTTCTGCACCCCCAGCTCACCCTCACTCTCGAGGACGTCATGAACTCTGAATACGACGCAAAAGACGTCACTACCGAGGTTCGGGAGATCACCGAGGATGCCTGTGGGCATCAGCTCAATTGCATCGAGGCGTACAGTACGGCGGAAGCCAATTACTACCGTTTCAGGAGCCACCCAGCAGCAGCTAACTACGCATCGACGGTGAAGGACGGGTTCAGCGTGAACTACTTTGTGATGGATTTCGACGGCAAGGCTGCGTCGGTGCAGGACCAGCAGTCGGCCATGGAGCAGCTGGCCGGGACGTGGAACGACTACGAAGGGGACTTCCCCAGCCGCTAAGCAACCAGTTCCCGAAGGACGCAGCAGTTCGCGAAAGGATCAGGGAACCAAGATGAGTCAACCCAATGAACAGACGCCGGCGGATCAGCTGCGCAGCATGAGCGGCGGAGCCGTGCCAGCGGAGGCTCTGGCCTTCTTCGATTCGCTTCCCCCTGTACAGCTTGACGAGATGAGTGGTTCCTGGCGGGGCGCCGAACTGCCAACGGGGCACCGGCTGGACGGCGTGCTCGGCATCCTGGGATGGCAGGGAAAGAGGTTCGACGACGGGGACTCCGTCCACCCGCTCATTTTCGAGACGTCGACCGGGCGCCGGTTTGAATTCAATCCCGGGCTCGTTCCCTTGAATCTGGCGCTGCGGTGCGGTCCACTGCTCCGCCAACGTGCAGTTGGCAGGATCGTTCGCCCACTCCTGCAGCTGGCCCGGACAACGAAACCGAGGGCCCGGCTTCGCATGATGGAATACCGCGGCGTAGTGTCAGCGACCATGATTTACGACGCGCTGCCGGTTAACGACGCCTTCCGCAGGGTCGACACCAACACGCTGCTGGGCGCCATGGATATGCGGGAGCCCGGCCCTCCGTTCATCTTTTCGCTCCACCGGATGAGCCCGGACCAGTAATTTTTCAGGTGTTGGAACAGCAGGCCATTGCTCCCCCGCACCGGACCTGTGACAGTAATCCGGTGAATACGGAAACCTCGGGAGCACTCGTGGCGCGTCTCAGTGCTGCCGGCTGTGTTTTTGCTGCGGAGGAAGCAGCCCTGCTCATTGAAGAAGCCGGAAGCATGGGAGATCCGGGCCACGCGGACCGCCTGGACGACATGGTCCGGCGCAGAATCGCCGGACAGCCACTGGAGCAGATTCTCGGGTGGGCTGAATTTTGTGGACTCCGGATACCTGTTGCGCCGGGGGTGTTCGTTCCGCGGCGGCGGACGGAACTGCTTGCCGAGCATGCGGTCCAGATTCTGGCGACGATGTCCGGGCCAACGACGACGGGCGCTCCAACGACGACGTCGGGTCCGACGGTCGTCGAGCTGTGCTGCGGCTCGGGCGCCGTAACACTGGCTATCGCCGCCCAAACGTCCTCCCGGCCCACCTTGTTCCAGCCGACACTGCCCGCCCCCAAGCTGTTTGCCGTGGACCTCCAACCCGAAGCAGTGGACTGCGCCCGCACCAGCCTCGACGGGCTGGCCACAGTCCTGGCGGGTGATCTGTTCTCCGCGCTGCCCCGGGATCTCCTCGGCCGGGTGGACATTGTCGCGGCAAATGCTCCCTATATACCCAGTGCCCGGCTGGCGACTCTTCCACGGGAGGCCCGCGACCACGAACCTGCCCTCACCCTCGACGGCGGCAGCGACGGGCTCGATGTCCTCCGCCGGATCGTATCCATTGCACCAGAGTGGCTGCGCCCCGGTGCGTATTTGCTGCTGGAATGCAGCAAGCAGCAGGCAAAAACAGTGAAAGGCATCATGGGCCTGCACGGATTTTCGCCGGAAATTGTGCGCAGGAAGGCCACTGACGCCACCATCGCCGTCGGGCGCCGGAAATCCTGGTAAAGCGCAGGCACCGGAATAGGGAAGACTGGAAGTTCGCAATCTCCAAAGGTGGAACCACTTGATCAATCTTCAGCAGGACAACGACGGCTTCATCCGCATGGACCGTCATCTCCCCAAGTCGGCATCCGTCGGCATCACTTTCACCGATGGAACCACCGAAGTTGTCACCGGTGAACGGATCAATAAGGCGTACGACGACGCCCTGGCTGAGTTCCGCAGCAAGAACAAGCTGGATGCCAAGGGGTTCACCCGCATCGCCAAGAAGCGGGTCCTGGACAACAACAAGATCAACTTTGTTCCGGTACAGCCCGGAATGGCTCAGTAGAACTACCCGCGTCGTCCCGGCCCGGCACAGGACTTCGCCCCGCCGCCAGGTGGCCGGTGACAAGACGGACCAGCTCCGGCACCACGGTGGGATGGAAGTAATGCCCCATTCCCGGAATGGTGACGTGCCGGGAAGCGGGCACCGCAGCAGCGGTTGCCGCTCCCCCGCTGGGATGCACAATCGGATCCCGGTCGCCGTGGATGACGAGTGTTGGAGCAGTGATCCGGGCCAAATCACGGGTGCGGTCCTGTGATGCATTGATGGCCCCCAGCTGCCGCGAACGCGCGCTGCCGCCGTCCGGAAAATTGCCGCGCTCCCACGCCACTGCAGCTGCCGCGGTGTCCGTTGCGGTATCCGCGGGATGGGTGCGGCCGGCCAAATGCCTCATCATCCCCACACGTGCACGAATGAACTCATCGCGGGTGCGCGGCGGCCGGGCTGCGAAGCGCCGCTTGGTGGACAGCGCCGCCGCCCCGGTTTTCCGCGCCCCCGTGGTCGAAATCATGGAGGTCAGCGTCAGGGCGCGCTCCGGATAATGGGCGGCAACAGACTGGGCGATCATTCCGCCCAGTGACATGCCCACGATATGGGCGCGTCCCACACCCAGATGATCCAACAGGGCAACTACGTCCGCTGCCATGTCCTCCACGCGGTACGCGCCCGGAACCGGGCGGCCCAACGCTTGGTCCAGCAGACTCGGCGTGGGCGTGGCCATCCTGCTGGACCGGCCGGTGTCGCGGTTGTCGGGCAGGATCACGCGGTATCCGGAAGCCGCCAGGCCGTCAACAAAAGCGGCGGGCCAGGACGTGAGATCCATCCCCAAGCCGGAGATCAGGACCACCGGCTCGCCGTCGTCGGGCCCTTCCACCCGGTAACACATCCGCACGCCCGTACCCAGGGTCGCGAAGCGGTCCGCTTGCGCGTTCGCCGCACGTCCAACTCCGGGAGGCATCCCCTCCGGCCCGGTGAACCGCAGATGCTCATCAATGAGCGCGCCCTTTTGCAGGTCCCTGCGGTCGGCCAGGAAGTTCATTGTCATGAGCCACGGCGCTTCGGTCCCCTGCCGCGGGAGCTTGGCCAGGCTCCGCTGGACATAGCCGGCGCCGAAGTCCAGCAGCGGCCGGGTCTGCAGCCCTTCGGGTGTCACCGGGACTGCAGCTGCGTAGCCGTGATGGTCCATATGCGTGAGCAGCCGGGAAAACCAGTGAGCCAAAAGCCCGATCTTGAGCGTCCACGAAGCATTGGTGTAACCGATGGCGAACGCCATGTTCGGAACGCCGCTGAGCATAACGCCGCGGTACGCCACATGCTGGGCCAGGTCCACCGGCTCGCCGTCGAGCCGCAGTTCCATTCCGCCCAGAAGCTGGATGGTGAATCCGGTGGCCGTGACGACGACGTCGGCGGCCACTTCCTGCCCCGAGGCCAGCCTGATTCCACCTGAGCTGAATCCGACCGCCTCTCCGGTCACCATCTCCGCATTGCCGCTTCGCAGGGCGGCGAAAAAATCGCCGTCCGGAACCGCGCACAGCCGCTGGTCCCACGGTCCATAAGGAGGGTTCAGATGCGTGTCCGCGTCGAAGCCCGGAGGAAGGGCCTTACGTTGAATTGCCCGGATTATCCTGCGTGATGCGCGCGGCCAGCGCTGGCACACTGACCAGATCAAGCGCTGCCGGCGCGCGCTGACTTCAGCCATGATTCGTCCGGTGCGTTCGGGGCCGACGACGCCGCGCAGCCGGTGTGCGACCGGATCCTCGGCGGGGATAGGCAGGATATAGGTGGGGGTGCGCTGGACCATGGTCACCTGCGCGCCCAGATCGGCCAGGGCCGGCACCAGCGTGACGGCGGTGGCACCGCTGCCGATGACCGCTATCCGCTTGCCCAACACCTCCAGGCCTTGGGGCCAGTGCTGCGGATGAACCACCGGGCCCCGGAAGCTGTCCTGACCGGGAAGGTCCGGTGCGTAGCCCTGGTCATAGCGGTAATATCCGGCGGCGTTGAAGATCCAGCCGACTGTCAGCTCCAGAAACTCCCCGGTGCCGACCGGCTCGCCGGCGTTTCCGTCGGGACCGATGCCATCCGGGTCCGTGCCGCCCTGGCTGGCTGCGTCCTGCCCCACCCCGGGTGTTCTGGTGAGCTCAACACGCACCTTCCAGTGCGAATCCCGGCTGGACCAGTCAGCCGAGACCACGCGGTGGTGGTAACGGATGAGGCGGTCCACCCCATACTCGGCGGCCGTTTCGTGGAGATACCGCAGGATACTCGGGCCGTCCGCGATGGCCTTCTCCTCCAGCCACGGGCGGAAGTCGTAACCGAAGGTGTACAGGTCAGAGTCCGAACGCACTCCCGGATAGTGAAAGAGGTCCCAGGTTCCACCCGAGCGGCCGCGGGACTCGAACAGCGCAATAGACCGGTCCGGATGGTCGGTAAGCAGCCGGCAGGCAGCACCTATCCCGCTCAGCCCGGCGCCGATGATCAGCACGTCCAGGTGTTCCAGGGTCTCTCCGGATGCCATTATTGCTCCCCGCTGTTGTTTGCCGGCACGCCTTCATACCGCTGAAACCGAGAGTAGCGGACCGGTCCGACATTCGATGCCCCCCATGGTCGAGCTGCCGCCGGGCAACCCTCCCGCAGCACCGGGCACGCCTCTACCGTTGGAAGATGGATAATTGCTCCGGCTCCGCTCCCGGCCGCTGACATGCTGGCCTCCGAACTGGTCGTGATCCTGGCGGCCGCCGTACTCCTGTGCACCCTGGCCGCCCGGCGGACGAAGCTGCCGGCACCAGTGCTGCTGCTGGTCTGCGGTATTGCGCTGGGCTTCATTCCGGCACTGGCGCAGGTGGAGCTGCCGCCCGAAGCTGTGCTTTTCCTCTTCCTGCCGGCGCTGCTGTTCCGGGAAAGCATCACCACCTCGCTGCGCGAGATCCGCAGCAACCAGCGCGGCATCGTCCTGATGGGAACCGCACTGGTGGTGGTCACGGCGTGGGCGGTCGCCGTCGCCGCCCACGCGCTTGGCCTGCCCTGGGGGCCGGCGTGGGTCCTGGGGGCGGCTATTGCACCCACGGATGCCACCGCCGTCGGCGCCCTGGCCAGTGTCCTTCCCCACCGCTACGTCACGCTGCTGCGCGCGGAAAGCCTGATCAACGACGGAACCGCACTGGTTATTTACGGGGTGGCGGTCGGGATCACCGCCGGCACGGAACAACTGAACACGCTCGAGGTTTCCGGACTGTTCCTGCTGGCCTATGCGGGCGGCATCGCCGCCGGTTTGCTGACCGCCTGGGTCAGTTTCCGCGTCAGGCGCTGGGTGCAGGATCCCCTGCTGGGCAACGTGGTGACCATCCTGACTCCTTTTACCGCCTTTGTCCTTGCGGAGGTCATCAACGCTTCGGGGGTGCTCGCCGTCGTCGTGGTGGGTCTGGCAATGAGTCAGGCCGGCCCACGGATCATCCGTGCCGATACCCGCCAGCAGGGGCAGGCGTTCTGGTCCCTGACCACGTTCCTCCTTAACGGAGCCCTGTTTGTCCTGGTCGGGCTGGAGCTGCCGCGCGCCGTCAGCGAGCTGCCCGGCCGGCAGCTGGCACAGGGCCTGTTTTTGGTGACGGTGGTGACCGCGGTGATTGTCGCCGTCCGGCTGCTGTACCTGTTTGTCGATGCCTACGTGTTCCGGCTGCTGGACCGGCGTGAACGCCAACTGAAACGGCCCGTCAACAACCGGACCCGGGTGGTGAGCGGGATGGCGGGATTCCGCGGCGCCGTCTCGCTGGCCGCAGCTCTGGCGACCCCGCAGTACACCGCATCCGGTGAGCCCTTCCCCTATCGGGACCTGATCATATTTGTGGCCACCGGCGTCATCATTCTGACGCTGGTCATCCAGGCACCTCTGCTTCCCGTGATTGCACGCTGGGCCAGAATGCCGCTGGATGCGGCCCGGCGGAAGGAAGAGCAGCAATTGGCTGAAACCTCAGCTGTCCGGACTGCGCTGGAGGCACTACCGCAGGTGGCCGCTGAGCTCGGCACCGATACGGTTGTCGCCGACGAGGTCCGTTCCGAGTATGAACGGCGCCTGGCGACACTCAACGCACTGCAGGGCGACGCGCGGGGGAACGACGACGGCGCCCGCCACCTTGCACGCGCCGCGCAGTACCGGGACCTGGGCCTGGCACTGCTGGCCCTGAAACGGAACACCGTCATCCGGCTGCGGGACGAGCGGCGAATTGACGACGCCGTCCTGCTGCGGGTGCAGGCGGTACTGGATGTGGAGGAACTCCGGCTTGCCTCCCGCCGCAACCCCGGCGATGATGACGGCGGGGCCCGGTGAAGATCTGCTTCACGAACCGCTCGTAAGCTACCGCCGCAACCGGACCCGGACGGATGCCGCCGCACAGGCGATGACCGCAGCCCCGCCCAGCAGTGTGGGCCAGGCGAGCTGCTCGCCCAGGAGCAGGGCCGCCCAGCAGATGGTCAACACCGGCTGGACCAGCTGAATCTGGCTCACCTGCGCCATGGGGCCTATGGCCAGTCCGCGGTACCAGGCGAAAAATCCGAGAAACATGCTGATGACACCGAGGTAGCCGAGCGCCGCCCACTCAGCGGGAGAGCCCGACGGCGGCTGCCGGATGACCGCCGCTGCGGTCAGCACCACCATGAGTGGTGACGCCAGGACCAGTGCCCAGGACACGGTCTGCCAGGCGCCGAGTTCGCGCGAGAGCAAACCGCCCTCGGCATAACCCACAGCGCCGGCCGCCACGGCAGCGAAGAGCAGCAGATCTGACCAGTGGAGTCCAACCAGTCCCCCGCCGTGAAGCGCAGCAAAAACCACCACCGCGGCTGCGCCGGCACCGGCCATGATCCAAAAGAACAGCGGGGGACGTTCATGTCCCCGCAGGACGGCGGCCACAGCTGTGGCCGCAGGCAGCAAACCGATGACGACGGCGCCGTGGCTGGCCGGAGCAGTCGTCAGCGCGAAGGATGTCAACAGCGGAAATCCCAGCACCACTCCGCCGGCCACCAGCGCCAGGCGCGCCCACTGCCGCCGTTGCGGAAAGTGCTGCTTGGTCAGGGCAAGGGCTGCCGCTGCCAGGAGGGCGGCAATAACCGCGCGGGCGGAACCGATAAAGAGCGGAGAAAGACCGCCGTCCTGAACCGCAATCCGGGTCACCGGCAGGGTCAGGGAAAACGCTGCAACGCCCAGCAAACCCCACCCGAGCCCGGCCTTCAGACCGCCGCCGGGAGTGGATAGCAGTGGTGCCTGACGGAGAGTAGCGCTACTATGCTGTGTCATGTCTCACGATAGCAGCAGCGTACGCATCGTCACAGGGTTGCGGGCCTGGATTTCGACGGCGGCGCCGGGAACCCGAATTCCATCCACCCGTGAGCTGGTGGCACAGTACGGAGCCAGCCCGGTGACCGTGCAGAAGGCACTGCGGACACTGAGCGCGCAGGGTGTGATCGAAAGCCGCCCGGGCGTGGGCACCTTTGTCCGCGCCGCCCGGATGGCCCGCGCGCACGACTACGGCTGGCAGACTGCAGCGCTTGGATCTCCCCAGGCCCGCCTGCCCCAGCTGTCCGCCGCACTCCGGACCGCGCCCAATGACGTCATTGCCCTGCACTCGGGCTATCCCGACCGGGAGCTGCTGCCGGAGCGGCTTGTCCGGGCAGCCTTCACGCGGGCGGCTCGGAGCAGTGCCGCAGTGAGCCGTTCCCCCGCCGCGGGTTTGCCCGAGCTGCAGGCGTGGTTCGCTGCGGAGCTTGAAGCAGCGGCCCCGGCCGGTGCCGCTCCCCCGGCGGCGGCCGACGTCGTCGTCCTCCCCGGCAGCCAGAGCGGAATCAGCACCGCTTTCCGGGCGCTGGTGGGTGCCGGTCGGCCGCTGCTGATGGAATCGCCCACTTATTGGGGCGCCATCCTCGCCGCGGAGCAGGCAGGCGTGGAAGTCATTCCGATTCCCAGCGGCGAAAGCGGTCCCGATCCCGCAGATCTGGTGCGCGCCTTCGAGCAGACCGGTGCCCGGGCCTTTTACGCCCAGCCCACCTTTGCCAACCCCACCGGCATCCAGTGGACGCCGGATCTTTCGACTGAGGTGCTCGACGTCGTGCGCCGGTTCGGTGCGTTCCTCATCGAGGATGACTGGGCCCACGACTTTGGCATCAGCGCGGATCCAAGCCCCCTGGCGGCCCGGGACGACGGCGGTCATGTGGTCTATCTGCGCTCCCTGACCAAGAGCGTGTCTCCGGCGGTGAGGGTGGCCGGCATCGTGGCCCGCGGTCCGGCCCGGGAACGCATCCTGGCCGATACCCAGGCGCAGTCCATGTATGTCAGTCCGATACTGCAGGCGGTGGCGCTCGACGTCGTGACCCAACCTGCGTGGAAGACCCACCTGCGCGGTCTGCGCCGGCAGCTGGCCAGCCGCCGCGATCTGCTGGCGGCGTCGCTGCGCGAGCATGTTCCCGGGGCCGAGCTGCCAGTGCTGCCGCACGGCGGACTGAATCTATGGCTTCGGTTGCCGGATGGCACCGACCTGCCCCGGCTCGTGCGGGACTGCGAGAGCGACGGCGTGGTGGTCGGCACCGGCGATGAGTGGTTTCCGGCCGAGCCCACCGGACCACACCTCCGGTTGAACTACTCCGGGCAGAATCCTGGCGCCTTTCCTGAAGGAGCACGAATTATTGGCAGCGCTATGGCGCGGCAGCGGAGTGAGTCCTAACCGCTGCGGCGGGATTCGTCGGGATCGTCAGGGGCTTCCCTGCGGTGCTGCATAAAGAGCTCCCTGGTCCTGAGCAGCCGCAGAGCCGTCACCAGCACCAGGCCGCCGACCATGTTGAAGAGCAGGGTGTAGGCGAACCACACCAGCCATTCGAGGTAGGTGATTCCGGCGCCGGACTGGATCGCCCCGAAAATCAGCAGGGAATCCAGGATTGAGTGGAACAGCTGGAGCCCGGCCAGGAGGAAGCCTCCAATGACCGTGGCCACGATCTTTGCCGGGTCCGATGAGGTGCCCTGCTGCATCCGGCTCATCAGGGTGATCGTGCTGCCGCCGAGAATGGCCAGCGCAACCGTCTGCAGCGAGAACGGTGCATCGGTGAAATGCTTGGCCGATTCCGCCACCGTGGACTCCCACTGCGGAAAGGCCTGCATGACGATCCACATGAACACCCAGCCGCCGGCAAGGTTGGCCACCAGGGTGCCGCCCCAAAGTTTGCCCAGCTGCTTGATGCTGCCTTCTTTGGCCACGACGGCGGCAACCGGCATCAGGAAGTTCTCCGTGAACAATTCGCTGTGCGCGAGAAACAGGGCAATCAGCCCCACGCTGAAGGCAATGCCGGCCAGCAGGTGGTCCCCGGTTTCGTGCAGGACAGCCAGATAGGCCATCACGCCCAGTCCTACTTCCAATCCGCCGAATACACCGGTGACGAGGATGGTGCGGACGGTTCGGTGCAGGCGCTCGGCGCCTTCCGTGACCGTGTTGTCAAAGGACTCCTGGAGCTCATCCTCCACCGGTGCGTCCGATTCTCCGATTTCCCTGCGGCGTTCCTCGCTCATTGTGTCCCGGTGTCCTTTCCGTGTGGGCCGGTGCGGACCGGTGTTGGCCGGTGCGGGCGCCTCAACCCCTATGGCTAAACACTAAGCCTGCTGATGAAAAGTGGGATGCATGACAGGTCGCACAAAGTGATCTACTCTTCTAGATCAGTCAGTGATCCGGAACACCAGATCGGTCAGGAGCACGAATGCGTCAGCCCGCAGGTTCGCTGCGAAAGGGCGTCCCCGCTGCGGAGGCGGGCATATCGCCGTCGTACTGGTGGTGGCTCTTCGGTACCGTTTGGACTCTCCTGGGCACCCAGATCCTCTCGTTCGGACTGGGCTGGGCCGCGTCCGGGAACGGCGGCGCCGCTGCGGGCCTGGTGCTGACAGCCGTGACGCTTCCGCGCGTCGTTTTCGCCCTCCACGGCGGAGTGGCAGCGGATAGATCAGGCCCTTGGAAGATGATGATCCGGATGGACGGACTGATGTTCTGCGTTTCCGCCGCCGCCGCGGCCCTGGTGTTTTCCCTGGGGACGCCGCTGTGGTTGCTCCTGGGCACGGCCGCGGTCCTGGGCACCGCCGATGCGTTCTACCGCCCGGCGTCCGGGTCCTTTCCGCGCTTCCTCACGCCCGGGTCGGGTCTGCTGCGCGCGACGGCCGCACGGCAGGCATTGATCCAGCTCACCGCCGCTGCCGGGCCTGCGGCCGGAGGCGTCGTCGTGGCCTGGCTGACGCTGGGCGGCAGCGCTGCAGCGGCTGCGGTTGGCTACTTGTTCATGTTCGCGGTGCTCCTGTCGCTGCGCGGTGCCGCGACCGCCGCGACCGGTGGGGCCGGTGGGGCCGGTGGGGCCGGATTAGCCGCGCCGGGGAGCGATCCGGCGCACGCGTCCGTCACCGCGCCCGTCACTTCGCCGCGCCGGTCCATCCTTCGGGAAGCAGCGGACGGCCTGCGGCTCGCCTGGTCCCTGCCGCAGGTGCGCGCCGTCCTTGGCCTGCTGGCCGCTGTGTCCGGTTTGGTGTTGCCGCTGACCACGCTGCTCGTTCCGCTGCTGGCGCGGAACCGGGACTGGGATGCGGCGGCGGCGGGCACGGTGTCGGGCGGGTATGCCGCGGGCATGGCTGTGGTTGTCCTGCTCATTGTGGTTCGCGGCCAACGAGCTTTCGCCTGGTTTCCGCCGGTGGCAGGTCTGGTGCTGTGCGGCGCGGCCATGGTGGCCATGGCCTGGGTGCCGGGGATGTGGCTGTGCTGCGTGCTCTCCGTCGTCGCCGGACTGGGAACCGGAGTCTTCAGCGCCAAGGCCGCGCCGCTGCTGCTTCTCCTGGTTCCCGAGTCACATCTGGGGCGCATCCAGTCAGTGGCGCTGCTCGCGCAGATGCTGCCACTGCTTGTTGCCAACAACGTGCTGGGATGGATGAGCGACGCTATCGGTCCGGCAATGGTGATTGCCGGCTGCGGTGCTGCGACGGCACTCGTAGCCGGCTGCTGCCTAGGCAACCCGCGCTCCGCGGGCTGGGGCGGCACCACTAGACTTTCAGGCATGGCATTAACGACGGCGGAACCCGGCACCCGCACCCGCACCACGGTTCTCTGGTTCCTTCTCGGCCTTCCCGCGGCTCTTGTGCTGGTGGTGTTCGGCGCTCAGATTCACGGCCTGGACTTCACCGTCTACCGCGAGGGCGCACTGGCCTTCCTCGGCCGCAGTGAACACCAGTTGTATGACCCGGCCCTGGTGCAGACCGACACCCGCGGACTGCCGTTCACGTATCCGCCGTTCGCCGCACTGCTGCTGACGCCGTTCGCGTTCATGCCCGAGGCGTTGGGGCTGGTCCTGCTCACGGCGACCTCATGCGTATGCCTGGTCCTGACCGCTTTCCTCGTTGCCCGCTACCTTCAGGAGAACGAGGTGATCCCGGAACGGTTCCGTGCAGCGCGTGGCGGCAGCGCCGGCGTTGTTGTGCTGGCCACCCTGCTGATTGGCGTGCTCGGGCCGTGGCGCGAGGGCCTCGGCTTTGGGCAGATCAATCCGATGCTCATGCTGCTGATCGTGGCGGACCTGCTTCGTCCGGCGGGCCGGGTGCCGCGCGGCATGCTGATCGGGCTCGCTGCGGGCATCAAGCTCACTCCGCTGGCCTTCGGACTGATCTTCCTGGCCCGGCGCGACTGGCGTGCCATCCTCACGATGGGACTCACCTTTGCGGCCACAGTGGCTGTGGGCTGGCTCGCGTCCCCGGAACAGTCACGGCTCTTCTGGTTTGAATCGCTCTTTGATTCCACCCGGGTGGGCGACACCACCGACATGTACAACGTGTCACTGAACTCGCTGATCGCGCATTTGGGTACGCCCGAGTCACTGCAACGGCCGTTGTGGCTGCTGGCCTCGGCCGCCGTCGTCGTTCTGGGCTATCTCGCGATTCGACGCTCGGACGAGCGCGGTGACCTGATAGCCGCCATCAGCGCCAACTCCGTCGTCATGCTGGCCATCTCGCCGATCTCCTGGTTCCACCACTGGGTGTGGATCGCGCTGGTGCTGCCGGCGCTGTGGGTTGCGGTGCGACGGCGGCGTGCCGGGGTGCGCGCTGCGGGCACCGCCCTGCTGGTGGCCATGGTGCCGGTGTTTATGCTCTCCTCCATCACTGTCACCATGATGCTGACCGGCTCAGTGAGCGGCCAGGGGCCGGTGGCACTGGAGCTGTTCACCAGCCTGGGCGTGATCCTGCCCGTGGCTGCGTTGGCGTTCTGGGCCACGGCGCCCATTCCGGGTCGTCAGCACTAGTCGACGGAACCTGCCAGCAGCTCCCGCGAGCGCCGGTATTTCGCGGCCAGCCGCGCCCGGGTCTCCTCATCCAGTTTTCCGACCCGCTCGGGGCTGGTGTTGTCATCCAGGTCCGCTGCTTTGACGATGCGCGCAATTTCATTGCCCCGGACACGTTCAAAGTAGCGTTCAGGTGGTTCGCCCTGGCGTTTCGTCATGGCGTCCACCCCTTCGATCACCGCTTCCGGGAAACCCTGGGCACGCAGTGTCTCCAGAGTGGTTGCGGTGTCTTCCACGGCGTCGTGGAGCCATCCCACGGCCCCGGCCTCCTGGCGCAAATGGTTCGGTGCCGTTTCGACGGCTGTCCGGGACACCCGCTCGGGGTGGATGATGTAGGGGGCTCCGGCTTTGTCCGTCTGCCCCTCGTGGGCTGCCCTGGCCACGCTTTCCGCGCGGGCTATGAGACTTTCCATGTGTTCTCCCTGCTGGGCCTGCATCGGCCACTGGTTCAATTCGAGTTCTGGCGCATGCCCTCACTCTAAGCGGCCCCTCCCCCAGTTCCCCTCGACCTAGTCCAGCACCTCCGAAACATGCCGCAGCCAACGGGCGACGACGGCCAGCTCCTGGGCACTGAATCCGTCGGTGATCCTTTCGTTCAGCTCGCCCAGGGCGGACTGCACGACGCCGAGCGCGGCCTTTCCGTCAAGGGTCAGAGTCACCCGGATGGTCCGGCGGTCCGCCACGTCCGGCGCCCGGGTGATGAGGCCGGACTTCTCGAGCCGGGACAGCAGCCCGCTCAGCCCCGCCGGGGAGGCGTCCACGGCTTCGGCCACCTCACCGGTGCTCGCGCCGGGACGGGTAGCCAGGTATAGCAGCACCCCGGAGGCGGCCGCGCTGAGCCCGCGGTCCTCACCCCGGCGGCCAATCCACCGGCGCAGCCGCCGCTCGGCCGTCAGGGTCAAGAAGATCAGCCGCGGTGGACGCCGGAGGCTGCCGCTGCTTAGCCCGCCGCCGCCCTGTTTCACGGCTGCTTCGCGATCCGTCCGTCGAGCCAGGCAAGGACCTCAGGCCACAGCTTCTCCTTAACCCCGCGCCGGAAAAAGCCCATGTGTCCGATTGCAGGGGCCCCGGCGTCGTCGGGCGTGTAGGTCCGCCGCTCCACAGCAGCATTGGGAAGCCGGCTGTAGATGGCGTTGATCTGTCCGGGCGTGGCCCAGAGGTCGTCGCTGAAGCCGATGGACAGCACCTCGGTCCTGACCCGGCCGGCGCGTTCGTCGGCCTGCATGCTGGGATCATCAAAGAAGTAGTTCGGCCGGCGCGACCAGGAACTCCACTCGAGCATGGCTCCGCCGGGCATATCCTCGCCCAGGCCCATTTTTCGGCCTGGGACAACGCCGAGCAGCCGGCCCGTGATCGGGCCGAGGATTCGCAGGACCACCCACACACGGAGGCGTTCCTTCGGATCCGCGATGGCCTTGGTGACGCCTGCGTGCGAGGCTATGGCGACGAACCCCAGGAGCCCGTCAGTGCCGTTGTTCAGTGCCATGGCATGCCCGCCAATGCTGTGTCCGACGGCGAGGTGCGGCAGGTCCGGGAACCGTTCGGCCATCCATCCGGAGGCAGCCGGGACGTCGTGCATCATCCAGTCCCGCATGCGGATGGTCCGGTTCGCCTTCGGACTGCCGGAGGAACCTGTGCCGCGGTAGTCGTAGGTCAGGACGGCGTAGCCGTTATCGGCCAGATATTCGGAAAAGCCGGTGTAGAGCCGCTCAGCCACGGCGGTGGCGGGATGGATAACGACGGCGGCGCGGAGAACACCATGGGTCGGCAGGCGCAAAGTGCCGGCGAGCGCGCCACCCGTAGGAACCGGCATGCTGATTCTTTCGGACGTGACTGGGGTCACGCTATTATTTCGCATGCGAAGTAATCTACACCAGGCTCCGGGCAACCCGTCGACGATCCGGTAAGGGAGTGGAACACTGTCGAACCATGAGCAACTTTATCGACATAAACCAGTGGTGGCCGCGGCTCACCGAGCAAACCCGCACCTGGCTCATCGACAACAACGGTGATGCTGTTCCGGCAGCCATCCGGCAGGAGATAGAAAGGGTTGGCGGCGTGCCGGCGGCGGACGCCTGGTGGTTCGGGGGCTGGGAGCCGTCAGGTTCCGGCTTCCTCTTCTCCGATTCCGGCGTCGAGTGGATTGAAGCCACCGCCAACGGTGAAACCCCGGACCCGCGGGACTATTCCCGCTAGCCGTTCCGCAGCCCTAGCGTGAAACTCCATCCGGCCAGCCCAGGGTGAAGTACAGGTGCAGGCGGACACCGCTTTGCCGGTCCAGTTCCGGGTAGCGCTTCAGGCCGGCGGCCAGGGCCGTGTGCTGTGAGGGCCGGTTAAGGTCGTTGGTCCGGGCCAGGACGGGGAGTTCCGGAAAATGCAGCCGTCCCCGCCTTACCGATTCAATGGCTCCTTCGGTGGCATATCCGCGGCCCCACACGGAGGGGTCGTAGCGGTAATACAGGTTGAGGATTTCCGTGCCGTCCACTGTGCCAAAGTGCAGGCCGGTAAAGCCGATAATCGTTTGGGGTGAACTGCGTTCAGCCACGGCCCAGTACCCGAACCCCTCCCGGTCCCAGTGGTCCAGGAACATCCGGAAAGTCTTCTCTGCAGCTGCCGGGCCGAAATCGTCGTGGTTGTAGCGGTTTGTCCGGGGGTCGGAGTGGATGCGGACCGCATCTTCCCGGTCCGCCGGTTCCAGCCGCCGCAGCAGAAGCCGTTCGGTGGTGACCGGGCTCCAGGCCTGGGTCTTTTGACGCACGCGCCTCATGCTATGCAAAATGCGCCCCTGATTCCCGGCGAGCGGCCCTGTCTTCGAGCCAGGCCAGAATGTCCGGCCAGAGTTTGTCCTTCATGCCGCGCCGGAAAAAGCCCATGTGCCCGATCACCGGGACCCCTCCGTCGTCGGGCACATAAATTCGCCGCTCCACCCGCGCATGCGTCAGGTGGCCGAAGAACCAGTCCATCTGCGCCGAGGTGGCCCACAGGTCGTCGCTGATTCCGACGGCGAAGACGTCAGCCGTGACCCCGGCGGCACGCTTCGCGGCAAACATGCTGGGATCATCGAAGAAATAGCCCGGCTTCCGGGACCAGCCGCCCCATTCCAGCACTGCGGTGCCGGGCATGTCCTCGCCCAGTCCCAGCCGCCGGGCCGGAGCGAACCCCAGCACCCGGGCGCACACCGGCCCGACGACGCGCAGGAGCAGCGCCACCCGGATCCGCTCCCTGCGGACCTCGACGGCGCGGGTCCTTCCCCCATGGGAAGCCACCGCCACAAAACCCGCGAGGTTGTCGGTTCCATTCCCCAGGACCATGGCCTGCCCGCCCAGGGAATGCCCGACGGCGAGCAGCGGCACGCCCGGGAAGCGGCCGGCCAGCCACTCAGTCGCGGCGGGCACATCCTGTTCCAGCCAGTCCCGCATCCGCAGGTGCCGGTGACGCTTCGGGCTGCCGGAGGCGCCAATCCCGCGGTAGTCGTACGTCAGGACGGCGAATCCGTTCTCGGACAGGTACTCGGCAAAGCCGGTGTACACCCGCTGCGCCACCGCCGTCGCCGAATGGATCACCACGGCGGCGGTCGGTGATCCATTGGAAGGGGTTCGCAGGATTCCCGAAACCGCGCCTCCGGCCGGCACGGGAATTCTAAAATGCTCAGCGGTCACCGGCGCCACGATCCCCTTGTTCCAGCCCGCGGACAAATACCGTGGCGCCTTCCCCGGAAAAATCTTCCGGACTCGCCGGGCGTCCCGAGACGGCCATGAGAAGTGCCAGCAAGGTGCCTTGCACCTGCGGTCCGGAGCCATGGCCAAAGCGTGAATCGGAGGCCTGCAGAGAGAAGCCCTCCGCGCGTTCCTTGCCGCCGCCCAGGAAGATGCCGGTCTTGAGCTGATACCGCAGGGCTGCCTCCACCGACTCGCCCGGATAGGAATGGAAAATCCCCAGGGGACGCCGGATGTCCTCACCGTGCACGATGGCTTCCACGAGCCGGGTTGCCGGAGCGGCAGGCGGCGTTTTGGTTGTGTTGCGGACCCGGCGGAATTCAGCCAGCGTCTCCTCCGGCGCCGCGGCCCGTGCCCTGGTGATCCCGTCCTTGTTGGCCCGGTCGAAATCGAACCTTGCCGCGATCATTTGGCGGAGGAAGCGAAGACGGGTGGTCTTCGCGGTGTCCACGAGGTGGGCGAGCACGTCGTGAATATCCCAGCCGGAGCACAGCGACGGCTGGGTCCACTGATCCGGGGTGAGCGATTCAAGGTCACTGATGAGGGCCTGGCGTTCGCTGTGAACAACGGGCCACACGGCGGCCGAAGGGCGGGAAGGCATGCGCCATATAACCACGCGGCAGGGCGGATATCCACTACGGTCCAGCGGCGGCTTCCCGCAGGTGGTGGAGGACATCTCAGCGTTCCTCGCCGGAGCGCCCATCCGGACGCTGTAGCCGGGCGCCGGCGTCGGACTGGCGTTCGGGCCGGCTTTGGGCCGCGCTTGGGCAGACATTCGCAGGGCCTTCTAGCTGGGGCCGGCGTCTCATATTGTGTGTGCCATGCCGCATATGCGCCGTCCGTCCCTTTCCGCCGCCCGCATTTCGAACGAAACGCACCGGGTCACCACCTTTGAGCTCTTCTTTGACCTGGTGTTTGTGTTCGCCTTCACCCAAGTCACCGAATTCATGGTGCACGAGCATTCCTGGCTCGGCGTGCTGCAGGGAATGGTGATTCTGGTTCTGCTCTGGTGGTCCTGGGCTCCGTTTTCCTGGCTTGCGAACCAGGCGCATGCCGATGAGGGGCTGATGCGTTTCGGGCTGTGCGCCGTCATGGTGGCGGTCTTCATGGCCGCACTGGCTATTCCGGAAGCGTTTCACGACCTCGACGGCGGCCTCCACGGACCGCTGGTGCTGGCCGTGACCTATACAGCTGTCCGGGTCCTCCATCTGGTCCTCTACATGTATGCGGCCGGCAATGACGGGCCGCTGCGCCGGCAGATCGGCAAGCTGACCATCGCGGCTGTTCTGGGAGCGGCGCTGGTCATCACCGGAGCGCTGCTGGGTGGAACTGCGCAGACCTGGTTCTGGCTGGCCGGCATGGTGCTGGACACCGTCATCACGTTCTTCATTTCGCGGCACGGCAACTGGCGGATCCACTCGGCGGCGCATTGGACCGAGCGGTACGGACTCGTGGTGATTCTGGCCCTGGGCGAGTCCATCGTGGCCATCGGCGTCGGTGCATCCCAGGAACCCGTCAGTGTTCCGGTGCTGGCCGGTGCCGCGGCGGGAATCTGCCTGTCGATCGGTCTCTGGTGGTTGTACTTCGACGTCACGGCGATCGCCGCCGAACACCGCTTTGCCGCACTGCGCGGGTCCGCGAGGTCTTCCGCCGCCGTGGAGGCCTACACGTACCTGCACCTGCCGCTGGTCGCCGGAATCATCCTGGCCGCACTGGGTGTGGAAGACGCCCTGGCGCATGTGGAGGACAGCAAGGCCCTGGGGAGTCTCGGGTTTTTTGCCCTGTTTGCCGGACCAGCCCTGTACGTGCTGAGCGTCGCGGCCTTCTGGCGCCGGATGGGGGCGGGCTGGAAGAAATGGCGCCTGGGAACCGCGGCTCTGCTGCTCCTCCTGCTGGCCGTCCGTCCTCCGCTGACGTCCCTGGCGGCGCTTCTTCTGGTCACGGCCATCATCGGCGCGTTGGTGGTGGTGGAAAGTGCGCGGTACGCCGTGGCCAGAGCCGGCATCCGGGATGCCGCGTCCGGGGCCTGAAGCGACGCGATGGTTACAGCGATGCCCAACCGGTGTAGAAGGGAACCGTGAGCAGCAGCGAGGACCGGACCGTTACGATGTCCCTTCCCTTCACTGGGACGTGGAAGGTGGAAAACAGTCCGCGGCGCCGGGTGCCCAGCCACGGCACCCATCTGCTGGCCACCACGTACGCGATCGACTTTGTGGGAGTGGACGACGCCGGCCGGACAGCTCCGGGCGTCAGCTGGCGGACGGCTTTCGGCACGGAACCGCCGGAGCTGTTCTTCGGTTTCGGGCGGCCCATCCTCGCTCCGGTGAGCGGCGAGGTGGTCACGGTTCATGACGGCGAAGTGGACCACGAGGCACGCCGGTCGCAGCTGGCTCTGGTCCCCTACCTGCTGGGCCAGCCGGCCCGCCTGCGTCAGGGAGCCGGCGCCATCGCGGGCAACTACATCCTCATCCAGGTGCCCGGCGGCGCCGTGGTTGGCGTGATGCACCTGCAGGCCGGTTCCCTCCGGGTGCGCACCGGACAGCAGGTCCGCGAGGGCGAGCACATCGCCGCCTGCGGCAACTCCGGCAACTCCACCCAGCCCCACGTGCACGTGCAGGCCATGGACGGCATCGATCCCTGGACCGCGCGGGGGCTGCCGCTGAGTTTCCGGTCCTTCGGCGAGAAGCCGGCCCGCGGCCGGACCTTCACCGGCCGCCGAAATACCGTGCCGGATGAAGCCTCAGTGGTCCGGGGCGGTTCACTAACTCCGCCGCTTCGATGATTCCGGCACTTCAGTAGCTGGCCCGCGTTTCGCTGCCGTCGGGAGCGGAAATGTACTTGGCAGCCAACGCTTCGCTCCCCCGGGCCAGAAGCGCGACGTCGGCACCCACCAGGATGAAGTCCACGCCGGCCTCGATGTAGCGCCGGGCCGTGGCCTCGGCAAATGCGTTGACCCCCACCGGTTTGCCGGCTGCCTTCACCACCCGGATGCAGTGCTCGACGGCGGCCACGACGTCGGGATGCTCCTGCTGGCCAAGGTGGCCCATGGACGCGGCAAGGTCCGCCGGGCCGATGAAGAGCCCGTCCACGCCGTCGACCGCAGCAATCCCCGCCACGTTCTCGACGGCGGCGGCGGTCTCGATCTGCACCAGCAGCGTCACCGACTCGGCGGCGTTCTCGAGGTAGCCCTCGATCCGGTTCCAGCGCGATGCCCGGGCCAGGGCGCTGCCCACCCCGCGGATGCCGTGCGGCGGATACCGCACGGCGCGGACCAGCCCGGCGGCCTGTTCCGGGGTGTCGACCATGGGAATGAGCAGGTTCTGCACGCCCAGGTCCAGGTACTGCTTCAGCAGCACGGCGTCGCCAATGGGCGGCCGGACCACGGCGCTGACCGGATAACCGTGCACGGCCTGCAGCTGGGCCAGCAGGGATTCCAAGCCGTTGGGGCTGTGTTCGGCGTCGATCAGCAGCCAGTCCAGGCCGGAACCGGCACAGATTTCGGCGACCAGCGGGCTGCCGGAGGATACCCACATGCCGGTCTGGCGTCCGCCGTCGGCCATTCTTGCGGCGAACGTTTCCTCTACTCGAAGCGGCATGTGATTGTTCCCATCGGTCCGTAGTCTGCGAGCACCGAATCCCCTTTATAAACCCACATGGGGCGGGTAAAGGATCCGGCCAGGATGATTTCTCCGGCTTCCAGCGAGGTGCCGTGCGCGGAAAGTTTGTTCGCGAGCCAGTAGACGCCGGCGGCGGGATGATTCAGGACGCCGGCTGCCACACCGGTTTCCTCGATGGTCTGGTTGCGGTACAGCAGGGCCGATACCCAGCGCAGGTCCAGGTCCCTGGGCGCGGTGGGGTTTCCGCCGAGCACCATGGCGCCCATCGCCGCGTTGTCAGCGATGGTGTCCACGATGGTCCGGCCCTCCATCTCGATCCGGGAGTCCAGGATTTCCAGGGCGGGCACCACGTAGTCCGTGGCATCGAGCACGTCGAAGATGGTGCAGCCCGGGCCGGAGAGGGGTTTGCCCAGCACAAACGCCAGTTCCACCTCGACCCGCGGATGCGTGTACCGCTCCCAGTCCAGGCTGCAGCCGTTCTCCAGCACCATGTCATCGAGGATGACGCCGTAATCGGGTTCGGTGATGCCGGTGGCAGCCTGCATCGCCTTGGAGGTCAGGCCGATCTTATGACCGGCGAGGGAACGGCCGGACGCCATCAACCGAGACCGCCACAGGTTCTGCACCGCGTAGGAATCCTCAATGGTCATGTCCGGGTAGCGGGCGGTCAGCAACGGCACCGGGGTGCGGGTCTGCTTCGCCGCCAGCAGCTCATCGGCCACCGCCGCGAGGGTTTCTTTGTCCAGCATCTGATTCCTTTTCCGTTCATAGGGTGCGACTTCTGTTCATAGGGTGCGACGACGACGCGTTGGCTGGCACCGTCGTCGGGCACGGTTTAGAGCTGGGTGCCGATTTTGAAGCCTTTGGCGGCCTCACCCTCGTAGGTGCCGGCGTCGTCGGCCGGGCGGGTGTAGGAGAAGCCGTCCGCGCCGATGGTGACTGCCAATTCCGAGCTTTCGGTGCGGGCCGTCAGCGGCTGCGGGTTGCCGTCGAGGTCCAGGACCAGGGAGGCCTCGGTGTACCAGGACGGGACCACGGGGTTGCCCCACCAGTCGCGGCGCTGGTTGTCATGCACGTCCCAGGTGATGGTGGGGTTGTCCGGGTCGCCGGTGTAATAGTCCTGCGTGTAGATCTCGATGCGGTGGTCGTCCGGATCCAGGATGTAGAGGTAGAAGGCGTTGGAGACGCCGTGCCGGCCGGGGCCGCGTTCAATCCGGTCGGAGATGCGCAGGGCGCCCATCTTGTCGCAGATCTGGATGATGTTGTGCTTTTCGTGCGTGGCGAAGGCCATGTGGTGCATGCGGGGGCCGTCGCCGCCGGTCAGGGCGGTGTCGTGGACGGTGTGCTTGCGGTGCATCCAGGCGGCGTAGGTGACGCCGTCGGAATCCTTGATGTCCTCGGAGACCCGGAAGCCCAGGTCCTCCAGGTAGGCGCGGCCGCGGGGCACGTCCGGGGTGACCTGGTTGAAGTGGTCCAGGCGCACCAGCTCGCCGGCGGAGTACAGGTCGTAGCGCTGGGTCAGGCGTTCCACGTGCTCGGTTTCGAAGAAGAACTCGCAGGGGAAGCCCAGCGGGTCCTCCACACGCACGGCATCGCCGATGCCCTTGACGAAACCATCCCGACGACGTTCGGTGCGGCAGCCCAGTTCCTGATAATACGCCTCGGCAATGTCCACGTCCTCGGGGGTGCGGACGCGGTAGGCCAGGGCGGCGACGGCGGCCACCGGTCCCTGGCGCAGCACCAGGTTGTGGTGGATGAACTCCTCCAGGGAGCGCAGGTAGATGGCGTTCTCATCCTCTTCGGTGACGTGCAGGCCCAGGACGTCCACGTAGAACTTCCGGGACCGTTCCAGGTCCGTGACCACCAGTTCGGCGTAGGCGCAGCGGACGATGTCCGGCGGGTTGATGCCCGGCGTCGGGACGGGATGGGGGTTGATGGCTGACTCGCTCATGGTTTGCTCCTTTGCAAAAGGCGGGAAAGTGTCGGTGAGGGCTTAGCCGTCAACCGTGGCGGCGTCGTCGGTTCCGAACTTGGGGGTGTGGACCTTGCCCAGGGTGATGTGGACGGCCTGCTGGTCGGTGTAGAAGTCGATGGAGCGGTAGCCGCCCTCGTGGCCCAGGCCGGAGGACTTCACGCCGCCGAACGGGGTGCGCAGGTCGCGGACGTTGTGGCTGTTCAGCCACACCATGCCGGCCTCGGTGTTCTGCGCGAAGTTGTGCGCGCGGGTCAGGTCGGACGTCCAGATGTAGGCGGCCAGCCCGTACTTGGTGTTGTTGGCCAGGTCCAGGGCGTCGGCTTCGGTCTCGAAGGGGGTGATGGCAACGACGGGGCCGAAGATTTCCTCCTGGAAGATCCGCGCGTCGGGGGCGACATCGGCGAAGACGGTGGGGGCAATGTAGTTGCCCTCCTCCAGGCCGTCGGGGCGGCCGCCGCCGGCGAGCAGGCGGCCTTCGGTCTTACCGATCTCCACGTAGGAGGCGACCTTCTTGAAGTGTTCGGGGTGCACCAGGGCGCCCACCTGGGTTTTCGGGTCGTGGGGATCGCCGACGACGATGGTCTTGGCGCGGGCGGCGAAACGCTCGCAGAAGGTGTCATAGATGCCGCGCTCCACCAGGATGCGGGAGCCGGCGGTGCAGCGTTCGCCGTTGAGGGAGAAGACGCCGAACAGGGCTGAATCGATGGCGGCGTCCAGGTCCGCATCGGCGAAGATGACGCAGGGGCTCTTGCCGCCGAGCTCCATGGACAGGCCCTTCAGGTTTTCCGCGGCGTTGCGGAAGATGGTCTGCCCGGTGGTGGTTTCGCCGGTGAAGGAGATCAGCGGGACCTGCGGGTGCTTCACCAGGGCGTCGCCGGCTTCCTCGCCCAGGCCGTTGACCAGGTTGAAGACACCGGCCGGAACGCCGGCTTCGGTGAAGATGTCCGCCCAGAGGGAGGCGGAGAGCGGGGTGAACTCGGCGGGCTTGAGCACCACGGTGTTGCCGGTGGCCAGGGCCGGGGCGAGCTTCCAGGACTCGAGCATGAACGGGGTGTTCCACGGGGTGATGAGCCCGGCGACGCCGATGGGCTTGCGGTTCACATAGTTGATCTGGGAGCCGGGGACCTTCATGGCGTCGTCGAACTGGGCGACGATCAGGTCCGCGAAGAAACGGAAGTTCTCCGCGGCGCGGAGGGCCTGACCCTTGGCCTGGGTGATGGGCAGGCCGGTGTCGAAGGTTTCCATTTCAGCCAGGCGTTCTTCCTGGGCCTCGACGGCGTCGGCGATCCGGTTGAGGATGCGGGCGCGTTCGCGCGGCTTCATCTTCGGCCACGGGCCGTTCACGAAGGCTTCGCGGGCGGCGGCGACAGCGGCGTCGATGTCTTCCTTCTGCCCGGCTGCTGCGGTGGCGTAGGTCTGGTTGGTGACCGGATCCAGCACGTCGAAGGTGGCGCCGCTGGCGGAGTCCACGAACTTGCCGTTGATGAAGTGCTGGATGTGCGTGGGCAGGTTCTCCGGGACGAAGTGCGTGCTCATGGGATGTTCCTCTTTCGAGTCGTTAGATCGGGAGGCTCTTTAAATTGGGGAGGGTCTGGATCGGGGAGCTCTTAAATCGGTGACGGCGGCTGGTGGTTCTGGGCCAGGAAAGCGTTCAGCGTGTTGGTGCGGTGCTCGCGGGCGGCATGTTCGACGTCGGGCACCGGGGCGCCGTCGCTGATCAGATCCAGCAGGGCGTCGTGTTCCTGCACCGAAGCGTGCGCGCGGTCCGGTACGTACCGAAAGACGGAGCTGCGCATCCGGCCCAGCCGGTTCCACCCGCGGTGGACCAGGTCCAGGATGTGCGGATTGGGGCAGCGGGCGTAGAGCAGGGCGTGGAACTCGGTGTTCAACTGCGTGAAGCGGACCGGGTCGAAGTTGTTCAGCATTTCCCGCATCTGGTTGTTCAGTTCCCGGGCCTGGGCCAGTTCCTCGGCGCTGATGTCCGGGGCGGCCAGAGCGGTGGCGGCGCCTTCGATAATGCTGAGGGTCTGCATGGTGTGCAGATACAGGTCCGGGTCGATGCCGGCAACCGTGGCACCGACGTTGCGGACAAAGTGCACCAGCCCTTCGGCTTCAAGGCGGCGGATGGCTTCCCGGACCGGGACGACGCTGAAGCCCAGCTCGGTGGCGATGCTGCTGAGGACCAGCCGGTAGCCGGGGCTCATTTCGCCGCCGAGGATGCGGTCCTTGAGCTGGGTGTAGGCCTGCTCCGATTTGGAACCGGTGGCGGTGCTGCTCATGCCTGTTCCGCTGCCCAGGCCTCGTACTTTTCCTTCCAGGCGGCGTTCATCGGATACAACCCGTCGACGCCGTGCCCGGCCTTGACCATTTCGGCGATGAACTCCTCCTGGTGCTCCTGCTTGATGCACGCGTCCGCCAGTTCCTCGGCGATGGCCGGCGGGATGACCAGGATGCCGTCGTCGTCGGCCACGATGATGTCGCCGGGCTGCACGGTGGCGCCGCCGCAGGCGATGGTGATGTCGGTGTCCCAGGGGACGTGCTTGCGGCCGAGGACGGCGGGGTGCGGGTTGGCGCAGTAGACGGGCAGGTCGATGCCGGCGACGGTGGAGTAGTCGCGCACGCCGCCGTCGGTGATGATGCCTGCGGCGCCGTTGTGCTTGGCGCGGAGGGCGAGGATGTCACCCAGGGTGCCGGTGCCCTTTTCGCCGCGGGCTTCCATGACCAGGATTTCGCCCTCGCCCACGGAGTCGATGGCGCGTTTCTGGGCGTTGTAACCACCGCCGTGAGACTTAAAGAGGTCTTCGCGGTTAGGGACAAAGCGCAGGGTTCGGGCGGTGCCGACCACCTTGCGGCCGGTGCGGGTGCCGGTGAGGCCGTCGATGGAGACGTTGTTCAGGCCGCGGGCGCGCATCTGCGAGGAGAGGGTGGCGGTGGCGACGGATTCGAGCTTGGCCTTCAGCTCGGGGGTGAGGGTCTTGGCCTGTTCCTGCGGCTCTTCCTGCTGCGGGGCGAGGCCGGCCTTTTCCGCGGAGCCCCAGGCTTCTTCGCGCTGCTTGTCGTCAATCTTGGGCTGTGCGCCGAAGGATGCCAGCGGGGTGGTCCCGTCAGTGACAGTGGTGGCAAGGCGGCCGGTGGTCTGCTCGGTGTCGGGGACGTCCACTTCGACTTCGAGGCGGTCCCCCGGAACGGCCACTGAGGCGCCCGCGGGGGTGCCGGTGAGGATTATGTCGCCCGGTTCCAGGGTGAGCAGCTGGGAGAGGTCGGCCACGAGCTGGGCGAAGGGGAAGAGCAGGTCCGCGGTGGTGTCGTCCTGCGCGAGGTTGCCATTGACCCAGGTGCGGACACGCAGTCCGGCGGGGTCGACGTCGGCCGCGTTGAGGATGGCCGGGCCCACGGGCGTGAAGCCGTCGCCGCCCTTGGAGCGGAGGTTGGAGCCTTTGTCTGCCCAGCGCAGGTCGTAGACGCCCAGGTCATTGCTGGCGGTCACTCCCCCGACGTAGCTCCAGGCGTCTTCGATGCTGACGCGGCGGGCGGTTTTGCCGATGACGAGGGCTATTTCGCCTTCGAAGCCGAGCAGTTCGCAGCCAGCCGGGCGTTCCACGCTGCCGCCGGTGAGGGCCAGGGAGGAGCTGGGTTTGAGGAAGTAGGAGGGCTGTTCCGGGATGCGTCCGCGTTCTGCTGCCCGTGATGGGTAGTTGATGTGGACGGCGATGACCTTGCCGGCCTGCTTCAGCGTGTCCGTGGTGGCGTCGTTGCCCATGTCTCTCCTGGATCAAGTACGAAATCGTATATCATCGAGGGTTGCATGTGGTGTGGGTCACGTCAAGGGGCTTACTAGCATCCTCCCGCCCACTCGCTTGAACAAAACGAAAGATGAACATGGAAGGGCTGACCCCGACGCGATGCTCGGGCCGCCAAGGTACGTCGTTCTGGTTCGTACGAACAGGAAGCCTAGAACCGTTTTTATTCGAACTTGTGACCGATACAGCGCGCCTTTGGGGGTCTCAAACCATCTAGCGTCAGTATTGGTGTGTGCCCTCAGGAAACCGTCAGTCACCAAAGGTCTCGATCTACTGGTTGATCCCAGTATTCGCCCTCTCCGTTACCGGGGGCTTTTACCTAACAACCACTTTGGCGACCGCCGACCTGGCCAACTGGGGCCAATGGCTTCGGGACTTTGCACGGAGCCCAGGGGCCGCGGCCTTCGCGGCACTAGTCGCAGCCGCAATAGCATTCACTGGAATCTCAAAGCAGGTCGCGGTATCACGAGAGACGCTTACCCACCAGAGAAATGCGACGCGTGCTGATGCGTGGTGGGCAATGTTTGAATGGACATCAGATCGCGCGATTCCCCCGAACAAGGATGCTCAACCCTTACCTCCAAGCGTGACGATCAGGACCCTGCAACGACTCTCGGAGGACGCCAGCACTGACGTTCAAAAAGCGGCTTGTGCTGGTGTTATCGATGTCCTTACTGCCAACATCAGCGACGCAGCGATGAAGCAAGGCCAGGAAGAGACAGCTACCTCACAAGGTGAACGCGAGAGCCCTGCTTTGAGCGCACTTAACTCCTACGTGAAATCCAACCGCGGAACACCTGCCGCGTCCGCAATCGCAGAAGGACTGGTCTATGGAAACAGCGTACTAAAAGAGTTGATTTCACTCTCTTGGCAAGACCCGAAAATCAAAATAATAAGAAGCGATTCTGGTGCGGTGGATGAAGGCTTCGATGCGATCGCCGACGTTGACGGACAGCAGGTGGCCGTCTTGATAAAAGCTTCCAAAAACGGTGAAAGCCGCCACCTCCAAGAGCTCAGGAACCGCCGTGTGCATCTCGGACAAACGATGGCTAATACTCCGGTGCTCCTGATCTCTCCGTCGCCACCGAACAACGAACTTTCCGCGTTAGGAATATTAGCGACACAGTGGCGCGGGCCGGAGGACACTGCCGCACTCGCGGTGGACATTCGTCGCGCGAGCAGACTCATCCGCCCACCTGAATGAGGAGGGAAGTAGACCCGCGTATTTCAGCGATGACTTCTGCTGTCCCGACGGTCCGTTAGGATGAGCCCATGAACCATGAGGGGGGACCGGGAAGCAAACGTCTTCGCCTTACGGGTGCCCGTTTCGAAGGCGGTCGCCTCCCAATCGATTCGCTTATCGAGCTCCAGAAATATCAGGAGGTCATTCGGATTGCGACGAGGTCGGAATGGCGACGCGATCATCCAGGGGAGGAGGTACCTCCTGACCTGAACGACTCAGTTAGCCTCACAATTGAGCGCATAGATGAGGGTAGTGCTGATGTGTTCATGGGCTTCGAACAGGTAGCCATATATGAGCAATACCGAGCCGAGGCGCAGGACGCGGTCGACGCCGTCGACACGATCATCGCAACTGCCTATTCCGAGGATGCGCCCTCTACGGCTCCGCTCTCGGAGTACTCGCCGCTGACTGATCCCGAACTTTATGAGGCCGTGTCGCAAATCGGTGCCACTCTCGCATCGGGCCAAAGTATCGAAGTTTACACAACCTCAGGCGACTCTACCCCAGCCACGATCACGGTAGAGAAGCGTCATCGCGCGATCGAGCGCTTAATGCCGATGGAGAACTTCTTACTCACTCAAGATCTCGCGCCCACCTCCAGCTTGCAGTCCTTCGACGAAAGTCTGGTTGGCCGTGTAACGGTGCTGGACGCAGACAGCAAAAAATTCGTACTTGTGCTCCCCGACGGTGCATCTGTTCACGGCTGGTACCGGCAGAACCCAAATCTTCTTGAGGATTTTCGTGGTTTGGTTAACTCGACTGCCGAGGGGCCTCTTACTCGCATTACGGGAACGCTCCAATACAAAGACGGTCAACCGTTCCGCTTCAAAGAAGCGAGTTCAATCGAACGAGTGGAATTTGATGACAGACCCTGGGGTGCGAGGCTGACTCAATTCGCTTCCCTTCCATCGGGCTGGGATGACGGCGACGGCGCCCAGATAACATTTGTCGCACTAGATGCGGCGCAAATGGTCCTCCGCGCTGTTGAAGATGCAGAGATAGAGCGGCCTGGTGTTTTTCCAAGTCCCGAAGGTGGCGTCCTTATCGAGTGGGCTAACGCCGAAAGGGTACGCAGTCTCGAGATTACGGCTGACGGAGGCTTCGAGATGTTCTTCCTCGAGCGCGCCCGGCGAGAAAGCGAACATTCAGAGAGCTCTGACCTAAGGCAAGCTATCGCCTTCATCGAGGCAGAGAAAGCATGACGATGGCAATCGTAGAGCTGCGGGATAACGAACTGCTCATGAGCGAAGAAGACGAACTCATGTACAGGCAGGTTACCAAGCATCTAATGGACGGCGACATGATATCGACCAGCGCGTTCGGCCCGAGCACGGCCGACCGAGACATGCCGTCCTACTCTCGGTCGAAGCTGATCACCCCCCAGGATTCCCGTGACTGGCATACCAATAACGCTAAAACCCCCTCGCTAGGAGTATGGGGCATTACTGTCGGCGAGGTCGTTGAGTCTGGGCGCTACGCCGTCGACGATTCCCAGTGCCCTCTCGATGAAGGACAAATAAGGGCTCCTGGGCACTGCTTCGTGGACTTCCGTCGACTATCGAAACAAGAAAGGAAAGAGTTGAGGGCCCGGCTACATTTCCATGCGATGGTCCGAGGTGAGTTGCCTACAACGGCTACGCCAGAGGATGGCCGACTTTTCGCGCTCTAGGCTCTCCGCAACGAAACTGACCAATCGGTCACGCCCGGGCCAGCGCGCCTCCCTGGGCCTGATCGTCACCGACGGCATATACCCCTCCTTCCCCGGCCAGGGCAACGCCCTGATGCCGGGCCTGGTCACCGGGGAACACGTCGCCGGCTGTCACCGACACCGTGCACGAAGCCGGCGGCCGGATCGTCGCCCAGCTGATGCACTCCGGGCGCGTCGCACACGAGAACATCAACGGCGGCCGCGAGGTGCAGGCCCCCAGCGCCATCGCGGTCGAGGGCATGGCGCACACCTACGACGGCAAGCAGCCCTTCCCAGAGCCGCACACCCTCACCGAAGCCGAACTCCCCGGCGTCGTGCAGCCTAGTGAGGGCTTCCAAGGCTGGCTAACGACGCCTGATTATCGGCGCGAGCGCGGGCTGGCTTCGCTGGTCCCGCGATGACTGACGTCGGCCAGCCGGTTCTCCGGGCACATCCGCGGGAGCCTGAACGGCTGCACCCGCCATCAGCTCCAGCAGCTTGGCGGGCCGGCGGCCGGATCGTCGCCCAGCTGATGCACTCCGGACGCGTGGCCCACGAGAACATCAACGGCGGACGCCAGCCGGTGGCCCCCAGCGCCATCGCCCTCGAAGGCATGGCCCACACCTACGAGGGCAAGCAGCCCTACCCGGTGCCGCACGCCCTCACCGAAGCCGAACTCCCCGGAATCGTGCAGGACTTCGTTTCCACCGCGCAGAACGCGATGAAGGCAGGGTTCGACGGCGTCGAACTGCACGGTGCCAACGGGTACCTGCTGCAGGAATTCCTCTCCCCCGTCTCCAACACCCGCACCGACAACTACGGCGGCTCCCCCGAGAACCGGGCACGCCTGGTCATCGAGGCCTTCCGCGCCGTGGCCGAAGCGATCGGCGCCGAGCACACCGGCATCCGCATCTCCCCTGAGCACAACATCCAGGGCGTGCTGGAAACCGACCGCGAAGACGTCACCGCCACCTACACCGCCCTGGTGGACGGCATCGCCGACCTGAAGCCGGCCTACCTGTCCATCCTGCACAAGGACCCGGCCGACGAGATGGTCCAGGCCCTGCGCCACCGCTTCGGCGGCCCGGTGCTGCTGAACACCGGCTTCGGCACCGTCACCACCCGCGGGGACGCGATCATGCTGCTCAAGGAGAACCTGGCCGACGCCGCCGTCGTCGGCCGCCCCGTCATCGCCAACCCGGACCTGGCCCGCCGCTGGCAGGAAGACCACCCGCTGAACGAGATCGACCAGGCCACCGTCTACACCGACGGCGCCGCCGGCTACACGGACTACCCGGTTCTGGAACCGGTTTCCCAACCACAACGACGTCGGACGGTCATCAAACCGAGACGGTGCTGGTCAAGGTCCTCCGGTGTCCAACTCGATCGGTCTGATGTTCTGCAACGGAGAAGCCCTCCGTGTTCACGGACCGAAGAGCTACAGCCACCACGCACTAGTAGATTCCCGCAGTGCTGAAGGATCCCGGAACGGACGCCGAGCGTCCGAGGATCCACCGGCTGGCGGCGCGGCCTGGCAGGACAGACGAATCGGCCGCGGTCTCTGATCCGGTTCATCGTGTCGGTAGCGATGTGCATCGTCGTCGTCCTCGCCTTCGCCCTGCTTCGCGGCCCGGCGTTCATCGGCCGTAGGGTGGGGAGCGCGATAAGACGGTTCAAGGACGGACCGCCCAATCAGAGTTGCGGGACACCGTCCCGCAGAGAAGGAGACAGATATGACAAGTTTTGACGGCAAGACAGCACTGGTCACAGGCGGCGGTTCGGGCATCGGAGAAGCGATCAGCAAAGAGCTCGCCAGCAACGGTGCCAAGGTGGTCGTCGCCGACATCAACCTTGACAGTGCTACCCGCGTAGCTGACGAGATCACCGCCGCCGGCGGAACCGCTATTCCGCTCCAGTCCAATACGATGGTGGCCGAAGACAGCAAGAAGGCCGTTGACTTCGCCGTGGAGACGTTCGGTGCCCTCAACTACGCCGTGAACAACGCTGGCATCGGTGGGGCTCCCGCCCTGACTGGTGAAACCGACCTCGAGAATTGGGAACGAGTCATCGGCATAAACCTCAACGGTGTGCTCTTCGGTATGCGCTACCAGATCCCCGCCATCCTTGAGTCCGGTGCTGCCGAAGGCGGGATCGTCAACATGGCATCGATACATGGCACCGTTGCTGCTCTCGGCTCATCGGCATACACCGCCTCGAAGCACGCGGTCGTTGGCCTGACGAAGAACGCCGCTGCGGAATACGGAGCACAGGGCCTGCGCATCAACGCGGTCGGCCCCGGCTACATTGATACCCCGTTGCTTGAAGCAGCTCCGGCAGAGGTCCTCGACGCTCTCAAGGACAAGCACCCTCTGGGCCGCCTCGGCCGGCCGGAGGAAATCGCGAATGTCACAGCCTTCCTCCTCTCGGACAAGGCAAGCTTCATGACCGGCTCCTACGTGCTTGTCGATGGCGGCTACACCATCGTCTAAGTCTTACGGGTGACGGACCACTGGTCGACGCAAGACAACAAAAGACCGCACAGTCCGGCACCTACCCCCCCAACCCCCGCCCGAAGGGCACTGGTTTCAGCCTTTGCCAAAGTCGCTGAAACCGGTGCCCTCCCTGTGCCTGACCCGCAGACATGCTGGCTTTCCACCAGGGGAATGACTTATGAGACTAGACCGTCGGCCCTAAAGGGCTGCACATACCATGCCATTTACCGCTGCGACTCACAGCGGAAGTAATTGTGCCCAGACTTCGTGGTCAACGTGAGTTGGTGCCCGCCGGGATACCGGCATACGGGCAGGTTGAATTGAGCAGCTATCCTGAGACGCCAGTCTTTATGCTCAGACCGATGAGGCCATCATTTAGGCCGTGGTGCCCACTGAGCGATCGTCCAATGGACAGGTTGCTCGATTAGTAGTGGCACACTACAAAGGTGATCAGCACCTTGAACTTGCCAGTTGCCCTGACTGCTAAGGGTCGGGATCTCGTCCTGCGAAGAGCCTCAACCAACGACCTCGAAACACTCATGCTTCTACTCGCGGATGACCCAATTAGCGCGAATAGAGGCGACAAGGCAATGGACGCCGATGTCCCCGCCTACCGTTCTGCTCTAGCTGCGATTATCGAAGATCCATCCAACTAGATCATCGTTTGTCGTCGATGATGGCGGTGAGCTCCTGGCCACCATGCAGCTGACCCGCATTCCTGGAATGGCGAGACCCGGTGCAACCCGGCTTCTTGTGGAGGCCGTTCGAGTGCGGAGTGACAGCAGATCACTCGGGGTGGGATCCGCGATGATGCGTTGGGTTACCGGGGCAGCCGCAGCCATGGTCGGGGCTGACCTCGTACAGCTCACTTCGGATGAGGCACGGACCGACGCTCACCGATTTTACGAACGCCTGGGGTTTGTTGGATCGCATCGCGGGTTCAAGTACAAAGTGCGTTGAAGTTGCGTCCGAACGGACGTGAAATTGCAGTGCAGACGGCTTCGGACCTTGCAGTCGATATCGGGAAAACAACAAGATTTTGAATCAGGAAGGTTTCCGACGGCACCTGCACCACGGGAGCCGGCTTGCGGGACGCTTCCAGAAGGAATCCTGACCCGGTTGTTGACTCTGCCCCTAAGGGCAAGGTTTATCGTGAAGTTAGGAGGCAAGAATGCGTATAGGGGAGTTAGCCACCCGGGCACAGGTGTCGATCAAGGCCGTGCGCTATTACGAGCAATTGGGATTAGTACAGCCGGAGCGTTCGTCCAATGGTTATCGCGACTATTCAGATCGTGATTTACGGGTGGTCAGTGAAATACGTGCATTGTCCGGGTTCGGGATCAGTCCCGGTCGTGCGGCGCCCTTTGTCGCATGTCTGGAGACAGGGCACCAGCACAGTGACGAATGCCCGGCTTCTCTGGCTGCCTACCGGGACGGCATTGCAGAGTTGGATCGGACCATTGCATCCCTTTCCTCCCGACGCGAGCACCTTGTCGCACGACTGCAGCAGGGCGCGTCCCGAACTTTTAGAACGGAGATCACCACCGTGATCGATTACTCCAAGGTCCTGCCCGATAATCTTCCCGTCCCTGTGGATGACGGAGGCGCTGACCATCTCGTGGGGCTCGCCATGCCGACAGAGACGTTTTCGGCCACGGATGGACGGAAAGTGAATCTCGCCGGGCTCGGAGGTGGCCGAACGGTTATTTACCTGTATCCCTTGACAGGAGTTCCAGGAACAGACCTCCCGGAGGGCTGGGACGCTATTCCCGGTGCCCGCGGCTGCTCCACGGAGGCCTGCGATTTCCGGGACCACTTCACGCTGTTGAGGGACGCGGGTGTGGAGAATGTTTTCGGCATGTCCAGCCAGGGTTCGGGCTACCAACGAGAGGTCGTCGACCGGCTGCGGCTGCCGTTCCCGATGCTGTCCGATCCGACCTTTGCGCTGGCAGAAGCGCTGGCTCTGCCGACTTTCGCCGCAACGGGTCATGAGCGGCTCTACACGCGCCTGACACTAATCGTTAAGGACGGCGCAATCGAGCACGTGTTCTATCCGATCTTTCCTCCAAACACCCATGCCCAACAAGTTCTGGACTGGCTGCAACAATAAGCACTCACGCGAGGACTTCGGTCCACGGGAATGGATCAGCGGGCTTATGTCATTAGATGGCACGGTCACGTAGTGCTTTCCCCGGGACCGGCACCCGCCCGGCGTCCGGCACCGGTGGTCAGGAGCCCGTGGCTGAAACCGGCTTACCGTCGTCGTCGCTCTCCCACCGTCCGGCGTAACGCGCCAAGGGCTGCAGGGAGCGCAGCAGGTCGAGGCCACGCTCCGAGAGGCGGTACCGGATACTGACCGGAATGGTGGGCTCGACAAGGCGCTCCACCAGGCCGGCGTCCTCAAGGTCGCGGAGCCGGACAGTCAGCATCCGCCCGGACAGCCCCAGGACACGGTGCTCAATCTCGGTGAACCGCTCAGCACCCGTTCCTAGAGCAAGCAGGATGCCGCTGGCCCAGCGCCTCCCCACCACCTCCATCACGCCGGCGAGGCGCCGGCACTCTTCATCGTCAATGCGGAACGGAGGCCCCGCGGGTCTGGTCTCAGACGTAGTCACGCACAAAAAGTAAGCGGCTTACCTAGTGGTTGTCAAGGATGATGCGTGCGCAGATGCTGAAGGCATGCCTGACTACCTGCACCCGCTGCGTTTCGGCAGCTTCATCACTCCCTCGGCGGCAACGCCCCAGCTGCCCGTGGACCGGGCCCTGCTCAGCGAGGAGCTGGGCCTGGACCTGGTGACCTTCCAGGACCACCCCTATCAGGCCCAGTTCCTAGACACCTGGACCCTGATTTCGGTGGTCGCCGCCCGGACCGAACGCATCCACGTCTCCGGAAATGTGCTGAACCTGCCGCTGCGCCAGCCCGCCGTGCTGGCCCGCTCCCTGGCGAGCTTGGATCTGCTCAGCGGCGGCCGGGTGGAACTCGGAATCGGCACGGGGGGATATTTTGACGCGATCGCCTCGATGGGCGGTCCGGTCCTGACGATCGGGGAAGCGGTCGGCGGGCTGGAGGATGCGCTGTCCATCATCCGAGGAATCTGGGACACCACGGATCCGGCGCCTCTGCATGTCAACGGGAAGTTCCATCATGTGGCCGGCGCGGCCAGGGGCCCGGCCCCGGCGCACAGCATCCCCATCTGGGTGGGAGCGTACAAGCCCCGGATGCAGGGCCTCATTGGCCGCAAGGGCGACGGCTGGTTGCCGAGCCTGCCCTGGATGAAACCGGGCGACGTCGAACGCGGCAACGAGGTGATCGACGCCGCCGCCCGCGAGGCGGGCCGCGATCCGCGGGAGATCACGCGCCTGATGAATGTGACCCCGCAGTACGACGCCGCCTCCCTGGCCGAACTGGCGACCGAGCACTGGGTGAGCGTGTTCATCGTGGCCACCGACGATCCGCAGGAGCTCCGCCGGTTCGCAGAGGTCACGGCGCCGGGGATCCGAGCCCGGGTCGAGCGGGCCCGCGTTGAGCGTGCCCGCCGGCAGAATAGCTACTCTCCGGCGGCTGGACCAGCTGCGTCCGGACCCGTGGCTGTGCCGGAGGCCCGGTCCTTTCGGGAGGACCCGATCCCCGCGGCACTCTCCCCGCGGGCCCTGCTCCCCGGCGACCCGGACTACACCCGCTATACCTCCAGTTACTTCCGCGGGGCACGACCCGGCGTCGTCCTGCGTCCCGTGACCACCGCCGAGGTGCAGGCGGCGGTGCGCTTCGCTGCCCGCCACCGCGACGTGCCGCTGGGACTTTTCAGCGGCGGACACGGCCTGTCCGGCCGGTCCCTCAACAACGGCGGCATAGTCATCGCACTCGACGAACTGAACGGAATTACGGTGACCGGCGGAAACCGCGTCCAGGTGGGGCCGGGCGCCCGGTGGGGCGAGATCGCGCGGGCGCTGGCCCCGCACGGGCTGGCGGTCACCGCCGGCGACAGCGGCGGCGTCGGCGTCGGAGGCCTGGCGACGACGGCGGGAATCGGCTGGTTTGTCCGGGAACACGGGCTTGCGATCGACCACCTCCGCTCCGTGGACATCGTCACCGCAGACGGCGAGCTGGTGCATGCGAGCGCGGACCGGAACAGCGACCTGTTCTGGGCCGTGCGCGGCGCCGGAGCCAACTTTGGCGCCGTCGTCTCGTTTGAATTCGAGGCACACCCGGTCTCCCCACAGGTCGGTTTCGCGATGTTTCTGTTCACCCCGGACGACGCCGCCTCTTTCCTGGAGGGGTGGGGCACCACCATCGAGGGATCGCACCCGTCCGTGACGGGATCCCTGATGATCGGCCCGGGCGGCCCCGGATCGCCGGCCGTCATCCAGGCGATGATCGTGGTGGACTCCTCCGATCCGGACACCGTGGTGCAGCGGCTCGAGCCGTTGGCGGCTCTGGCGCCGCTGGCCAATCAGTCGGTCACCATGGTCCCGTACGCAGCCCTGCTGGAGGTTCCGCCCGACGGCGAACAGCACGGCCAGGGTGAACCGCGCAGCCACTCCGGTTTTGTCCGGCACTTGAGCACCGACGTCGCCCGGGGCCTGGCGGACCTGCTCGCCTCGGGGTCACCGTTCCTGCTGAGCATCCGCTCGTCCGGGGGCGCAGCCGCCAACCACCCTGCCGATTCCACCGCATACGGGTGGCAGTCGGCGGAGTTCCTGATCTCCATTCTGGGCGGCCGCTCAGAGGAGGTCGGGCGGCGCTGGTCGAACCTGGTCCCGCTGTTCGAAGGCCTGTATATCAGCTTTGAAACCGACACCGGCCCCGATGTCCTCGCCCGCGCCTTTCCTCCCGGGCATCTGCGGCGGCTGCGGGCGCTCAAGGCGGTCTGGGACCCGACCGGTCTGTTCCGCGACAACTTCTACATAGCCCCGGAACCGGACGTCGGAGACGCTTCCCCGGCTCAAGCCCGGTTGGCGCCTATCGGAACGGCGGATCAGTTGGGGGCATGACGGCCGCGGCCGGCGGACCTGGCCGACGCCGTCGCCGTCGGCCGCCCCGTCATTGCCAACCCGGATCTGGCCTACCGCTGGCAGGAGGACCACCCGCTGAACGAGATCGGGATCGTGCCACCTACGCCGTCATTTCGTACCCTGCTTTGACGGCTGCAATCAGCGCTCCCCACCGGAATACTGCGCTTCAATATCCTTACTCCAGGCACGCGCGTACAGGCCAAGGGCTGCCTGCTCCCTGAAGGTGAAGCCCAGCCGGTTGAGCGACAGCTGGCTGGCCCCCGTAGCCAGCTGCTGCGCACTGCGACTGATGCGTTGCTTGTCCGCCCGGTACAAATAGTCATCAATGGCCCGTGCCCACCGCCGTCGCCAGACATCCACTGCCGGCTCTGAGGCTAGGGCGGCCATCACCCGATGTGCGGGTATCACCCGGGGTGCCATCCGGGCCATCATCGCCCTGCGTGCCTGCTCGGACCGCGGACCGGAAGATCCTGTGCAGGCCTGCAGATGAGCGTTCCAGTAGTAGTCCCAGCTTGTAGTTCTGCGGTCTGGCCAAACAACGGACCGGGGTCCCCGCATCATTGCGTGGCCGCTGTCGAAGAGAAGCAGTGCAGCCAACATCGAGCGCGTGTTGAGGCTGGGAAAGCGGTTGACCGACCACAGGGCCAGATCCGAGGATACTTTGGAAATCTCTGCTGCCAGTTCCAGGCCCTTTGGTCCACCGAACCGTGCGAGTGCGGCTTCCACCAACTCAGGTACGGGTTCGCCCGGTGGTTGCGGATAAACGATGCCCGGGGCGCGGGAAATCTTCACGGCACCCAGCTTGGCAACGTTTTCGTCCGCCAGTGCGTGCGCCAACGTCCATAGGTGATTAATGACGTCGTCGGTGGCACACAAGTGCAGGAGCACTGACGGATGGCCTGATTCCAGGTTCCGTGAGAACCGGAACCTTCCTCCCTCCGCGACCCCTAGTTGGGAAGTCAGAGGGGCAACAATATGACGGAGAATATCGTCGCCCACATCCTTGAGCTGAGGATCTATGATCCGAATGGACCATGTGCAGGAGTGCTGCTGCACAGGACGGATAGCTGCTCCTCGACGAACAGTGTTCGATTGCATCACCACTCTTTTCATCCCCAGAGATTGATTCTTTGACTTCGGCAGGTGTAGTGCCTACACAGTGTGGTGACGAAATGCGGATGTCCATACCGGCTCTCAGGAGTTCACCATTTGTTCAGGTGCTGTTTTCCTGCGTACACAGAGCGACGTTTTTAACGCCGGCGTCCCCGTCAAGCTCCGGGACGCGGCTCCATGCCAGCGAGGGCGAGAACCCGCTCGGCGGCCCGCACCATGGCTACATCGATGAAGGTGCCGTCTTCCAGCACGAAGGCCCCGGTCCCGTCGAGGGCTGCGGCACTCACCCGGTCGACAATGCTCTGTGCCCGGGCCACCTCCGAGGCATCAGGGGTAAAGACCCGGCGGATGATATCGAGCTGACGGGGATGCACGGCGGTGCGGCCGGAGAAGCCGAGGGCGCGGCCGGCGCGGCAGCTCGCCTCCAATCCCGCGACATCGACGACGTCGGCATAGACCGCCATCAGTGGAGCAGGCAGGCTGGCAGCCGCAGCCGCATTAACGATGCGGCTGCGTGACCAAGCCAAACCCGCTTCCCCGCCGGACCCGGCAGGAACTCCCAGTTCAGCCCGAAGATCCGCCTCGCCGCTGGCGATCGTGGAAACTCCCGAGGAGGCGATCTCGAAGGCACGCTCAATCGACAGTGCCGATTCCAGCAGCGCATGCACCTGCCGTCCCGGCAGCGCGGCACGAAGAGCTGCGACATCGGCAGCTGACTGGGTCTTGGGCAACCGCACCCCGAACGCAGCGGGAAGCGCCGCAACCGCGGCGACGTCCGCCTCATGAACAGAGGATCCGGCCGCATTAACCCGCACCTGCACGGCGGGAGCGGCCTCGCCGCACGCCTCCCACAACGCCGCGAAGTCTGTCAGGGCGGCACGGGCATCCGCCTTGCGCGAAGCTGTGACGGCATCTTCCAGATCCACGATGACCGCATCCGCCCCGGCCCGCAGCGCCTTCTCGAAGCGCTCGGGCCGGTCAGCGGGAGCGTACAGCGCCACCACGATGGGCCGGCTCATCCGATGCTTCCATCGTCATGCAGCGCCGCTAACTCGTCGGGCGAGTAACCCAGCTCGGTCAGCACGGCATCCGTGTCCGCGCCATGCGCCCGCCCGGTGAACGCGATCGTCGCTTCATCCCTGGACATCCGGAACAGCGGTCCCTGCATGGCCATGTCACCAAGGTCTGCGTCCTTTATCCGGTGGATGGTCCCCAAAGCATTGAACTGAGGATCGGCAACAATGTCCGACGGGTCATAGATCGGTGCCACCGCGGCTTCCGCAGCCTCGAAGGCGGCGACGACCTCCTCCCGGGAGTGCCGGGCGATCCATGTGCCCACGGCGTCGTCGAGGAGGTCGGCGTGCTCGGCGCGGGCTGCTCCGCTGGCGAACCATTCCTCCTCGGCAAGTTCGGGACGCCCGACCAGGGCAACCACGCGCTCAGCAATGGACTGCGCACTCGTGGACACTGCCACCCAGGAACCGTCAGCGGTGCGGTACGCGTTGCGGGGGGCATTATTGACCGAGCGGTTGCCGGTGCGCGGCTGCACGGTGCCCAGTTGATCCCAGCGCGTGATCTGCGGGCCCAGCATGGCCAGGATCGGCTCGATGATGGCCACGTCAACTTCCTGGCCTTTGCCGTCCTTGTCGCGGGCGTGCAGGGCAACCATGATCGCGTAGGCGGTTGCCAGCGACGCGACGCCGTCCGCCAAGCCAAACGGCGGAAGCGTCGGCGGCCCGTCCGGCTCGCCGGTGGACGATGCAAAGCCGCTCATCGCTTCGGCGAGCGTGCCGAACCCCGGCCGGTTCTTATACGGTCCGATTTGCCCGAACCCGGTAACGCGGGCGAGGACAAGCCCGGGGTTCTGCGCGGACAGCGCGTTGTAGTCCAGCCCCCAGCGTTCCAGCGTGCCCGGACGGAAGTTCTCGATCACGACATCCGCGCTCCGGGCAAGGCGGATAAACGCATCGCGCCCGCCGGCCGTATGCAGGTCGATGGCCACCGTGCGCTTATTGCGGCCGAGCGTCTTCCACCAAAGGTTCTGTCCGTCCTTGCTCGGCCCGTGGCCCCGCGCAGGATCCGGCCGGTTGGGATGTTCAACCTTGACGACGTCGGCGCCCATGTCCCCCAGATGCATTGCTGCCATCGGGCCCGCGAAGAGCGTCGAGGCGTCCACGACGCGCAGGCCGTTGAGCGGGCTCATGCGGGTCCCTCCCCTTCAGGGGCCGGGTCATCGAGGGCATCGTCGTTGTGCTGCTCGGTATTGTGCTGCTCGACGCAGATACGGAACCCGACTGAGCTGGACGCGTCCTGGCCGAGTCCGGGCAAGAGCAGCTTGGCGCTGAAGTCCGGAGACTTCACACCGCCGTCGAAGTACCAGTCCGAGCCCTCGCTGCGGTGTGCACTGCCGCCCTTGAGCATGACAAAGCGGGTACGGCCGTCCGAATGCTCGGACTCCGTCCAGTTCCACACCTCCGGTGTTCGGCGCAGAAACCCGGGACGGGCTGCGGCCAGCTGCCATTCATCCTCGGTGGGGAGACGTCCGCCGGCCCAGGCTGCGTATTCGCGGGCCCGGGCGAATGTCACGTTGGTAGCGGGACGCTCCGGGTCGCGGGCATCCGTATGCTTTCCGATCGCATCGAGGAAGCGGGCGTACTCGGCCTCGCTCACCTCTGCGGCGGCAACAGAAACCGGCTGCGGGAGAACAACGTTCCGGTCCAGCGTGCGCTGGTCGTGAAGCCGGGGAGGAAGCGGCTTCCACTCGTCCACGTAGGGCGCTCCGTCATACATGCCTGTCTCGCGCATCCGGTAGCGCACGGTCAGGGTGTATTCGCCGGCCGCAACAGCGACGGTGGGGATAGCCCGGCTGGATGCCGGAGCAACGGGGCCGTTCCAATGCGGCGCGCTCAGGCGTCGTGCCGGGCGGTGCCGGAAGGCCGTGTCATGCCGGGTTGGTTGCCCGGCGAGAGCAGCGTGTACGACGTCGAGCTGATCGGGCACCGGGGCACCGGCACCGATGTGCGCCGCGGCGGCTATTCCGCCGGCGGGCACGGTGATCGAGTTCGCGGTGTCACCGGCGTGCAGCGGCCGCCAGCCGCTGCCGGGCAGGCGGTAGTGGGCGTCCTCATCCGAGGTGTTTGCCAGGAGCAGCAGGGTGACACCGTCGAGTTCGAAAGCCGACCCCACCACGGGGCCGTCGGTTACCGAGAGCGGTGTCCACTCCCCCTCCACGAGCCAGCGGTGGAAGCCGCGCTGAACGGGAAGCATGCGGCGGAGCGTCGCGGCATCCCGGTCATTCCAGCCGACCCAGGCTCCGAAAACCACCTCCCACACCATGACTCCAACACCGTTGAGCCAGGCCGAGCGCAGCTCTTCGGCATGGTCCCGGTGCCAGCGGCGGATGTGGTGCTGCATGTGCCGGCGCTCAAACCACCGTGCGCGGAGGACGCCGGGCAGTTCCGAGTCGGCGAACCACTGTGCCCAAGACAACGTGTGGTCTGCGATCCGCTCGGTGGCGAGCTTCGATTCGCCTTCGAGGCCGATGCCGGGGCGCGCCGCATCCAGCGCTGTGACCAGTTCGGGATCCGCCTTTTTCAGCGTGTCGAGGAAGACTCCGTCCGCACCCAGGCGGCGCACTGCCGCCGCGAGCTCATGGGTGTCGTCCCCGCTGCGGCGCGTTCCCGTATCCCAGGGGTTGTAGTCCAGGAACACGGCGACGCCGGCAGCGCGCAGCGCCGCTGCAACTTCGGCCAAACCCGGGACGTCGTAAAAGTCCCACTGGTTGCGGTCGTCAATACCAATGACCGGATAGGCGTGCCACAGGACGACGCCGTCAAGCCCGCCGAAACGCTCGTGCGCGTCAGCGAGAAACCGCTCGGGGGTGAAACGCTGCGCCTCAAAATCGAAGAACAGCTCGTCCCACAACCAGACCTGCGCCACGGTAAAGCAACGGCTTGCCCAGGCGGAGGCGTCGTCGTCGTACCGGGTGGGCTCGCCATGGCGCTTTCGCGCACCTTCCCGCCACACACTGAGCTGGGCGCGCCAGCGGCCAAGATCCCCGGGATCGGCAGGCGCCGCGAAAATCTTGGCGTCATCAAGCGCGGCCGCCGCTTCCCCGCTCATCAGATCCAGCTCGAGCGGCACCCGGGTGGGGAGATCGAGTTCACGGGGCTGCAGGGGGTTGAAACCGCCGCTCATGATGTTCCCTCCGACAATCTGAAGGTACGTTCTGCGAGGTCACGGATGGACCGCTCGGCCCCGCCCGGGAGCGAGGTCTTGATGGAGTCTTTGAGCGGATCAGTCCAGTCCGCACCGATCCCCTCAGCACCCAGAAGCCCGCCGATGACGGATCCGATGGTCGCGCCGACGGAGTCGGTGTCCCATCCGCCTGCGACGCCGAGCGCGATGGCGGCACCGAAGTCCCCGCCGTAGGCCTGGATGGCGCACGCCGTCAGTGCCGCGTTGTTGAGGGTGTGAACCCAATGCATCCCCTTGAACTCCGCATGCAGCACGTCGAGTGCCTCGGGAGTGGTCAGCGAGCCTTCGGCGAGGGCCTTGCCGGTCTGCCGGCCGAGACGTACGGCGGCAGCCAGGCGTGAATCCGGCGGCACGACCGTGTCCGCTGCGTCCAGCACGGCATCGGCGGAGGTGGCGGTGAGGGATGCTGAGCACAGGGCAGCGGCCCACATTTCCCCGTAGATCCCGTTGCGGGTGTGGCTTAACCGCGCGTCGGTCCATGCCGACGCGGCAGCCGCGCGCACGTCCCCCGGATGAGCCCAGCCATGCACGTCGGCCCGGATGAGAGCGCCGATCCATTCCCGGAACGGATTGTGGTGCCGCGCGGTATCCGGGACGGTCCGGGCATCAAGAATGTTCCGGTACGCCGCTCGTTCAGCGGTGAAGACCCGGCCCGCCGGCAGCGCCGCCAGCCAGGCTTCGGCAAAGTGCTCTGTGGAGAGACTGCGGCCGTGGGTCTCCATCAGCTCGAGGGTGAGGATGGGGAAGTTCAGGTCGTCATCCTCGGGCATTCCGTCGATGTTCTCCACCAGCGAGGTGGGCGCGGAGCGGCGGTTCCAGGGCCAGCGCTCCGCTATGTCCTGCGGAAGCCCCACCGCGGTGAAGTAGGTGCGGATCGGCCAGTTGCCGGTTGCCCGGGCAATCTCTTCGATGCCCGCACGGGGAATCTTCTCCACGGGCTTGCCGAGCAGGCATCCCGCCGCCCGGCCAAGCCATGCCCCGTGCATCCGTTCGAAGTCCACGGACGTCCCTATTCCCGGAGCGGCCGGCGCGGTACCCGGCCTACCCGGCGGGAGCAGGGCGACGATGTCCTCCCACTCGTCCGGTTCCTCGGCGCTTGGGATCTGCAGGGTCTGCAGCTCATCGAGCACCGTGCGTGCGAGGGAACGGATCTCCCGGCTTGCGGGTTCAGCGCTCGCCCCCGATGGAGCGAGTTGCGTCGAGCCGCCGGCTTCCGCCCACCTGCACTCAATCGGGGCAAGTTCGTTTTCAGCCACACCCTGTTCACGGAGAGCTGCCAGCTCAGCGGCGACCAAGTCCTCCGGCTGGGACCATGTCAGCCTCACTTCGCGTATACCGGGCTCAGCAGCGATTCCAGGGCTGCGGCTCGTTGTGTGGCGCGATCGGCATCCGCCCGGGCGATATCACGCACCACCTCCGTCATCGCATCCACCACGGAATCGAGATCGAGGCGGCTTGCGGCCGTGACATCAGTGACCCAGTCCGTGGGCACTGCCTCAATACCGTGGAGACCACCGCAGATGGCGCCGGCCATCGTGGCGATCGAGTCGGCGTCGCGCCCGTAATTGACGGCGTCGAGCACCGAGGAGCGAAGGTCGCCGTTGCGGGCGACGACGAACCCGAGCGCCGCAGGCAGCTCTTCGATCGATTTGGTGCGTGACGGCAGGCGGGCATCCATCGCCGGGGCGCGGTACTGCTCCCCCACCGTGTCGAACGGTGCAACAGCGGCGCGCACCACCCGGGCAATATCCCGCGGGTCATCCGATCCGCCGTCGGCAAGGAACGCATCGACGGCGTCAAAAACGGCACGGATGGCTGCGGCGGTCCCGTCGTGGGCGACATCCAGCACGGCCTGCCGCATGTCGTCGACGGTTGCGCCGGGAGCGGCGGATGCTGCCACTGCAGCCGCGAATACGCCTGCGGCCTCACGTCCGTAGGACGATTGGTGAGCTCCGGCGATGTCGATGGCTTCTGCATAGGCACCCTGCGGGTCACCGATGTGCACGAGTCCGACCGGCGCCATATACATGGAGGCTCCGCAGTTGACGATGTTTCCCACACCGGCTTCCCGCGGGTCAGCGTGACCATAGTGCAGTTTCGCGACGATCCACTTTTCGGCGAGGAAGACGCGCTGCAGGATCAGGGCATGGTCCTCGAGTTCGGGGACCCAGCGCCGTTCACCGATCATCAGCGGCACCAGATCGCTGGCGACGTCGTAGGCATCGAGATGCCGGCGCTGCTTGGTGTAGACCTCCACGAGAGCGTGGGTCATGAGCGTATCGTCGGTCACGTGCCCGTCACCCTTGTGGTAGGGCGCAATCGGCCGCGCGGTTTTCCAATCGGCGAGGAAGGGTCCCACGATGCCCTCGACCCGGCCGCCGTGGCGCTCTTCGATCTGCTCGGGGGTCCAGCCCTCCGTGGCACCGCCCAAGGCGTCTCCCACTGCGGCGCCTGTCAGTACTCCGGCTACTTTGTTCTGCAACACGTTCATTCTCACTCCTTGTTTACCTCCGAAAATGACGACGGCGGGGGCGAACCGGCGGCTCACCCCCGCGCGTCATCAACCGGCGATGTCAGTCCAGCCGGTGGAAAGTTGGTTAGCCAGCTCGTCGCTGGTGATCTGATCAGCCAGGTACTGCTGGAAGGCCGGCGTGGCGATGGTGTCTTTCCACTCCGTGTACTTTTCGACCTTGAGGAACGGCGGTCCCTGCAGCCCTTCGCCTGATGCCAGCACCTGTTCCCAGGCGGGGTTGTCCGCGGCCAGTGTTTCCACCTCGGTCCTGGCTGAGGAGGACGCCGGGATCAGTGCGTCGGCGTAGGCGATGGAGGCCAGGTTCTCAGCGCTCATGAAGAAGTTGAGGAAATCAGCCGACTCGTCCACGTACTCGGAATCAACGTTCACCGAGTAGGTCTGCGGGTTTGCGGCCTGGATCGCGCCGGCTGAACCCTCAAGCGGAGGCAGGGCCACCCAGTTGAGCCCTTCGGGGGCGTCGTTGGCAATGTTCGTCGCCTGGAAGGATCCCTGCACGGTCATTGCGACCTTGCCTCCGTAGAACGAGGCGAGTACGTCCGACCCGGACTGTGTCAGTGACGTGGGTTCGATCGACTTGTCGGTGTAGGCCATTTCATGGATCAGTTCGGGCACCGCCAGCTCGGAGTCGCCAACATCGATCGACGCGTCAGTGCCTTCTCCGTCAAAGAAGCCACCGTCAAAACCGAGCGAGAGGCTCATCATCGTCGCCGTCGGCGATCCAAGACCCCATCCGATGCCGAAATTGCCTTCGGTGGTTGTTGCCTTCGCGATGGTCTGCAACTCTTCCCACGTCATCGTGTCGCCGGTGGGAACTTCAACCCCGGCGGCTTCGAGGAGGTCAGCATTGGCGAACACCATGTAGGACTGCAGAGTGGACGGATAGGCGATGATCTCTCCGTCCTGTGTGACAGAGTCCCAAATCCCTTCGGAGATGTCCTGCTTCAGGTCCTCGTCGATGAGGTCGGTCAGGTCAGCGAGGTAGCCGTCCGCCGCGAAGGAGGCAATGGAACTCGCCTCATAGTGGATGATGTCCGGTGCCGTTCCACCGGTGAACTGGGTGATGAGTTTGTCGAAGGTCCCGTCCCATCCGGCTTGGACAATCTTTACCTGAACGTCTTCGTTCTCCGTGTTCCACTGATCGACTATGGATTTCACGGCAGCCTGGGTGGTTGGCTGGTCGGACAGCGACTGGAACTGGAGGGTTACGGGGCCGCCGTCGGCGTTCTCCGATTCATTGCTGGCACTGCCCTGCTGGCAACCGCTCAGGGCGAGGATGGTCACGCCCGCGAACGCGACGGCGCCAATGCCTCGTATTCTCTTCATGATGCTCGCTTTCTTGTTCTGTTGTGGTCGATCTTTCTTAGGGGGCAGGGTCAGCCTTTGACTGCTCCGGCGAGCATTCCGCCGGTCAGCTTCTTCTGCAGGATGGTGAAGATGATGAGCGACGGAATGGTCGCGAGAATGGCACCTGCTGCCAGCGGGCCCAGCTGGGTTTGCCCTTCCGCGCCCAGGAACGAACGCAGGGCGATGGGAAGTGTGTACAGCTCCGGGCTCTGCAGCAGGACAAGGGCGAGGAAGAACTCATTCCAGGCCGAGACAAAGGTAAACATGGCCGTTGCCACCAGCCCCGGTGCGAGCAGCGGAAGGATGATCCTCCGCAGAATCGTGATGCGCGAAGCCCCATCCATTTCACCGGCCTCCTCCAGTTCCGCCGGAATAGCGGACACGTAACCCTGCAGCATCCAGAGCGTGAACGGCAGGGTGAAGGTGACGTACACGAGGGTCAGTCCGAGTAGGGTGTCGTTGAGATTGATCGTGCGCAGCACCAGGAACAACGGGATGATGATGAGGATCGACGGGAAGACCTGGCTGGTCAGTATCCACACCGTGCCGGCAGCGCGGAGCCGCCCCTTGAGACGGGCGAGGGCGTAGGCCATCGGCATCGACAGCAGCACGGTGATCACCATCGTTGCCAGGGATACCAGCACCGAATTGCCGGCGGCGGTCAAAAGGTTCTGGCGCTCGAGGGCGGAACCGTAGTTGCTGAAGTCCCAGGTGGCCGGCAGCAGGTTGACGGCGAGCGAGTTCAGCTCACCCGATGATTTGAACGACGCCGACAGCAGCCACAGCAGCGGGAACCCAAGGAACAGGAGGAATGCGGTAAGGGCGACGTACATGAGCGCCGTCGCGTACCAGGGACGCCTGGTGATCATGAGCGTGCTCCCTTTGTCTGACGGAACTGGTTGACAAGGTACAGAGACAGAACCAGCAGGATCGCGATGACGAGCACGTCACCCATTGCCGAGGCGTATCCGATTTCGCGGTTGCGGAAGGCCTCCAAGTAGGTGAACAGCGGCGGTATCATCGTCCGGCCGCCGGGGCCGCCTTCAGTGAGGACATAGATGAGGCCAAAGGAGTTGAACTGCCAGATGAAGTCCAGCGCGGTGACAGCGAAAACAACCGGGCGGAGGGCCGGGAGGGTGATGTGCCAGAACCGGCGGAACGCTCCGGCGCCGTCGACTGCAGCTGCCTCATGCTGCTCCGCGGAAATGGACTGCATACCGGCCAGCAGCAGGACAGTGGTCTGCGGAATCCCCGCCCAGACTCCCACCACAATGACGGCGGGCAGGGCGGTGGAAAAGTCGCCAAGCCAGTTGACGCCCGGAATGCCCACCGCTTCGAGCATGCCGTTCAGCGGACCTGAATTGGGGTTGTAAATCATCCGCCACACGATCGCGATGACCACGGGCGGCATCGCCCAGGGGATCAATGCCAGCACCCGGGTCAGGCCCTTTAGCCGCAAATCGCTGTTGAGCAGCAGTGCCAGTCCCATGGCGCACACAAGGGTGAGAAGTGCGACGGAACCGGCCCAGACGATGCCGATGCCGAAAGAGCCCCAGAAACGGTGGTCGCCGAAGAGTTCAATGAAGTTTCCGAAACCGATGAAGTTGATCTCCGCGTTCCGCTTCAGCGTGGCATCGGTGAAGCCGAGGGCGACTCCGCTGACCAGCGGGATAACGGAAAAGATAATGATCGGCAGGAGCGCGGGGATCACCAGCGTGATGGCTTCCCGCCGTTGCGCGCGAACGCGGTGGCCTACGCGTCTCACTGGACGCGGCGCCTCCTTCACATCGCGTGGAGTGCTTGTGGCTGCGGTGCTCATCCGGCTTCCCTCTCCTCATTGAGATCGGTGTGTTCAGTGTGGTCACGCGTAGGAGACGAGGCAGGGTCCGGCCTGCGTGCGAGGGAAGAGCCGCGAACAACCAGCGAGGGCGCAACCGCAATGGTGTGCGCGGGACGCGCAGGGTCCGTGATGCGTTGGAGCAGCAGCTCCGCTGCGGCGCGGCCGCGCTCGTCGGCGCCGAGGTCCACGCTCGTGAGGCCCGGCCGGACGACTCCGGCCAGCTCCGTGTTATCGATACCGGTGACGGCGATGTCGCCCGGAACGGACAGCCCAAAATCTTCGGCGGCCCGGATCACGCCGATTCCGATCAGATCATTGGCGGCGACGATGGCATCGGGGCGGAATTCACCGGACAGCACCCGGCGGGCCGCAGCGTAGCCGGCCCCGATCGTGAAGTCCTCAGCCTCGACGCTCCTCGCCAGGATTTCCGGGTGGGCAGCGACTGCTGCGGCGAATCCGTCCCGCCGGAAAGCACCAGGGGTGGTGTCGCTGGGTCCGTTCACAAAAGTGACGTCACGCCGGCCCTCGGCAGCAAGATGGTCAACAACAAGACGCATGGCAGTGCGCGAATCCGCACGCACGTTGTCAATACTCTGGCTGTCCGGCAAATGTCCCAGGACGACGACCGGCACCGGCGTCTTCGCAAGCACCGCAAGGAGCTCATCCGTGACGCGAAGCGGCGACAGAATCATGCCGTCCACATACCCCCGGCTCAGGTCACGCACCACGTCGACTGAGGAGGACAGGGTACCCATCGAGGACAGCACCAGCCGGTAGCCGGATGCCGAGACGACCCGCTCCACCGCGGTCATCATCTCGACGTAGACCGGGTTGCCAATGTCGGCGACGGCGTAGACGAGTTGGTTTGTTCGGCCCCGCTTCAGGGACTGTGCCGTCGCATCGGCGACGTAGCCGAGTTCCTCGGCGGCGTGCTGCACTTTGGCAACCGTTTGGGGGCTCGCTATGAGCCCGTTGAGGGCCCGTGAAGCAGACGCCACAGAAACGCCGGCGTGTGCCGCAACCTGAGTGATAGTGACCCGAGCCAACGCTCTCCTTCGAGTGCTGTAAACGTTTACAGTGGATGCACGAGACGATTCCATTGATGAGCTGCTGTGTCAAGCAATTGTTTTCTGCACCCGGTGTCAGGGTCAGCGATCAACACGGATGTGAGCAGAATCCCAGACGCCTCTTAGCTCCAAAGGACCCGTGACTCCGGATGTTGGGAAGGCCATGCGCCGATCAGGAGCAAGGAAAGATTCCCGCCTCTTGGACGCCGCTTTACCAGGCTGCCCTCTAGACGGAGATTGGCCTGTGCGCCAACCTGTGGTGGTGGGGGCCGCAGGGAAGAAGCAGCGGAACCCGGACTTTAGCGTCGTCGTTCCCCTGATAACTGTGAGGCCCCATGAGTGATCGTGAGCCGCCCGGGCCACCCGGACTTGCAAGGCCAACACGGATTCTGCTGACTCTGGCGGCTGCCGGCTGTGCCTGCTGGACGGTATGGGCAGGCCGATCGATCCTGGCGCCGCTGGTGCTGGCCGCGGCGCTCATCATTATCGCTTTGCCGGCGCGAAGACCATTGGATCGGCGCGGCGCCCCAAGCTGGGTGGGCACCCTCGTCGTCGTGGTTATTGCGTGGGGAATCCTGGCGGTCCTGGCAGTGCTGGTCCTTCTGGCTCTGGGGCAATTCGGGAGCATTCTGGCCACCAACGCAGGCCAGCTGGAAGAGAGCGCCGCAACACTTGAGTCGTTTTTCCAAAGCCTCGGATTCAGCACCGTGTCGATGGAGGAGGTTGCCGGGGCCATCCAGCCATCCACACTCCTGACGACCGTTTTCAACGCCGGCACGCAACTGGTGGGCCTGGGCACGGCCATCTTTTTTGTCGTCGCCTACGCGATGTTTCTCGGGATGGATGCTGCACGGTGGCAGAACCCTCCGAAGGACCTCGCGGAGGCGAGCAGCCGGAGACTGCACGCTTTCAACCAGTTCACCGCCGGAACCAACCGGTACTTCCTCGTCAACTCGATCTTCGGGCTGACCGTCGCGGTGATTGACGGACTCGCCCTCTGGCTGCTCGGTGTACCCGGTCCCTTCGTCTGGGCGGTGCTGGCGTTTGTTACCAACTACATCCCCAATATTGGTTTCGTCCTCGGCGTGGTGCCTCCCGTCGTGCTCGCTGTCGCGGTTGGCGGCTGGGGGCTGGGGCTGCTGGTGCTGGCCATTTACTGCATCGTCAACGTCACTCTCCAAGTGCTGGTCCAGCCCCGGTTCGTGGGGGAAACAGTTCGACTGAGCGTCACGCTGACCTTCGCCTCGGTGGTTCTTTGGACAACCCTGCTGGGAGCGGTCGGCTCGCTCTTGGCTGTGCCGCTCACTCTCTTTGCCCGCTTCCTGATCATCGGCGGGGACCCCGGTGCGCGCTTCGCACAGTGGATCAGCGGCGATGACGGCCCGGAGGACGCCCCGGCACCCCCGGATGAACCGCGTAACCCGGAATGACCGCGTGATCCACTCCCCAGGCTGCGGAGGGCTTCAGTAAGAGTCGAAGGTTGGGGGCTGGTCCCCGCCGTCGCCCCTTCGCTGCTCGACGCCGTCGCCCCTTCGCTGCTCGACACCGGAGACGCCGGAGACGCCGGGTGCGGACGGTGCGCGGTGCCAGGGGCGACGGTCGTAGATTGCCAACAGCTGCGCACCGAGGCCAAGGAACACCATGGCCAGCCAGACGACGACGTTCAGCCACGGAATATGCAGCGCGACAATGAGGATCAGACCCCCGACAAGCGCCTTGATCACTGGATGCTGGTTGCCGCGGAAGATGAGCCTGCCAATGAAATAGGCGCCGAAGACAAAGGTGGCGAGCGTCAGCGTTATCCAGACCAGAAGGACTGACAGCCCCAGAGGCGCCCCGATAATTGTGCCCAGAAGGAGCAGCACCACAAACGGGACGGCGATGGATGCCACGAAACCGACCAGCAGCGCCCGCCATGGCCGAGGCAGGAGCCGATCGGTCACCCGGTGCAGCAAACGGGGGAAGAGCCAGCCCGCGACCACCGTGACAAGGCTCAGCGCAACCAGCGCATACAACAATCCGAGCAGCCACCCAACGAACTTCTCCCCCGCCGAGGGCTCCTGCTCGGGCTCCGGGGCGATGCGCTCCACGGTGCCGCTGACCGCATCCGCGGAGATATTTGCCTCCTCGTCGGAGTTGTACGTGAGGTTGCCCCCGACCGTCCCGCTGATGGTGAGGTTTCCAACGCCAACCTCGACATCACGGCCGACAGCCCCGGAGATGGCGATGTCACCCGCGGCACCCACCAGGTCCTCCCCGAATGACCCGGCATCGGTGATGGTGACGGTTGCCGCGAAGATCGTTCCACTGCGCGCAACGTCGCCGCTGATGGTCACGTCCTGCCCGGCGAGGCGCACGTTTCCGTCGACGTTGCCGGTAATGGTGATCGTTTGGGCTGCCGCGATCACATCCCCCGTAACGTTTCCGCTGATGGTGACGCTTTGCCCGGAGGCGTACACGTCACCGGAAACGTCATCCTGGACGTCGATGTTCAGGCCGCTGTAGAACTGCGGCCCGGTGCCGTCGTTCACCACGGCAAAAGGCGCGGACTGGGGGCTGGACACCGGGGATGAGGCGAATGCACCTGATCCCGTCGCCAGGAGCAGAAGGCAGACGGTGAGAAGTGCGGAGAAAGCCCGCCGGCTAGGAGAAGGAAGTCTCATCGGAATGCCTTTCCGGGGTACGGTTCGCCTGTTCTTCCTCGACAGAGGGCTGGCGAAGCGGCATCCCGCGGCTGGCTGCCATGAGTATCCGGCGCCGCGGTCCCGGGGCCAGTGTTTTCAGTGTCCAGCAGATGTCCGCCGGGCAATAGAGGCGGCGCCGCGGCAGGACAGCGCTGAGGATGATTTACGGAGTCAGCAGTACTTTCACCGCCCGGCGTTCGTCCATGGCCCGGTATCCTTCCGCGGCGTCCTCGAGGGGAAGGGTGAGGTCGAAGACCAGGCCGGGATCGATGGTCCGGTTCCAGATCAGGTCGATCAGTTCGGGTAAAAACCGGCGGACCGGTGCCGGCCCGCCAAGCATGTTGATCTCGGCGAAGAACAGTTCCAGCCCGGGCAGCGCCACGTCGTGGGATACGCCCACAAAACCCATGTGCCCGCCGGGCCGGGTGGAGCGGACTGCCTGCATCATCGATTCCTGTGTCCCCACTGCCTCCACTACCGAGTGTGCCCCGAGCCCGTGCGTCATGTCCTTGATGACGGCCACGCCGTCGTCTCCCCGTTCGGCAACGATGTCGGTGGCGCCGAAGCGGCGGGCCAGTTCCTGCCGCTCGGGGTGCCGGCTCATGGCGATGACCCGCTCGGCGCCGAGCTGGCGGGCGGCCAGGACGGCAAGGAGCCCGACGGCGCCGTCGCCCACCACCGCCACGGTCTTGCCGGGACCGGCGGAGGCGGCCACAGCACCGAACCAGCCGGTGCCGAGCACATCGGAGGCGGCCATCAGCGACGGCAGCAGGTCGGCGTCGGGCTGGCCGGGCGTAGCGACCAGGGTGCCGTCGGCAAGCGGGATCCGGGCGAACTGCGCCTGGGTGCCGATCGCACCCATCGGCTGCGCCTGGACGCAGCGGCTTTGAAAACCGGCCCGGCAAATCTCGCAGGTGTTGTCGGAGGCCCAGAAGGATCCGACGACGAAGTCTCCGGGTTTCACCGTGCGGACCCCACTGCCAACCTCTGTCACGGTGCCTACGTATTCATGGCCCATCGGCGCCACGGCCGGAACGTCTTCGATGCCGCGGTATGGCCAGAGGTCGGAGCCGCAGATGCAGGTTGCGGCGAGCTGGATGACAGCGTCGGTTGGTTCAATGATCCGCGGGTCCCCGCGGTCCTCCACCCGGATGTCACCGGGGGCATGAATGACTACTCCGCGCATGAGGTTGCTCCCTTCAAGGATCCTGTGCAGTTCCTTATCCAGCAGACCATTGCCCTCGGCGCTCCGGAAGTCCCGGCCGGTAGCGGGCGACGTCAGCCGGGCATTCCGGCCGCCCGTTTGGAAGCGCTAATCGGCGTCGCGCCGCCTGCGGGCAGACCGCTCGGCGAGCCGGGAGGCCACCTTTCCCGAAACCGATTTCGCCTTGCCCACGGTGTCAGTTCCCATCCGTTTGGCGGCGTCAAAACCTTCCATGCCGAGCCGTTTCGCCGCATCCACGCCGTCGGCACCCGCCCCGACCACTCGGTCTTTGACGTCTTCCGCTGCCTCAAGCCACAGCCTGGCTTCCAACGCCTCCCGCCCGGCGTCGATGCCAAGCACCCCCTGGAAGTCAGCAATGCCGGCTGCGGCCTGGTTGCTGGATTTCAGGACGGCCCGGGACGATGAGGGGTTCAGCAGGACCTTTGCGTTCGCCGTTCCAGCGGCGGCATCCAGCCGGGCCAGCAGCCGCCCTGCGCTCCGGGCTATGAGCTCGGTCCGGTGTCGCCGGGCGGTCTTCAAGCCGCGGCGGTGTCGGTCAAGGTCCTCGGGCGAGGAATCAAGAACACGGTCCAGCTCAAGGATGTTCAGGGCATCCTGGAGCTGGAAGCACCGCGCAAGAACCGCAAGCCACTCCCGCACCTTGTCCTCGGCATCCTTTGTTGCCTTGGCAAGGTCCCCGACCCCTGATCTTTCTTCGAGTTTTTCCGCCATGGCTTCAAGCTGACGCAGCGCGTACGCCTGCGTCCGGCCGATCGTGCCTGACGTCGCCTGCACTTTCGACCATGTCACGTCGGACACGCGGCCCACTTCGGCGCGGACGGTCAGTGCCTCCTCGATGACAAAATCCACCCCCAGCATGTCCGCCAGCACTGCATCCTTCTGGGCTCGCAGAATATCGTCGACCTTCTCGTCAATAGCGGCGAGGTAGTCGGTGATCTCATCCATGCTCTGCTGCATCGCTGCCTGGGCCATGATTCCCGCTGCGCCAGCCAGAAGTGCTGGGTTGGCCAGCTTGGATGCATTCCCGCTGCTGAACTGAACGATTGCTTTGATGCCTCTGCCCTGCCCCTTGGCCTGCACGACACCCATGCTGAGTCCCGTTTGAGAGTTCTTCATCAGGCCGTATTTCTTTATGGCTTGCGCGGATTCCTCGGTCAACTTCACCCAGCGCCCGGAGTTGGCGGCGATCTGGGAACCCATCTCGGCCACCCCGGCTGCTTTGCCAAGGGTGGGGCCGAGCCGGCGCAGCTCCAGGTCTTTCGACGCCAGACCTTCCGAGGACAGGAAAGGTTCGACGGCGCTTGGGTCACCAATGACCGCCAGACCATCGCCGTCGTTGATCAACTGGATCTCGTCATCCACCGTTTGCTCCTGTCGAAAGTAAATGCTGAATCGCTGGATCATTTTCTCCTAAGGACCCAACAGGAGTCAGCCAAACCGCCGTACCCGGTGTCTGTTTTGAAGCGCTGGGCAGGTGCCGGCTTTCTTCAAATCACTCTTGCAGCAGCTCCGAAAGTGAGCTGGGCTTGCGGCTTCGCCGTCGGCCACCAACCGCCTGCCCCTCGATACTGACGAATCCCCAAGACAGCTTCGATGAATAGGACTCACCATGACTCAGCCCGCCTCCCCCGCCCGGCAGAAAACTGCGGTCCGCGCACCCCTCTTGGCGGCGTGCATCCTCGCCGCCGCCATCATCAACGTTGCACTTCTGCTCATCTTCAAGGCAGCGGGGGCAGACTTTGTGAACACCGTCGGTGTGCAAGTGGGGGTGGCCAACGTCCTCGTTATGACAGTCGTCCCCCTCTTGGTCGGCTTCGCGGTTGTTGCGTTCGCTTCCCGGCGCAACCCGGCGTTCCTCAGAATCGGCCGATGGGTCGGCATTGGTCTGGCCCTGCTCACTATCGTGATGACCGCAACCGTGGGGTTCGATTCCCTCGGCTTCATCGGGCTCGCGTTGATGCATATTGTTGTTGCCGCCGCGATCGCAGTGGGTCTGCGTCCGGCCAAACGCTGATGCCCACCGGATGCGGGGTGGGAGGCCCGCCCCTGGTTAGGTAATTAGTGAGTGTCAGTCAGCAACATTGCCATGCGCCGGACATTATCCAAACGCGTACGGAAGCTCGGTGGCACTTGCGCCGGCAACTCGTTAATAGGGAACCACCGGACATCCTCGCTTTCATCGCTCACGGATGTGACGGCGGAGGGGGCAGCAACAGCGGCGAATCCGACATCCCAATGAGCGGCGCACGAGAATCCGCCATGCAGATCGTGCCGGTCAAGATCCATGATGGCGGGGCTAAGCAGGACAAGGTCAGCAATTCCGGACTCCTCGCGGGCCTCCCGCTGTGCGGCTTCTGCCACTGAGGCGTCAGCCGGCTCGACGTGGCCGCCGAACTGCACCCAGAACTGCCCCTTGCGGTGGAAACACAGGAGAACACGATCAAAGCCAGGCGAAAAGACGAAGCAGGACCCCGTGACATGCTCCGGCCCGCCATTCCTGTACAAAGCAGCATCTCCGGCCGTCTCCAGGAACCGCAGGTACACGTCCCTTGATTCTGTGCCGGGAAGAGCCCGGAGGCTTGTGAACAAATTGTTTAGAGGCATGCCTTTATCCTGCCGCACGGGCCGCCGTGGGCGTCGTCCTGGGAATCAGGCAACTAGGCTGGACACCCGAGGGACGCATGGTGTCCCACAACGAGGAGCGCTGATGTCGACGGAAACTGTCCATTCCACCGGGCCGGTGGCGCGACCTTTGCCTACGCAGTGGATCCATGGTTCAGAGTCCTCCAAACACAATGCTGACCCGGATGTGCAGGTCCACTGGTATGACGCAGACAGTGTTGTCCTTCGGCAAAACATGGCAATCAACTACGAAGCCCCGTTTCTGTTTCTCCTCTTCGGGAGCGAACGCGTCGTACTGCTCGATACCGGCGCCACCGTGTCTCAACAGCACTTCCCGCTGCGTACAGTGGTCGATGGTCTCATCGATTCGTGGATGAGCCGCCACTCCGACGTCGATCCCCGCTACGAACTGTTGATCCTGCATACACATTCGCACGGCGACCACACAGCCGGTGATGCCCAGTTCTTTGACCGCACCCAGACAACTCTGGTGCCAGCGGATATAACATCAGCGTGGCACTTCCTCGGGCTATCCGACACCTCGGACAAAACAAAGCTGGATCTTGGTGGGCGGACCCTGGACATTCTTGCCACGCCCGGTCACGACGCCGCGGCCGTCACGTTCTACGATCCGCGGACCGGAATCCTCTTCACCGGCGACACGGTGTACCGGGGCCGGCTGTATATCAATGACTGGCAAGCCTTTTCGCGAAGCATTGATCGTCTCATCGAATTCTGCCAATCGCACCCGGTGACCTACGTCCTTGGGTGTCACATCGAGATGACCAGCACCTCCGGTTTGGATTATCCCGTGCGCACGACTTACCAGCCCGATGAACCGCCTCTTGAACTGCGAGTCGAACACCTCCACAAGCTGCGCTCTGCTCTTGATGCTGCGGGTCCGGAGCCAGTTCGCGCGATCTGGGATGAGTTCATTCTTTGGCCCACCCAGTGACCGGTCGGGCGCTGGTTCCGGTCTCGCCACACATCATCTGCGGTCGGGCTACCGCGTGTGTACGTCGTATGTTGCTCGCAGCAGTCCGCCATCGTGTGTCGAATGATGGCCGCGGAGGGTCAACAGCACGTCCTGGTCGAGGTCCCCGAACAGGCGCCTTCCTCGGCCCAGGATCACCGGCGCGATCGAAACCGTGATTTCGTCAATAAGTCCTTCGGCTAGGAATGCTTGAATGGTGCGACCGCCATCGACGTACACCCGGGCAGCCCCTTCGGCGTCGAGCATTTGTTGTGCTTCGGAGACTGAACGAACAACGTGTACTTGGTTGTTGCTCGGGATGGTCGTGCTGAGTACGATGACGCGCTTGCCTTCAAATGGCCATGAGTCGAAGCCAAGAACGGTGTCGTAGGTGGAGCGGCCCATGACCAACGTGTCCACGGTGGGGAAAAACGTCTCCCACACAAGGGCGGGATGTGCCGTGGAATCCGTGGTGTGAGGTCGAGGTAACGGGTCAGTGAGCCAGGCGAGGTCGCCGTCGGGTCCTGCAATGTAACCGTCAAGGCTTGTGCCGATGAAAACACATCCATGCCAGGTGCGATCAGTAGTCATGTCCAGCCTTTCAAAAGGGCGTCCAGGGTCTGTGTTGGGGTATTGGGGTGCAGGTCCACGGCAAGGCGGTAAAGGCTGCCATGAAGCCCATCGAGCAGTGCCAGGGATGCGGACCGGGGGTCAATGTCTTTCCGCAGCGGCAGGCATGCCAGGAGAACGGCGAAGTAGTGTGCCTGCTTGCGCCATCCGTCACGGAGCAATTCGGCCGAGGTAGGCGACCAGAGGTCGCGCATAAGCTCCCCGAGGCCGAATACCGCTGACGCCGACGTGGGTGCGGCGAAGTTCTCCTCGATGTATTCGCGAAGCTCGGTCAACGCATCGACAGTTCCCGCAGGCGTATCCGGTATGCGGTCGATCCACCTTCGGGTAAGTGCGAGCAGCAAACCCTCTTTGGAGCCGAATCGTTTGATCAGCCCGGCGGGGCTTATGCCCGCAGCTGGGGCAACATCATGCAGCCCCCACGGGTCCATCGAAGACCGCTGGGTGATTACGGCATCAATGCGGTCGAGCAACTCGTCATCGGAGGCACGCTGGGGTCTACTCACACCATTAGTAAATCATAGTTTACTAACTCGTTGGTCATCGCTGTGATTCCAAGGCTGTCTTCAGATCCGGGGACGCTCTGGTTGTCACCAAACTCGATCGACTCGCGCGTTCCCTTCCGGATTAACGCGACATCGCCGACCAGCCCGTTCATTGGAACCACCGCAGGGCACCCCGGAGTTCCAGCCAACCGTTCCGCCGGGCGGAAGGCTGCGTCACCATGGCAGTAAAGGCCGTGCATTTCCGCCAACTCAAGGAGCAGGACCATGATCCTGAACGAGACCTACACGCTGGCCAACGGACAACCAATCCCGAAGCTGGGCCTGGGCACGTGGTTCATCCCGGACGGCAGCGCTGCGCAGGCCGTCCGGGACGGAATGGCTATTGGCTACCGCAACATCGACACCGCCCAGGCGTACGGCAATGAACACGGCGTCGGAGACGGGGTGCGCACCAGCGGCGTGCCGCGCAGCGACCTGTTCGTCTCCAGCAAACTCGCCGCCGAGATCAAGGATTACGACGGCGCGGTGGCGGCGATCGACGGATCGCTCACCACCATGGGCCTGGAGTATCTAGACCTGATGCTGATCCACAGCCCCCAACCCTGGGACAACTGGCGCGGCGGGTCCTATGCCGAGGGCAACCGGGAGGCATGGCGGGCGCTGGAGGAGGCACAGCAGGCCGGCAAACTCCGATCCATTGGCGTCTCCAACTTTGAACGGCAGGACCTGGAAAACATCCTCGGCTCCTGCACGGTGGCTCCGCAGGTCAATCAGGTGCTCCTCCATGTTGGCAACACACCGGATGATCTCCTCGCCTACTGCCGCGGGCAGGACATTCTCATCGAGGCCTACTCCCCCATTGCCCACGGCGAGATGCTTCGGAATACGGAGGTCACCGCCGTGGCGGAGCGCTACTCGGTGAGTGTCCCGCAGCTGTGCATCCGGTATGCGCTGCAACTGGGCACGGTGCCGCTGCCCAAAACGGCTAACCCGGAGCACATGGAAAACAATGCGCAGGTCGACTTCGCCATCTCCGACGCAGACATGCAGGTCCTGCGGAGCCTGCGCTTCAGCGACTACGGCCGCTCCAGCCGGTTCCCGGTCTTCAGCGGCAAGTGATGTCCGCGGCGGGGCGGGCACTCCGGAAGGGAAGGGCCCGCCGCGCGGCCCGCTGATCCGGGCTAAAGGTCCCTCACCGCGCGGACGGCAGCCACCACGCGGGGGAATCCCACGTACGGGAAGCAGTGCACCAGGGCGGCGATGACCTCGGTTTTCGAATTGCCCACCTGCAGGCAGGCGCGCCCGTGCGGACCCAGCTGGGCGGCAGTGTCGCCGATGGCGGCAAAGGCGCAAAGAGCCAGCAGTTCCCGCAGTGCCGGAGTAAAGGCGCCGCGGGGATAGAAGTCACCGAAGTAGAACTCGGTGAGGAACCGGGGCAGGGCTTCGTTGAACGGTGCCGGCAGATCGGCCAGGTCATCCCGGATTTCCGTACCGTAGAGCGGCTCCTGCTCCGCCAGGCCCCGCTGGTACCGGTCGGCGTCCCGGGACCGGCCGGCGTCGTCGTCCGCTCCCTCCCCCGGCAGAGGGAGCGGGATGCCGCGGTCCCGGAACACCGCGTTGATGGCAGCCAGCGCATTCAGGGCGCGTGGAAAGCCGATCACCGGAGCCAACTGATACACCGCTTCCCGGATCTGCACCGGCGGCACGCCCACCCGCAGCGCCGCCGTGGTGTGGGCACTGAGCTGCGGCAGGGTCTGCAGGCAGGCCAGCACGGTGACGGTGATCAGTTCGCGGGTCCGGTCATCCAGGACGCCGGTGCCGAAGACGTCGCCAAAGATGAAGCCCCGCAGGATCTCCATCAGTTCCGGGTCATCCTCGTGGGCTGTCCGGTCACGTGCACCAAACAGCCGCTCGTAGGTTGCTTCAGCCTGTTCCCGGCGGGACGGAGAGCTGTGGCGGGGATCCGCTGCATCCATGGTGGACTCCTTGCTGGGGACGGGGGTGTTCCCATGCAAGCACGCGCTGCGGGCCAGCGAAAGATCCCTGCGTCAGGCCCGGTCGTGAAGCGTGACGTGGTAGCCGTCGGGATCGGCGAAGGTGAAGGTCAGCCCGAAAGGACCGTCGATGGGCGCCGCAACAATCCGGTGGCCGTCGGAGATCAAGGCATCGTGGATGGCCTGGACCTCGGTGGCGTGGAGCCAGAGAGCCGTTCCGATGCCCGGTTGGGGTACCGAATCGAGGTCGGTGCCTGGCACAACGCCGCGCACCGCGAACGCGATGGGGGCGGTTTGGAAGACGACGGCGTGCGGCGGGCCAGCTGGAGACCGGACCAGGCCAAGGTACTGCTCGTAAAACTTTTGTGATGCGTCGAGATCGCGCACCTGGAGCGAAATGAAATCGGGGCCGGTGACAGGCATGACTCTCTTCTTTCGTTGATGTCAGTTATCTGACACAAAGACGATATGTCAGAATACTGACATGAGTCAAGATGCTATCGACCTCGAGACGTCGCTCGGATATCTGCTGAAAGAGGCTTCAAGTGAGCTGCGCGCTGCGATGGAAGCCGTCCTGCGGCCGCTGGGCATGACAGTGACGCACTACTCGTGCCTTGAACTCCTCGCCCAGCGTCCGGGGCTGTCCAATTCCGAGCTCGCCCGCGGGGCATTCGTGACCCGGCAATCGATGAACGTCCTGCTGCAGACCCTGGAGCAGGACGGATATGTGGAGCGCCCGGCGGCGGCCCGTGTGGGGAGAGTTCTTCCCACCCAGCTCACGCCGCGGGGGCGGCAGGAACTCAAAAAGGCCACGGCCGCAGTCCGTTCCGTGGAGGTCCGGATGCTCGACGGTATGACGCCGGAAGAGCAGTCCGATGCACGCAGGATCCTGACGAGCATGGTCCGCTCCCTGCGGGAGTCCAAGGGTGGGGCCCCCGCCTAGTCCTAAACTCCGCCCTCCTCGTTCAGCATCGAGAGCTACTGCCGCTAGTCTCGAGTTCATGGAGAAGACCGAACCGGCGACGAAAGCGGGCATCAAACGCGTCGAGGTCGTTGGTTTCCGACTTGCGGCCGGAGCCGGCCTGGTGATGTGGGGCGCCTTCACCGTCATGGGAGCACCCTCCGCCGATGCAGCCGGCCGGCAGGTGCTGCTTCACTTCTTCGGTCTGTCCAGGGAAAACATCTGCGGCTGGATCATCCTGCTCAGCATGCTGGTCGGAACCTTGGGCCTGGCGCAGCTGGCGTACGGCTTGATCGGGCGCATTCCAAAACCATGGATTCGCACTGCCGCCGGCTGGACCACCTTTGCCGCAGCGGTAGCGGCCTCACCCTTTGTACTGCTGACCGCGCTTGTGGTCTTCCTGCTCGCGGCGGGAATCGGAGACCAAACGCGGTTCGAAGCCCCCAACGGGCAGTCCATAGTGGTCACCCAGGACGGCTTCGACGGCGACGGCGTGAGCATCTACACCCAGCACGGCAGGTTCCACTACGTCTGGAACCGGCGGGCCGACGAGCTCGGCGGCTTTCCCCGCGTCAAGGACCGCAACTGCGAACTCTCTGCAGCCGAAAACGCCCTGCTGTTCACCTGCGGAACAGAAACCGTCACCGTGGTCCCTTAAGTCCGCGGTCCCCGCGGTCCCTTGAGCGTGAGTTCCTTGAACGTGGTTCCGTGAGCGTGATCAACACCAACCGGGGCGGTGGACCTGCGCGGGAATGCCGGCGGTGCACGCCGGGTTGCAGCAAGCATGACTCCAGATATGTCCAGCACCCCGTCTGACTCCCCCAGCCAGAGAGTTCCCGCCGCTTCGGAGCACCTGCACGTTGCCGTGCTGGGCGCGGGACGCGTGGGCACCGCCGTCGCCCGCTCACTGCTCGACGCCGGATACCGGGTTTCGCTGTCCGCCTCCGGGGATCCCGCGCAGCTGGCGCTGATGGCCGAAATCGTGACCCCGGGCGCCGAGCCGAAGTGGACCCGGGATGCCGTGGCCGACGCGGACCTGGTGATCCTTGCGGTGCCCCTGCACCGGCTGCAGCATGTGGACCCCGCTCTGCTGGAGGGCCGGATTGTGGTGGATGCCATGAACTACTGGCCGCCGGTGGACGGTGAGATTCCTGCGTTTGCTGCAGGGACACGCGGCTCCTCAGTGGTGGTGCAGGAGATGTTCCCGGGCGCCGTCGTCGTCAAGAGCTTTAACCACACCGGCTACTCCAGTCTGGAACCGGACCGCCGTCCGGCCGGACATCCGGAGCGGCTTGGCCTCGCGGTGGCGGGTGACCACCCGGAGGCCGTCGCACTCGTCTCGGCGGTGGTGGAGAAGATCGGTTATGACCCGGTCCCTGTTGCTTCCCTCAGCGCCACCGCGTTCCTGCAGCCCGGCGGAGATGCGTTCGGAGCCCGGCTCACCGGAGCGCAGCTGGAGGCGCTGTCCGGCGTCCCCGCACCTGTGGCCTGAAGGAGGATACCGGACGTTTCTGCGCGCGTCCGCTGATTGCCGGATCCTGATGCTGGATATCGCAAAGGACCGGATGCTGCTCCCCCGGCGCGGATAAAGTCTCGAGTGTTCGGTGATCAACCACGCCAGTTGAAGGGCTCAAAATGTCAGATCGCAACTACACCTTGTTCGTGTCGTCGTACAGCGACGCAGGATCAGCGGCATCGGATTTTAGAACCATCAAGGACATGGATGAAGGAGTGGTGGCTGCGGTTGTCCTCTCCCGTGATGCCTCGGGGCGCGTTGATGTGAAGGAGCACGGAGGCGGGCTGATTGGCGGCGGCACCACGGCCGGGGCCATTGCCGGGTTGGTGGTGGGACTTTTTGCTCCGCCGCTGCTGCTGTCGGGCGTCATTGGTGCCGCAATCGGGGCCGGGGCCGGCGCCATTGCCAAGCGCCACGAGGAGAAGAAGATTGGCGTTGAGGCGGACGAATGGCTGCCGCCGGGATCCTCGGCGCTCGTCGCCGTCGTCGACGATCTGTACCTGGACCGGGTGGACCGGGCCGTCAGCCAGGCGACCAAGAAGATCAGCAAGGCCATCGACAAGGGTGACTACGACGCCGTCGTGAAGGCCATCAACGAGGGCGACGAAAAGATCGTGGAGGCCGTGGCCTCCTGATCCGGTCACCGTCCCGGCGGCGCCTCGACGGCGTCGGCCGGGACGGCATCGGCCGGGACGGGTTCCACCGGGACGGGCCAGCGCCCGGTCGCCTGGTGGTAGTCGATGGCCCGGAGCAAGGGGCCCATGTCAAAGCCGTTGAGGTTCAGGCTGAGTTTGACGCCCTGGATGGATTTGATCGTCAGAATGGGCTGCCTTCTGGCCCTCCCCAGGCTGTAATGAGCAATGTCGCTGTAGGAAATGACGTGTTCCTTGCCAAGGATTGAGCGGAAAACCACCTCGTACTGGCGCGGCACCACATAGAAATTGCGGTACATTCCCACGAACATCCAGCCGCCCAGGAATACTGCTGCGGAAGCGATGCGTGCGTCGAGGGGGCCGTCCGGCGTGGCCCACCCGACCAAGCCGATCAGGACTCCAACGACGATTAAGAGCCACCCGATAAAGGGCACCACCTTGGGCATGCGGATTCGCTCCGGGTATTCCTTGGACCGGTTGGGGTGCTTACGCGCCCACCAGCCAACAACGGCCAGGAATACAGTGATGCTGGTCGTGATGGCGATCTGCAGGAATCCCTCTGTTGACATGCCTGAAAATCTACCTCAGGCCAGCACTTCTCGGGCCCGGAGATGAACGCCAGGAACCGCGCAGGATCTCGACGCCGTCCAGCAGGACATCGAGCCCGACGGCGAATTCGGCGTCGTAGTCATAGCCTTCCTTGGCCAGTTCCCCCACCACTTCCAGCAGGTACGGATACCTCGCCGCGTCCTCAGCCGTTTCCGCATTTCGGGTCGCTGCGGCGGCCGCAGCGGACTCCTCCGGTGTCTCGAAGGAGAGGGTTTTCTGCTGCAATGCAAAGCCGTACACGTAGGCATCGAGCAAACTCGTCACATGGACGGTGGTGCGGAAAGAAAACCCGCTCTGCCGCAGGCACCCCAGCATGGCGTTGTGCTGCCTCAGGTTCTCCGGACCCGGACGGCCGGCCGCCTCCATCCGCCCCACGGCCCAGCGGTGGCGGGTGAGGGCGTCGCGCAGGGAAACGGCACGGTTCCGCATTCCCTGCTTCCAGCCGTGTGCGGCGTCCGGTTCGGTGACCTCGCTCCAGACCAGGTCCACCATGCCCTCGAGCAGTTCCTGCTTATTGGCCACGTGCTTGTACAGGGCCATCGGCACCACCCCGAGCTCCTGGGACAGGGTGCGCATGGTGAAACCCTCAATCCCCGCCTGGTCCGCCAGTTCGACGCCGGCGCGAAGCACGGTCTCGCGGTTCAGGCGCGGCCGGGACACGGACGGCTGACGCCGGTCCTGGGGTTCCTGGGCCAAAGGGTCCGCCTTCCTGTTCACCCTAATGAGGGAATTAATGCTTGACAGAGTGTACGTCATACACCTAGGTTCAGGACATCCGGTGTACAAAGTACACCTTTGGCCGACAGGAGCATCATGCAAGCCTCCAACCGGACAGCCCGGACCGCCGGGATCCTCTTCCTTCTGACCTTTGTCTCGGCCATCGCCGGGGCCGCGCTCTACGCGCCGCTGCTCACTGACCCGGACTACCTCACCGGGCCCGGCGAGGACACCCGGATCCTGCTCGGAGCCGTCTGCGAACTGGTGCTGATCATTGCGAACACTGGCACCGCCGTCGTGCTGTATCCCGTCCTCCGCCGGCACAGCGAGGCGGCGGCGATTGGATATGTCGCGGCGCGGGTTATGGAATGCGCGCTCATCGCCGTCGGCGTCCTCAGCGTGCTCACCGTGGTGACCCTGCGGCAGACCGCAGGCGCCGACGCCGGCGAATACCTGCCCGTGGCCCGGGCCCTGGTGGCGGCGCACGGCTGGACGTTCCTGCTGGGGCCGGGGTTTGTGGTCGGGATCGGAAACGGGCTGCTGCTCGGATTCCTGATGTACCGCTCGCATTTGGTGCCCCGGCCGCTGGCGCTGTTTGGACTCATCGGCGGTCCGCTGATGTCACTGTCCGGCCTCGCCGTTCTCTTCGGCGCCTACGGCCAGTCCTCGGTTCCCTCAGCCCTGGCCACCTTGCCGGAGATTATCTGGGAGGCCTCGCTGGGGATTTACCTGACCGTCGTCGGCTTCCGCCGGTCCCGGGTGACGGCTCGGCCGAAGGGCGGGGCACATGAATCCAACCGGCACCCAATTCATTAAGCTTCACTGCTCGGCGTCTATCCATACCTGCACCTCGGCGAGCATCACCTTTTGGGTTGGTACATCGACGTCCTCACCTGTATTCGGGTCATAGACCTGTGATCCCAGGTAGCGGTCGGTGAGCGTCAGCGACACCCGATCGTACGTTGGTTTTGCCGCCCAAAAATCTGCCGGGGCGGGCAGCTCGAGATCCTGTGGGTTCTGGATTTCATGTTCCGGCAGGGTGCGCAACGAGGCACGGTGCGTGACTTCTTGCTTCCCGTCATCGAGACTGACAACCACAGTGCGAACGCGGTCTGCACGCATGTGGGAAATCCAATCACTGGCGTTGCCATTAACTACGCACACCAGAGCGATCGGTTGAGGATTTGTGAAGTTCAGGGTGATCTCGTCTTCGAAGTCTTTAGCCGACCCTGCTGCGTCTTCATCGCTTCGGGGGGACAAAGTATCTGGCACCCACCCGGACCCAGGACGACCGTCGAAGGTATGCAGGTAACCACCATGGCCGTCCCTCACTGGCTGCCTAGAGTTCTCCAACCACGGCCGCAACCACAGCTAAGTTATTTGCGGATGGGCTGGGACCGGTCGAGGCTGATGGTCTGCCCCGGAACCAGCTCCCAGGAATCGGTGTACGCGTACCAGGTGAGGCCCTCTTGCGTGAGCGAGAGGTTGGCCGAGGTCAGGTCGACGATATCGGCCAGCCGGAACCGGAACGCCACCTGACGCTCTGTGTCCCCGGGGGCCGTGGTGTATGTATGGGGTACGCCGTCAGCGTCGGCGGTGAAGGATCCGGTGGCGCCCGTTATGGGAAGCTCGCCCGGCATCAGCCGCACTTTGGTGCCGGCGGGAATGGGCCCGGACGTGGTGAGGGACGGGTTGTAGCGGAGCAGCTGTTCCGTGGTGCACCGGAACTTGTAGCCAAGGCTGTCCAGGCTGTCCCCGACAACGGAGGTGTAGAAAATGTGCTCACCGAAGGAATTGTCGATGGTGGTTCCGGTGCCGGAACTGCTGTCCACGGGTTTCTTCTGCAGTTCAATGCGGCGTCCGGCGAGGAGGAAGTACTCATTTCCGACTTCGTGAACGTAGGGGACCTTGTTCGCCTCGGCCAGCTGGTCCGAGGTGATCCCAAACCGGTAACTGATGCCCTCGGTGGAGTCCTCGGGTTCCACCACGTAGCTGGTGGGAATGCCATCGGCGTCGACGACGGCGGCCCCCATCGCCCCGGCCATCGGCCCCTCCGCGGGAATAAGGCGCAGGCGTGTCCCCGGCGTCATCGGCACGCCGGGGACGAGCGCATTGAACTCGCTCAGCTTTGCCTCGGACAGCCCAAAGGACTCGGCCACCGAGGCGGCGGTGTCGCCCGAAAGGGTCGTGTAGAAATCCGTGTTGCCGAACGAATCGTAGACCACGGCTCCCGCCGCCGTCTGCACTGGGGGCTTCGCCGGGGCCGCCGTCGGGTCGGCCTCAGCCGAAGCAGAGGCCGCTTCCGCGGGGGCGTTGACCACAGTGAGGGCCGCCTTTGGGGGCAGCGGCTCACTGGAGCAGCTCACCATTCCCGCTGACAGCACCAGAACGACGCCGGCGCCGCCCACCACCCTGGCCAGGGTTGTTCTTGTCGTCGTCTTGTTGCCGGAAGAACCTCTAGTGCCTGTCATCCATCCCCCATGAGAGCCGCACCCGGCCGCGCTGGCCGGACAGAACACCCTGAGCATAGAGCATGTTCTTTCCGGCCCTGAGAAACCGTCAGCGGGCACGGCGCAGTTCCTGCTCCGTGGAAGACCATAGCCAGTGCAGCCGGGCGCTCCAAGGTTCCGCCATCCGACCCGCATTCAGCCGCCGTATAACCTCGTCAGGTGTCACCCACTCGGCCGCCATGACTTCAGTGGACTGCAACGCCAGGGTCTCGTTGCCAGTCACGCGTGCGACGTAGAAGTCCAGCAGGGCCGCGTCCTCAACAAAGCGGCCCATCGGAATCAGCTTCAGGGGCTCGACGTCGAGGCCCGTTTCCTCCCGCAACTCCCGGCTTGCCGCATCGCAGCTCGACTCGCCGGCCAGAGCACTGCCGCCGGGAAATTCCCAGCCAAAGGCGAAGTCCTTACTGGCTGCGCGCCGGGTCAGCAGAACGGCTCCATCCGCCCGCTGCGCGCAGACCGCAACAACCAGGTAAAAGCATCCCAGCGGCCATGGACCGGAACCCCTGCGGAAGGTGGCATCGATGGGCGCGCCGTCGGCGTCGACCACGTCCCACCACTCACTCTGGCTGCTCATCTTCCCGCCTTGTCGGATTCTTTGTGCGTAACCGGTGGCGGGAAGTTGACGGCGGCGTGAAGATGCATGTCATGCCATCCATCCTCGTGCCGAAGGGCGCTGCGTTTGACTCCCTCCAAGGCAAACCCTGTCTTTTCTGCGATGCGGCAGGAGACCTCGTTCAGCGTGGAGTGAGTAAGTTGAAGCCGTTTCAATCCAGCGCCAGTGAAGGCCCACTGGCGCACGGCAGCCGCGGCTTCAGGGGCGACCCCCTGTCCACGCGCCGTTGGGAGAATCCAGTAACTGATTTCCCCGTCACCCTCAAACAGGTTGATCCTGCTGAGCGCAGCCCGGCCAATGATTAAGCCCTTGTCATCGCAGACCGCCCAGGACGCTCCCGACTCCTTCTCCCACTTCGCGAGCCACCGGTCAACCAAGACCTGTGCATCATCGAGTCCGTCGATCCGTCGTCGGTGCCACAACGTAATGGCCGGATCCTGATAGGCCGCCAGTACAACCGGAGCATCAGCCACACTCCACGGCCGAAGGGTGAAGATACCTGCCGTGAGAACCGGCTGCGGAACACCGTTGATTGTTCCGGGCGGCAGAAACGGAGCGATCAGGGTCATCCCCACACAATGCCATGGCACACAGGACCTCAGAAGCCCTGACGCCCTCCGGGTCGCTGTGTCCTGGTCGCTTCGCGGTGGCTGTGTCTAGTGTGCATACTCCCGCATGCGTGCACGGTAATGCAGCGGGGACTCGCCGACGCTGCGCTTGAATGCCGTGCTGAACGCGCTCTCGGACGAGTAGCCCAGCTCCAGGGCAAGCGGGCGGATCCGGGTTTCCCCCGTGCGCAGTTCCCGCTGTGCCACCAGCATCCGCCAGTTGTTCAGGTAGGTGCGCGGCGGAGTGCCGGCCACCTCGCGGAACCGCTCGGCAAAGGCAGTGCGGGACATGGCGGAAGCCCGTGCCAGGTCCTGCAGGCTCCATGGCCGTGCCGGGGAGCCGTGGATCAGTGCCAGTGCCGGCCGAAGCCGTTCATCCGAGAGCAGCTTCAGCCACCCCTGCGGCAGGTCCGCGCCCGTAACGAAGACCCGGAGGACGTCAAGCAGCAGCAACTGGCCGTACTGGCGGACGGCGAATTCCCAGCCCATCCGCTGTGCGGACAACTCCTCGAACAACCGGTTGATCAACGCGTGCAGGTGCGGGGCAGCCGCGGTGCCGGAGCGGATGTGCGCCACCGGCGGGAGCGCCTGCAGCAACAGCTCCCTGCCGGTGGCGTTTACCGTCACGCGGCCGCCGATAATGATGTCCTCACTGCCCGCCGTCCCCTTGCCGGCATGAACAAAGCTGCCGCTGGCCGGCGGATCCAGGTGCACGGGCATACCGTCGCCGCTCCCGCCTTCCAGCAGCAGTTCAGTGCGGCCATTGAGGACCACGACGTCGCCGGCCTCCAGCACCAGCGGCGCCTCAAGGCCGTCAGTGGTCAACCGCATGCCGCCCTGCACCAGGGCAAAGAACTTCAGGTCTTCGTCAATCCGGGATCGGGACTCCCAGCGCCCGCGCGCCGAAACGCCGCCGGAGATCATGCTCTGGACGCTGATGAACTCAAGAACCTCGGATAACCCGTCGTTTTCCATTTCTGTACTTTAGAGCAAAAAAACGGGACGTCGCGTTATTCCACGTCCCCAATTTTGCGGGCAAAGTGGAAGCATCTTCCGAAACCGGAAAGTTCTTTCTTCCCAGGAGTCCCCTTGAATGACAGCATGATTGCCCTTGTCACCGGTGCCAACAAAGGCATTGGACGCCAGATTGCCGGGCAGCTGGCCGCACTGGGCCATACCGTGGTGGTGGCCGCGAGAAACGCCGACGCCGGTGAGCGCGCCGCCGCTGAACTGCGCTCCCTTGGTGGCAACGCCGTCGCCGTCTTCCTCGATGTCACCGACCCTGCCTCGGTGGCAGCCGCGGCGGATGCGGTCAAACGCCAGTTCGGACACCTGGACGCGCTGGTGAACAACGCGGGCATTGTGGCAACGCCCGGCGTCAGCTTTGCCGCCCAGCAGCCGGGCTCAGCCGACGTGGATGAAATCCGCTCGGTGTTTGAGACCAACTTCTTCGGTGTCATTTCCGTGACGGCAGCCTTCCTGCCGCTGCTGCGTCTCTCGCAGGCCCCTCGGATTGTCAACGTCTCCAGCATCGCCGGATCCCTCGCGGCAGTAGCCGATCCAGCGAATACGAACCCGATCGCCGCCGGATACGCCCCCTCCAAAACAGCACTGACCTCGCTGACGCTGCAGTACGCGAAGGGACTCGCACCGGAAGGCATCCTGGTCAACGCCGTCTGTCCGGGATTTGTTGGCACCGATTTGAACGGGTTCCGCGGGATACGCACGCCGGAACAGGGTGCCAGGGCCGCCGTCCGGATGGCCACCCTTCCGGCGAACGGGCCCACCGGCACTTTCAGCGATGAGGACGGCCCCCTGCCCTGGTAGCGGAGTCCCCCCGGCGGCGGGGCGTCCTACTTGGGGTTGGAGTACATCGCCATCAGCACGCACGCGGCGGAAAAGCCGCCCTGCGCCAGCAGCAGCACACCGGGCGCGTATCCCAGGAACAGACCCAGCAGCAGGGGCACCAGGGCCAGCAGCGTGGTGTCCATCCCGCGGATCATCGCGCCGGTCTGCGCCGACGGCACCGGACCGAACACGGTGTCCGTCGGCGGGACCGTCCAGTCCGGCTGGACCCGGTAGGCACCCCGCACTGCCGATGCGCCGAAACCAACGCCCGCCAGTGCGCCCAAAGCTATGAGCTCCGGACTTCCGGCACCCAGCAGCACGAGCACCGTCAGGAACGCCGCCGCCCACAGGGCCAGGAACACTGCGGGCATGGCGATCCGACTCAGGTTCACCATGGCCGGCGACAACGGCAGCAGCATGTCCAACCCGGGAGTGATCGCGGTCCGTCGGGCCAGGGCTCCCGCGGCCGGAACCGAAGCGAATACGGTCACCGCGATCAGTGCCAGCTGCAGCGGCACCGGCTGGCTTCCTCCGGTCAGCAGGAGAACCAGGCACAGCACCAGGAGCAGCACCGGCCGGACCAGCCAGCCCCCGGTGCGCAGGAAGGCAGTGACGTCGGCCCGCAGCAGCGCCCCGAAGGGCGTGCGTCCGCCGCCCCGCGCGTACCAGCGGCGCGCGCGGGTGGTGGCAGTTCCCCCGGAGCCGTCGGACAGCGCCCGCCCCACTTCGTTCACATCCATCATGTACACGGCGGCGCCGGCATGCCCGGAGACGCCCCCGGCGCTGATGAGATCCCGGGCCGGGATATTGCCCAGCCGTGGAAAGACAATCAGCCAGAGCCCGACGGCGGCTGCCAGGGCAACCAGGGCCGGTCCCAGTTCACCGGCTGCGGCTTGGCGCGGTACAAAGCTCAGCACGGCCAGGAGCACCAGGCCGGGCAGTGGACCCGAGGCTAGCCGCCGCACCGCTCCCGGGCGGGACGCCCCGGGAACCGCCGGCTGCGGCCCTGCAGGTCCCGCTAGTCCCGCAGCGGTCTGCCGCAGCGCCGCCAGCAGCACGGCAACGACGGCGGCCACCCCAAACACCGCGGCGCCCAGAAACTGTCCGAGGACGCTGGCGTCCAGATCGGTGATGAACCCCACCGGCAGGTACAGGACGGCGCCGCCCGCCCAGACCAGGGCCAGCCGGCGCAGCAGCCGTCCGCTCACCAGCGGCCGCCGGTCCAGGGGCAGGCTCAGCCACCAGTACCCTTCGGCCGTCGTCACCGCCGCTGGGCCCAGTTTCCGGGCCAGCACCGTTCCGGCCGCGAGCATCGCGAACAGCAGCGCGGTTCCGGCGGCGCCGTCGGGCAGGGCGAACGACGCCGGTGCCACCAGCGTGCGGCCGACGGAGTCCGCGTCCCAGGCCAGGGCGACCTGTTCGCGCAGCGCCAGGACCAGACCGGCGGCCAGTGCACCAATGGTGCCCAGTGCCAGCACCGCGGTGTACACGTCGACGAAGACATCCCGGAGCCGGGTCCGGGCGCGGGTGAAGGTCCGCGAGGCCTGCCGGGTGTACTGCACCGGGTTGAAAACTGCGGTCGTTTCCCCCACTGCGGCGTCCTGGGCCACGGGTCAGCGCCCGGCGATTTCGGCGGCGGCACGTTCCGGAGCGATCTCGCGGACGTCGTCGTCAATCAGCAGGCAGCGTTCCGCCGTGGCCAGGAGCAGCGCGGGATCGTGGGTCACCAGCAGCACCGTCCCGCCGTCGTCGGCGTAGGCCTTGATGCGTTGGCCCAGCCGCTCCCGCATCACCGGATCCAGGCGCTGCTCCGGTTCATCCAGGATCAGCAGCGAGGAGGGCCGGATCAGGGCGGAGGCCAGGAGCAGCCGGCGCCGCTGCCCGGAGGAAACGGAGGCGGGTACGGCGTCGGCGCGCTCCCCCAGGGCGAAGAACTCCAGTTCGGCCTCAACGGCGGCATCGGGGTTCGGGACTGAATGTCCGCGGGCTACCAGCTGGAGGTGCTCGCGCAGGGACAGCGAAGGAAAGAAGGCATCTTCATCGAAGAGGGCGGCGACCTGCCGGCGGAACGGAATGCCGTCTTCATAAACAGGCAGCCCGTGGACGAGGACCTCGCCGCCGAGCATGGCCTGCTTACCGGCGATGGTGCGCGCCGCCGTGGACTTGCCGGCACCGTTGAAGCCCACCATGCCAAGGATCTCACCGGCGTCGGCGCGCCCGGTAATGGGTCCGCAGACGGGAGCGCCGCCGTATCCCACGGTCAGATCGGAAATTTCGAGCACAGCCCCCGCAGCAGTCATGCATCCAATCTAGCGGACGTGCGCGGACGGGTGGTTAGGCTGGGGAGATGGCAACAGTAATCCTCGTGCGGCACGGCCGCACCACAGCGAACGCCTCCGGTCTGCTGGCCGGCCGGACTCCCGGCGTCGAACTTGACCAGGTGGGCCGTGACCAGGCGGCAGCGACAGGTGACCGGCTCGCCGTCGTGCCCTTGGTCGGCGTGGTGTCCAGCCCGCTCGAACGCTGCCGGCAGACGGCGCAGTCCATCCTCGACCGCCAAACCGGCACCCCGCACGCGCCGGTTGATGACGAGCTCACCGAGTGCGACTACGGATCCTGGCAGGGCCGCACGCTTGGGGACCTCGCAAAGGAAAAGCTGTGGTCCACCGTGCAGTCCCAGCCCTCCGCCGTCACCTTTCCCGGCGGCGAGTCCATGGCCGCGATGCAGGCCCGTGCGGTGGCCGCGATCCGGCGCCACGATGCGGCGTTCGAGGCCGAGCACGGGCCGGGGGCGGTGTGGGTGGCGGTGAGCCACGGTGACATCATCAAGTCGGTGCTGGCCGACGCGCTGGGCATGCATCTGGACATGTTTCAGCGCATCAACGTGGGCCCGGCCTCGGTGTCGATCGTGAACTACGGGCCGGGGCGCCCCACCGTCCTTGCCTCGAACACCGACGGCGGGGACCTGTCCTGGCTGGCGGCCAGCCCGCCGGCGGAGGACGCTGCGGTGGGAGGTGGCGCCGGTCACGCCGCGCCTCCGGCGAGATGAGCCTAAAGTAGTCCTATGCCTACTACTGTTCACGAATTCGACTGGCCGGACCGCGTTATTGTCGGCACTGTCGGCGTCCCGGGCCAGCGCACCTTCTACCTGCAGGTGCGCTCGGGGAAGCAGACGCTCAGCATTGCCCTGGAGAAGCAGCAGTCGGCCCAGCTGGCCGAGAAGATCGACGAGATCCTTGACCAGCTCATGACCGTTGACGGCAACCCCTTCCACGTTCCGGCGAACACTCCCCTGGAGCTGGTGGACAATGACGGTCTTGACGCCGTGGAGGAACAGTTCCGCACCGGCGTGATGAGCCTGGGCTGGGATCCGACGACGGCGCAGATTGTCATTGAGGCCTACCCCCTCGAGGAGGTGGATCCGGACGATGACGGATTCCTCGGGGAGGACGAAGACTCCGACCCGGCCGAAGTGCTGCGGGTGCGGATTCCGGTGGGCACCGCCCGGGCCTTCGCCAAGCGCACCCGGGAGGTGGTGGGTGCCGGGCGTCCGATCTGCGTGATCTGCGGCCAGCCGATCGACGCCGACGGGCACACCTGCATCCTGCCCGAGAACTGATGCCGGCACCGGACCTGACGGCCGAGCTCACGCTCACCGGCCGCATCACGACGGCGTCCAATGCCACCTTCCTGGGCAGCATCGGCGGTGCGGCCGTGGTGTACAAACCGATAGCCGGCGAGCAGCCGCTGTGGGACTTTCCCGACGGCTGCTTGGCGCACCGGGAGGTTGCTGCGTACCTGGTGTCTGAGGCCCTGGGCTGGAACATCGTGCCGCGCACGTGGCTCCGCGACGGTCCGTTCGGCGAGGGCATGGTGCAGCTGTGGCAGGAGACGGACCCGGAGCAGAATGCGGTGGATCTGGTCCCGGCTGATGCCGTGCCGGACACCGGCTGGAAAGAAGTCCTTCAGGGCGAGGATGAAACCGGACGGATTGTCGCCCTGGTGCACGAGGACACAGCGGCGCTGCGGCGGATGGCGGTGTTCGACGTCCTGGTCAACAATGCGGACCGCAAGGGCGATCACGTCCTGGCGATGGGCGACGGGCACCGGTACGGCGTGGACCACGGGCTGACGTTCCACCAGGACCACAAGCTGCGCACAGTGCTGTGGGGCTGGATCGGTGATGCGCTGAGTTCTGAGGAACTTGCTGGTGTCGACCGTGTCCTCTCGGGGCTCGAGGGTGAGCTGGGCTCACAGCTTTCGGAGTTGCTCACGGCGGAGGAAGTTGCGGCGTTTGCTGCACGCTGCGCCCGGTTGCGCCACCGAGGTCAGTTTCCGGCTCCGAGCGGTCAGATGCCGGCGGTTCCCTGGCCGCTGTTCTAGGATCGGGATGCCTCAGCTTTAGTGCGTTTGCGGCGGGCGGGATCGGTCACGCGATGCATCATTGTGGCGGTACCGTGCCGGCTCATCATTCGGGCTGCGATCGCGCGGTCGCAGCGGTGCGGTCGGGTCCGTAATCACGGCCTATGCCAAGGGGGGCGCGGTCCGCCGCCACACATGTCGGCGCGAGAGAGGCCAGATCTGAGACCGGTGCATCATACAAATGGCGGCCGCCTGTCGTCGCAGGCTCATCGCCCGTCAGGAGCCACTTGTTGGAGCAGCTGGCGCGCGTTGGCCCGGCAAGGTTGATGGGTTCACGCGAGCATGCACGTGACCATCTGTCGCGGTTTCGCTAGCCCGTCCAGCGAGCCACAAGTAAAATGGCATTCCACCCCGTAGAGTCACGCCATGATCAATGTCGATGCGCCCCTGCCCGAGGACCTCTTCGCCGCTCTTCCCGGGGAAGACGCCGTCTTGGGCCACGAGGTCGCTGTCAATTGCGATCGATGGCAGGACGCACTCAGTACGCGCGGTTTGCCGCTGATGCAAGGTGTACTGACCGGCCCGGGCGTCACGAAGATTTCCCGTGCCGAAGTTTTCGAGCTGGGCAGCCGTGAGATCACTCCGGCGAACGCCTTTCAACTTGTGTACTATTCACTCGCTTGGGGCCTTGGCCGCCGGGCGCCGCGCCTGCATCAACGGCTGAACGCCCTCGCTGCCCACCAGGACCGGGCCGGAGAGCTGCTGGCCGAAGCTTGGCGAGCGGTCCGTAACGGTGAGCCTGCAGGCAACGTCTACAGCGTGCTGACCACCAATAGGGGTGCCGGACGCATTCCATGGTTCGGACCGGCTTTCTCGACCAAGTTTCTATACTTTGCCCAAGGCCAGGAAGCCCCGCCCCGTTATGTCATCCTCGACCAGGTAGTTGCTCGCAATCTGTCCGATGTCTGGCCGGACGCCCCAAAGACTGCCCGGTTTCCGGACACCTACGCCCGCTACTGTGCCGTGGTCGGTTCCTGGGCTGAGCAGGCTTCCGAACGCATGGACGGAGCACGCAAAGTCCGCGCGGACGAGATTGAATTCGTTCTCTTCAACCGCAGGTAGGGTGCCATGCGTTGGCGTGCGGGCTCTCCCAATTCGCCACATTTCCGCTCGCTTTCCCCGCGTCCGCTGACAAGGCTGGGCACGGCGTTTCCCAATCCCCCACCGCCGGGACCCAAGTGACCACACTGGTAACCGCGAGGTGCGCACAGGTACGAACGTCAGAGCAGCTGGCGCGCGTTGGCCTTTGCGAGGTCGATAAGCTCGCGGCCGTTGCCGGCGAGCACCGTGCGCAGTGCGTAGACCGCAAAGCCGGTGGCCTGCTTCGCGTCGATCTTCGGCGGGATGGAGAGCTCCTGCCGCTCCACCGCGACGGAGACGAGCGCGGGGCCGTCGTACTCGAACGCCCGCCGGAGGGCGCCCTCGAGGTCCTCCGGGCGGCTCACGCTCTCGCCGTGCATTCCCACCGCCTGCGCCACCTTACCGAAGTCTGGGTTTTCGAGACCGGTGCCGAAGTTGACGATGCCCGCCGCCTTCATCTCTACCTCGACGAAGCTGAGCGCGGCGTTATCGAACACCACGATCTTGATCGGCAGGTTGTGCTGCACCGCCGTCAGCAGCTCACCGAGCATCATGGCCAGGCCGCCGTCGCCGGCGAGGATCACCACTTGCCGGTTCCGGTCCACGGCCTGGGCGCCAAGGCCCAGTGGGGTGGCCGCCGCCATGGTGCCGTGCCAGAAGGAGCCGATCAGCCGCCGTCGCGCGCCGATGTGCAGGTGCCTGCACGCCCAGATGACCGGAGTGCCGACGTCGGGCAGGAAGACCGCGTCGTCATCCGCGAGCTCGTCGATCAGGTGAGTGAGGTGCTGCGGATGGATGTCGCCCGGTCCCTGCTTCTCGAGGTCGTCGAGCTGCTTCCGGGTGCGGCGGTAGTGGTCCAGCGACTTCTCGAGGTGCGTGCGGTTCGTCTTCCGTTCGAGCAGCGGCAGCAGCGCAGCCGCCGTTTCGCGCACGCCGCCGACCATCCCCTGGTTAAGCGGCGTGCGGCGGCCGAGCTGCTCGCCCCGGATATCGATCTGCAGGATCTTCGCGTTCTTCGGATAGAACTGCTGGTACGGGAAGTCGGTGCCGAGCATCAGCAGCGCGTCGCAGTCCTCCATCGCCCGGTATCCGGAGGCGAAGCCCAGGAGCCCGGTCATGCCGACGTCGAACGGGTTGTCGTGCTCGATGAATTCCTTGCCGCGGAGGGCATGCACAATTGGCGCGCCCAGCGCGTCAGCGAGGGCGAGGACCTCCTCGCGTGCCCCCTCCACGCCGGCTCCCGCCAGGATGGTGACGTTCCCGCAGGAGTTCAGTGTGGCGGCGGCTTCCTGCAGCTCCGCCGGGGAGGGAACGGTGATGGGGTCGGTGCGGCGGACCGTGAAGACGCGCTCGTCCCTGGCGTCTTCCAGTGCGGTGTCGCCCGCCATTACGAGCACGGCGACGCCCCGCTTTTCGATGGCCGTCCGCATGGCGATCTCCAGCAGCCGCGGCATCTGGTCGGCGCTCAAGACCATTTCGCAGAAGACCGTGCAGTCGCGGAACAGTTCGGTGGGTCGGGTTTCCTGGAAGTACTGGCTGCCGATCTCGTCGCTCGGGATGTGCGAGGCGATGGCGAGCACGGGAACCCGGCTGCGGTGTGCGTCGTAGAGCCCGTTGATGAGGTGCATGTTGCCGGGTCCGCAGCTGCCTGCGCACACCGCGAGCTCGCCCGTCAGCGCCGCCTCACCCGCGGCGGCGAACGCGGCTTCCTCTTCGTGCCGGGTGAGCATCCACTCGATACCCTTCTCCCGGCGGATCGCCTCGGTCACCGCGTTCAGCGAGTCGCCGGGAACTCCCCAGATCCGCTGGATTCCATTGGCGGCGAGGTTGTGGACGACGGTCTCGGCGATCGTGGACATGCTGCTCCTCTGTTAGGTGCGTTCAGACGGCATCGTCAGTCTATGCACCGGGGATCGGCAAGTGCCAGAGGCGGGGTGGGTGTATGTCACGCTGGTGGTTAGGGGATCGGGCCTGGTGGCCGGGAGGATTGCCCTGCCGCCTCCTGTCACGGTCCCGTAGTGGCGAATGTCCTCGTAATGTAGCTCTGGACGGAGGAGATCGGATGATTGGCGAGGAATTGCAGCAGATTGCCCGCGACACCGCGGCGTCGCTTGACGACGTGAGTCACGGGCGTCCGTTCACCCCGCATCTGGACGTGTGGAAAGTGCGCGGCAAAGTCTTCCTCATCGTCACCGACGACCCTGACCTGCAGATCATCACGGTGAAGGTCGACCCGCCCTACGGGGACGCACTCCGCCGCGACCACGAGACGATCACCTCCGGGCACTACCTCGACAAACGGCACTGGATCTCCATTGGACCCGGCAACGGGATCACGACAGAGCTGATCGAGGACCTCGTTTACACGTCCTACGACCTCGCCGGCGGCCGCACCCGGGAGCACTCGTGAACGACACCCCATCCCTGTTCGAGGCCGACGATGCCTCCCGGCCGTTGGCTGACCGGCTCCGGCCCCGCACACTGCAGGACGTCGTCGGGCAGGACCACCTGCTCGCATCGGATGCACCAATCGGCCGGATGGTGGATGCGCACAGGCTCGTCTCTATGGTGTTGTGGGGCCCGCCAGGGTGCGGAAAGACCACGATCGCCAGGCTTCTCGCCGAGCAGACCGATCTGGCGTTCGAGCCGCTCTCCGCAACCTTCTCAGGCGTCGCTGACCTCCGGAAGGTATTCTCCGCGGCGCAGCGGCGCCGGGAGGTCGGCCAGGGCACAATGCTGTTCGTCGATGAAATCCACCGGTTCAACCGCGCCCAGCAGGACTCATTCCTGCCTTACGTCGAGGACGGCACCGTCGTCCTCGTCGGCGCGACGACGGAGAACCCGAGCTTTGAGCTCAACGGGGCGCTCCTGTCCCGAGCCCAGGTCTTCGTGCTGAAACGCCTCGACGACGCCGCGCTCGAAACCCTCATTGTCCGCGCCGAGGATCTCCTCGGCGCACCGTTGCCACTGACGGATGATGCCCGGCAGGCGCTGGTTGCGCTGGCGGACGGCGACGGCCGGTATCTGCTGAACATGATCGAGCAGGTCCATTCCCTTGCGGCACCCGTGGACACGGCGGCGCTTGCTGCGGCGGTGCAGAAGCGGGCACCGCTCTATGACAAGGGGCAGGAAGGTCATTACAACCTGATCTCCGCCCTGCACAAAGCCATGCGTGGCTCGGACCCGGACGCGGCACTGTACTGGTTCGCGCGGATGCTCGACGGCGGTGAGGACCCCCTGTTCATCGCCCGCCGCATTATCCGGTTCGCAAACGAGGATGTCGGCATGGCCGACCCTCAGGCCGTGCAACAGGCCCTCGCAGCCTGGGACGTGTACGAACGCCTCGGCTCGCCCGAAGGCGAACTTGCCATCGCGCAAGCCGTCGTCTACCTCGCCACCGCGCCGAAGTCCATCGGCGTGTACCGCGGATTCACCAGGGCGCGCGCTGCAGCGAAACGAACCGGGTCCTTAATGCCGCCGGCGCACATCCTGAACGCCCCGACCCGGCTGATGAAGGATCTCGGCTACGGCGATGGCTACCAATACGATCCCGATACCGAGACAGGATTCTCCGGCGCGAACTATTTCCCCGACGGCATGCCGCGGGAAACCTTCTACCAACCCGGCACACGCGGATACGAGCGGGCCATTGCGGAACGGCTCGCCCACTGGGCGCAGCTCCGAGCAGCGGCGCCCGGATCATCCGGCACCTTGAGGAACGGACCAGACGCATGACTGTCGTTCCAATTCCGCTCTACCAGTCCGCCTAGCGGGAATTTCTTTCTCCCGGCTATTGCTTGCACCCACACAGCGAAAACCATCGAAGGGATGCATCATGCCGACACTGGGAATTATCGGAAGCGGAAACATCGGATCAGCAGTTGCGCGGCTCGCGGTCGCAGCAGAGATGAAAGTGGTTATCGCAAACTCGCGGGGACCGGAATCATTGCAGGACCTCGTGAGTGAGCTCGGGCCCCTGGCCCAGGCAGGGACAGTGGAGGAAGCAGCGCAACAGGGCGACGCCGTCGTGCTTTCGATTCCTTTGAAGGCGGTGAAGGACCTGCCGGACGGTCTGCTGCGGGGCAAGGTGGTGCTGGACACCAGCAACTACTACCCCTCCCGGGACGGCAGCATCGAGGAACTCATCAACAACACCCTGACGACCAGTGAATTGATGCAGGACCAGCTTCCCGGAGCGCGCCTGGTGAAGGCCTTCAACAACATCGTCGCCGGACACATCCCGGTGCTCGCCCGCCCCGCAGGCTCCGGTGACCGGACGGCACTGCCCATCGCCTCGGACGACGCGCAGGCCAAGGCCGAGGCGGCAGCCATTATTGACCGGCTGGGCTTCGATACGGTTGACGCCGGTTCGCTCGCCGACAGCTGGCGGTTTGAGCCTGACACGCCGGCCTACGGACTCGTCTATTTCGAGGACCCGGCAGTAGCCAAGCAGCGAATGATGGACGCCGAACCCGGACCGACGCCGGCGGACCAGATCCAGGCCGCACTGGACGAGGCGACCCGGGTCAATATCGCAGAACGCAAGTTCTGAGCACCTGACTCAGCGAGGCGGGCCTCAGAGGTTCCGGTTCAGCCCACAAAGATGCAGAACGGGTGGCCGGCCGGATCGGCATACACATATAACGGCTCGTCCGGAGCGTCAGTGCGGTCAAAAAGAAGTTTCGCCCCGAGTTCCAAGGCCCGGGAATGCTGTTGGTCCAGGGATTCCCGGTCCGGAACGGTGAAATCGAGGTGCAGCTGCATCGGCACGTCAGGCGACGGCCATGTGGTGCGCTCCAGGCGTTCCACCAGCTGGAAAGCCAGCACGGCACGGCCCTGAACATCGGTGAGGACCAGCCAGTCAACCTCCTCGGCGGCGCCGTCGGAAGCGCCGTCGGCCGCCGGTTCGTCGCCTGGCCGGTATCGAAGTCCGAGAAGCTTCCGGTAGAACTCGGCCAGTCCCCGGACATCCGTGGTGTCCAGGACGGTGTGCAGCAGCTGCGGGAATTCACTCATGGCGCGAGGGTAGCGCAGGAGGGCCAGTGGTTCCTGCGTAGCCGCGCTGGTGTCGCCGGCCCAATGTGATGTCGCACGCTTCCCGCCATAAGCGGAATAGGAACAGTCTTTCTCCCGGTTGCGCTTGGTATACCAATCCGGCCCAGGACTACTTTGGTCCGGCTGCAACCGAGAGAAAGACCGTTCGTGAAACTCTTTACCCCGCTGACCGTCGGCACCATGGAACTGCCCAACCGCCTTGTCATGGCACCGATGTCCCGCGTCCGCGCCGACCGCAGCGGCGTGCCCACCGACATCATGGTAGAGCACTACCGCCAGCGCGCCTCCATGGGCCTAATCATTAGTGACGGCATTTACCCCTCCTTCACCGGCCAGGGCAACGCCCTGATGCCCGGCCTGGTCACCGAGGACCACGTCACCGGCTGGAAGCGCGTCACCGACGCCGTGCACGCTGCCGGCGGCCGGATTGTCGCCCAGCTCATGCACTCCGGACGCGTAGCCCACGAGAACATCAACGGCGGACGCCAGCCGGTGGCCCCCAGCGCCATCGCCCTCGAAGGCATGGCCCACACCTACGAGGGCAAGCAGCCCTACCCGGTGCCGCACGCCCTGACCGAAGCCGAACTCCCCGGCATCGTGCAGGACTTCGTTTCCGCCGCGCAGAACGCGATGAAGGCAGGGTTCGACGGCGTGGAGCTGCACGGTGCCAACGGGTACCTGCTGCAGGAATTCCTCTCCCCCGTCTCCAACACCCGCACCGACAACTACGGCGGCTCCCCCGAGAACCGGGCACGCCTGCTCATCGAGGCCTTCCGTGCCGTAGCCGAAGCGATCGGCGCCGAGCACACCGGCATCCGCATCTCCCCGGAGCACAACATCCAGGGCGTGCTGGAAACCGACCGCGAGGACGTCACCGCCACCTACACCGCCCTGGTGGACGGCATCGCCGATCTGAAGCCGGCCTACCTGTCCATCCTGCACAAGGACCCGGCCGATGAGATGGTCCAGGCCCTGCGCCACCGCTTCGGCGGCCCGGTGCTGCTGAACACCGGCTTCGGCACCGTCACCACCCGTGATGACGCCGTCATGCTGCTCGAGGAGAACCTGGCCGACGCCGCCGTCGTCGGCCGCCCCGTCATCGCCAACCCGGACCTGGCCCGCCGCTGGCAGGAAGACCACCCGCTGAACGAGCTCGACCAGGCCACCGTCTACACCGACGGCGCCGCCGGTTACACGGACTACCCGGAGCTCGCCCCGGTTTCCTAACCCAAACCGCTCGACGACGGCCCCTCCGCATACCGCGGAGGGGCCGTCGCTCTCTGCCGGGGAATTCTTCTACAGCAGAGGCGGTTTGTTCCCAGAGAGACCCCGCGCGAACACCGCGGTCAATCCAGCTGAACACCACCGAAGGAGTATGCAATGCCAACACTGGGAATCATCGGAAGCGGAAACATCGGATCGGCCGTCGCCCGGCTCGCGGTTGCGGCGGGCATGAACGTTGTTATCGCCAATTCGCGGGGACCTGAAACACTCTCGGACCTGGTCGCCGAGCTGGGACCGCTGGCCACCGCCGGAACTGTGGAAGACGCAGCGAAACTCGGCGACGCCGTCGTGCTTTCCATTCCGCTTAAGGCGGTTTCCGACCTGCCTGACGGGTTGCTGGACGGAAAAATTGTCCTGGACACGAGCAACTATTATCCGTCCCGGGACGGGCGCATCGCCGCCCTCGATGACAGCAGTGTCACCACGAGTGAACTGGTGCAGAGCTGGCTTCCCGGAACGCAGTACGTCAAGGCATTTAACAACATCCTGGCCCATCACATCCCGCTGCTGGCCCGGCCCAGCGGCGCCGCAGACCGGTCCGCTCTGCCCGTCGCCTCCGACGACGAATCGGCCAAGGCCGAGGCGGCGGCACTCATCGACGCGTTGGGGTACGACGTGGTCGACGCCGGAACCGTCGCCGAAAGCTGGCGGTTCGAGCCGGACTCCGCAGGCTACACCCGCCTCTATCTGGCGGATGCGAGCACACCCGATGACCAGCTCATGAGCTCGGTTCCCGGCACAATGCCCACGGAGAAGGTCCGGTCCGCGCTGGCGTCAGCCACCCGCGTGAACGTGTCCGACCGCGTCTTCTAAGCCGCCCCCGGTTCCCTCACCGAAACGAACGACGACGGCAGGCCTCCCGCATCACGCGGCAGGCCTCCCGCATCACGCGGGAGGCCTGCCGCTTAGGGTGTAGGGATGACTGCACGCAGAGAAGATGCCCGGCGACTCTCCGCAGTGCTCGCCGCTCATGATGATGCCGGTGTCCGGGCCCTCGTCGATGCGGCGGAAACGGTGGGAGTGGGCATCGGCGGAACCACCAAGACGGTCCTTATCAATGGCACCACAGTCTTCCTGAAACAACTGCCGCTCACCAGTGGAGAGGAGCAGGATCCCACCTCCACCGCCGGCCGGGCGCACCTTCCCTTCGCCTGCCACTACGGGATAGGCAGCCCGAGCCACGGAGCCGGGCGGGAGCTTGCGGCACACCGGATCGCCTCCGAATGGGTTCAGACGGGGAAGGCGGATTTTTTCCCGCTGCTTCTCGGCTGGCGCGTGGTGGACATGCCGTGCGGGCTGGACCTGCACGAATTCGACGGCGATGCTCCGCCACGCCAATGGGGATCCCACTGGCCGCAGGTCCGGGAACAGGTCACGGCGATGAAGGATGCCACCAGCAGCCTGGTGCTCTTCCTCGAGTACGTTCCCGAGACGCTCGGCGCGCGGGTGCGCCGAAGCCTCGGCGAGGACCGGGGCGAGGCAGTCTTCGTGGACGCGGTCCAACAGATCCTGAAGGCCACGGATTGGATGCGGGCCGAGGGCTTTCAGCACTTCGACGTGCACCCGGGGAACATCCTCGTCCGGGAGGGCACCCTGCTTTTTACTGACTTTGGACTGGCCCTTCACCGGGGGTGGAACCTCACGGTGGAAGAAGCAGCATTCATGCCCGCCCACGAAGGCTACGACCGCGACACCGCCCTCATGCACCTGTTCCACTGGGTCTTGTTCGAACTGGGTTTCACCACCGGCCCGCAGCGTCTGGCATTGTTACGCGCTGCCGCCGCCGACCCTGCCACGCGGGCACTGGCTCCGGTCCGTGCGGCCCTGGGCGGCGGCGCGGACCTGATCGCCCGCAATGCTGCCGCGGCCGTCCACATCACCGAGATGTTCGCAACCCTGATGCAGGATGCGTCCGCAACCGGGTACACGGACGCCCACGGACGGCACCGCTCCGTGAGTTCGTCCTAGCCTCAGCGTTTTAGCCAGCGAGCCCGGCAGCGACGAGATAGCGTCCCGCTACCCACCACTGGCCGTAGAGGAAAACCACCGTCATCACCGACAGCAGGACGTACGAATAAAAGCGGGCCTTGGGCCGCAGGTCCGTCTTCTCCTTTCGGCTCATCCATGCGAAGCGGAGATGCATGAACATGAACAGGAGCATAAAGAACGGCGCGGATACACTGCCCGAAGTGCGTCCGCCGACCTCCAGGCGTGTGTTCCACGGAATGGTGGCCAGCAGGTAGCAGGAGAGGGCGATACTGCACACCAGGGCGGCGGCGCTGACCATGCCGGAGAACCGGACACACCGCTTCCCGAGAGCCCGGTCCCTTCGGGTCAGCTCCCCCATCGGGTGGGACTTTCCCTTCCCGGTGCCCACGTCTCCCTGCGCTATGGCCCGCAGCTCGGGAGTGAGGTTGGCTCCCTGAGCGCTGAGCATTTCGGCCCGGCGCACGGTCCGCTTTTCCCACGCGAGTCCGGACATCGGGAGGATGACAGCCGTGGCCAAGGCAACCAGAGTGCCGACCCCATCCCACCAGAACACTGTTCCCCCTTATACCGCCAGGGGTGATGAACTGCCCGGCTCCGGAAAAACACTATCCTGCGCGGGCGGTGCGGCTGGAATCGGCGGGGACCGGGCGCGGCGGGATGGCCGGTCCGGTCCTACGCGGGTGCTGTCGGCCCGGGCCTACGCGGGTGCTGCCGGGCCGGTGGGCCAGCGCAGCAGCGCAGCGACATCCGTGCCCTGGGGCAGGACGCCGCCGGGCACCAGAAGGACACTGGCATCCGTCAGGGCCGCGGCCCGCAGCAGCGCGGCGGGCGCCGGCACTCTTCCCAGCTCCTGCGCACCGAGCGCCTGCTCCCCGGCACTGGCAACCCACGGTTCAGCTCCGAGCGCCAGCAGGCGGCGTTCGGCAAGTGCGCCGTCGTTCATAATCAGCACCTCCACCTGGGCCTGCTGCAGGGCATGCAGCACAGCACCAATGCCGGTGGCCGACTGGGGGTTGGCCTGGCCTTCCTGCTGGGCCAGCCGGTCCATGATGTCCTGCTGCTCGGCCGCCCACTGCAGGGCGATCCGTTCCTGGACCTCGTCCTGCAAACCTTCGGCAGGTGCACCGCCGGTGTGGGTGTGGGCACCCACAAAGGTCACCAGGTCCCGGTGAGCCTCGGAGATTTGCTCCTTCACCAGGGTCCGGGCGCGGATGTCCCCGGCCAGGGCAATCAGCCGGGCTCCGCTGCGGTCCACGATGCGGTCGATCGATTCGGCAACCTGGTCCGCGTTGCGGCGCCACGTTTGTTCGGTCCGCCGCTGCAGCTTGTCGTGCGACCAGCCGCCCCCGGGAATCTTATGAATACCCTCCGTTGACCCCTCGACGGCCTGCACATTTGCGGGGCCGGTCCGGCCTAGGTATTCCAGCTGGATCTCGGCGCCCTCACGGGAGACTTCGGCAACGACGTACGGGAATTCCTCCGGGCGGTGTTTGAGCAGCGGCAGCAGATCCGGAATTGCGTCAACGGTAATCCGCTCCGGCGCAACCAGTTCCCCGGCCAGCAGTTCGTTCAGCTCCACGGTGCCCTGGCGGACGAGGACAAACCGCGACACCGGAGCCGGCTGCCCCTGGGCCGGTGCCGTGGCCTGTTCCATGGCCACCAGGTCCTCGTTGGGGGCGCCCTGCTGTGCCAGTGCTTCCCGGATGTTGCCGGGGCGGACTTCAGCGGCTTCGAGGCCGTCCACGGTTCCGGCTCCCGCGTCAAAGTATGCGGTGCACCACGGCCCCTGTTTCCGGTAAAGCTCTGCGTACTTATGGAGGTTCTCAGTCATCGTTTTCCCTCTCGCCGATCGCAGTCATCACTTGTCCTGGTTTGCAGCACGGGCCAGCGCTCCCCCGCCTCCCCTGCCGTTCCCCATCCCGCGCTGCACCCGCGACCGCAGCGTTCCCGCTCCCGGTCCCGCGAGCTGGTCCAGGTACGCGGACCGCCCGGCGATGCTCATCACGAGGGTGAGGGTTGGCCCGGTGACCAGGAGCCCGTAACCGGTGGTGAAGCGTCCGTCCGTGGCCCGCAGCTGGAACCCGTCAGCCATGGAGCGGCTGGGAACCGCAAAGTCCCGACTCGTATAAAAGTCAGCCACGGCAGCCAGCGCTTCCGGTGCCGGAGTCCGCGGAATTCCCAGCGGCTGGCGGATGTCCTGCGCATGGACAACAACTTCACCCAGGTAGGCGGCCGTATGGGAGGAGGGTGCGATGGTGCTGTCGATGACACCCCGGAACTGGTCCAGCGTCTCGGCGGGAGTGCGGCCCAGATGTTCAACGAGGCGCCGCTGGTTATGTACATCGGGGCGGAAACGGGCGGCAATCATGCTTTGCAGCCATTGCCGCTGATTCATGCTGGCACCCGCAGTGAGGTGGGCAAGCACCTGTTCCACGTTCCACTGCCCGCACAGCGTCCCGTGCTGCCACTGCTCCGTCGACAGCCCGGCCAGATCCTCGGCCAGCGCCGCCCGCTCGGCGCGGATCAAAGCCCACAGGGGGTCCTTCTCACTGCTGTTGTTCATCTCGGTCACTGTCCTGTACTCATGCACCTTCAAGCGCCACACATCCTGAACTCGGTAACCAACCGGAGACGCTCACGCTACCGCCGGCGGACTGCTGCCGCCACGGTGTTCAGCGGATTGGTTGGCTTTTGCCCCCGATGGGTTCCCATGGGACACGGCCATGCAGGAAGGTTCGGCTGGCGCCGAACGCCGCGGCCGCCGGTAGGCTCACCCGAATGGGGAAATCTGCGCCTTCGCTGCGCCCGCTGCTGCTTCCAATCACTGTTGCCGTCCTGTGGCTCATGACCGCACTGGCGGGTCATCTGCTGCTGACCACGGGGCAGCCGTCAGCCGGCCCGGCGCTATCCACGCTTTTGTTTCCGAACACCCTGCCGGACCGCATGAGCTATCTGCTGGACGGCCCCGGATTTGCAGTGGCCGCTGGAATATCGGCGGTGGCCGTGGCAGCGTTTGCGGCTCTGCTCATGCCCGCCGTCCGCCGCAGCGGCACGGAAGGGACGGTGCCCCGCGGCACCGCATTCCTTGCGGCGTGGGCCTGCCTGGTCCTGGCCTCGGTGGCCGGTTCCGCAGTTCTCGGCGCCGGCCTGGTGGTGGCGGAATGGCCGCCTTCCCGGAAAATCTACATCTTCGATTCGGTGATGCCGCTGCTGTTCTCCGGCGCCTATTGGGGTGTCATCTGGGGCTGGGTGCCGGCCCTACTGGCCGCATACTCCGGCACACAGCGTCAAGCCTCCCCCGGCCACGTGCGGTCCGACGGCGGTGCGGGCCGCCGCTGGAACCGCCCCCTGGCTGTTTTCACCGCAGTCTCCCTGACCCTGCTGGTGATGATGCCGACGCTGAAAACGGACCCCAACACCGGCGCCGTCATCGAACCCGAAGTGCTTCCCACGCAGGAACCCGTGGTTTACGGGGCGGAGCCGGTAGGCCCTTCCCTGGGTGCGGCGGATCCCGGCTGGTGCACCGGAGACGAGGTCCTGTCCACGGTTGGCGGATGGGATGCCGCCACCGGACACCGCGGCGCCAGGATCATCATCCAGAACACCGGCGACCGAACCTGCATCCTGCAGGGCTACCCGGATCTGGCGTTCGAGGACACCGACGGCTGGGCCATGGGCATCACCGCGGTGCACGGCGGCTCGTTTATGACCGAGGACACCACCGGCGGTCCCATCAGCCTTGCCCCGGGGCAGGCTGCCTCCGCCGACATCGGCTGGAACGGAACCTCCGGGGCCGGCATGTCCAGGGTGGGAACCCTGCTGGTGGCACCCTTCGCCGGCACCCTGCGCCAGGAGCTGGAAGCGGACATTGACCTGACCGAGCCCGGCTTCCTGACCGTGACGCGGTGGGCGCCGGCTGCTGCGGGCGCCTAATCGCTGTTGATCCTAGACGCTGTCGATCCTAGACGCTGTTAACCCGGCGGGCCGGCAGCAGCGGGGCAAAGAACGCGGCAAGTTCCGCCGTCGCCGTCAGTGGCAGGACGTTGGCCACATACTGATCCGGGCGCACGACGACGACGGCGCCCGAGCGGTCCAGTCCGCGGGCCTCGAAGATGTCCTCCTGGGGATCGGCGCCGAAGACCTTGGCCAGGTTGGTCAGGCCAAACGGTCCCACCTGCGGCGTGAACACAGCAGGCACGGACGTGATGTTGATGCCGGTGTGATCCTGCTGGTAGATGACCTTGACGTCGAACCATGCGTCCGGGTCCAGGCCGTCCGGGGTGGTAACCAGCGGAGAGTCCGGGGCCTCCGTGAGCCAGCGGGCAAGATCCGTCACCGCCGACGGCTCCCCGGCCCGGGCGGGATCGGCAAAAACGTACATCCGCCATTTGCCGTCCGCCTCGGCCAAATGGCCCAGCTGGACCGGGTTGGTGTCGCAGACCCGGCGGACCGGTGCCGATTTGAAGCGCTTGCCGATGGGGAATCCGGAGGCCAGGTCCTGGTGCTTCGCTTCCGCGACAACCATGGACGGCGCGTACTGGGTCATGAATCCGGCCGGGAATTCAGCGGTGCTGACGTAAAAGTCCTCCAAATCCGAGGGGTTTTCGAATTCCTCTGGCTTCTTCGCCATGAGGGTGGACCATTCCTTGTCGAAGTCGATGAGGTTCTTCGCCACCACCTGGCGTTCGGCGGAGTAGGTCGAGAGCAGGCTCTCCGGGCTGCGGCCGTCCAGGACATGGCCGAGCTTCCAACCCAGGTTGAAACCGTCCTGCATGGAGACGTTCATGCCCTGCCCGGCCTTGGCGCTGTGGGTATGGCAGGCGTCGCCGGTAATGAACACGCGCGGAGTGCGGGTGCCGATGTCCGCGGGCACGACGTCGTCAAAGCGGTCGGTGAGACGGTGGCCCACTTCGTAAACGCTGTGCCAGGCGACGTTCCGGACATCCAGGGTGTAGGGGTGCAGGATGCCGTTGGCCTTGGCGATGATTTCCTCGATGGTGGTCTTCCGGATGGCACCGTTGTCTCCCTCGGGCACCACCCCCAGGTCCACGTACATGCGGAAGAGGTAGCCGCCCTCACGCGGAATCAGCAGGATGCTGCCGCCGTTGGAGGACTGGATGGCGCACTTGGTGCGGATATCCGGAAAGTCGGTGTTGGCCAGGGCATCCATGACACCCCAGGCGTGGTTGGCCTTGTCGCCGGCGAGGGTGCAGCCAATGGACTGGCGGACCCTGCTGCGGGCACCGTCAGCACCGACAACGTATTTGGCCTTCACGGTGCGCTCGGAGCCCTCCTGCTCGCCGGCGGTGTGCGCGAGGGTCACAGTGACCGGGTACTCGGCGCCGTCGTCGATCTCCAGTCCGCGGAACTCGTACCCGTAGTCCGGCACCATCCGTGCGGGGGCGTAGGCCATGTACCGCGCGAAGTAGTCCAGCACGCGGGCCTGGTTGACGATCAGGTGCGGGAATTCGCTGATCCCGGTTTCGTCGTCGAGCGCCCGGCCGGAGCGCGCAATGTTGGCTGGCTCCTCCGGGTCCGGGCGCCAGAACGCCATCTCGGTAATGCGGTATGCCTCGGCTGTGATTTCCGCGGCGAATCCGAAAGCCTGGAAGGTTTCCACGCTGCGCGCCTGGATCCCGTCCGCCTGGCCGATGGCCAGCCGGCCGCTGCGGCGCTCCACAATCCGGGTGGTGACGTTGGGGAACCGCGACAGCTGCGCCGCCGCCAGCATCCCGGCCGGTCCGGAGCCCACAATGAGCACGTCCACTTCCTCCGGAAGCTCACTGGGGCGGTCAATGCCGACGCCGGCAGCGGGGTGGATGCGCGGGTCTCCGGATACGTAGCCGTGATGGTGGAACTGCACGCGGTGGTCCTCACTTCGTTGTGGTGGGTGTGTACGTAGGCTACTCCATCGTGACCCCGCTCAGCCGGGCCACCGCCTCCGGGTCGCGGTGGTCAAAAAAGAGCGAGTGTCCGGTGTCCAGATCGGCGATGGCAGCCATTTCCTGCGGGCTGAGCTCAAAGTCGAACACCTGCATGTTCTCCGCCATCCGGTCCGGCCGCACTGACTTCGGAATCACCACCACCCCGCGCTGGATCAGCCAGCGCAGCACCACTTGGGCGATGCTCTTGTCATGCGCCGCGGCAATGTCGGTCAGCGTTGGATCGGAGAAGAGATTGTTTTTCCCTTCCGCGAACGGCGCCCAGGACTCATGCCGGACGCCGCGGTCACTCATCAGCTGATTTTCGACGGCCCGCTGGTAATACGGGTTCGTTTCGATCTGGTTGACGGCGGGGGTCACCTCGTTGTGGATGATCAGGTCCACCAGCCGGTCAGAGGAGAAGTTGGAAACGCCGATGGCCCGCGCTCCGCCGTCGTGATGGATCTTTTCCATCGCCCGCCATTCGCCGTAAACGTCGCCAAAGGGCTGATGGATCAGGTACAGGTCCACATAGTCCATGCCCAGAAACTGCAGGGATGTGTCAAAGGCCCGCTGGGTGGTGGCCTCGCCGTTGTCCTGGATCCAGAGCTTGGTGGTGATGAACAGTTCGTTCCGCGCGATGCCGCTGTTCCGCACTGCTCGTCCGACGGCGTCCTCATTCTGGTACGCGGCGGCGGTGTCCAGGGACCGGTATCCGGCGGCCAGCGCTGCGGTCACTGCCTCCTCGGTCTGATCCGGAGGAACCTGGTACACGCCGAAGCCAAGGATCGGCATTTCGACGCCGTTGTTCAGGGTGACATATTCCATGAGTTTTTCCTTTCGGTGCCCGGCAGAATCCCTTCGAGGTTACAAGCGGGCGGCGGCCGGCGGGAGGGTGCCAGAGCCGGTAGAGCCGGGCCGGAACGTATTAGCCCGGCATCTTTATCCAAGGGTGAGATGATTCGTCGAAAGACCGCCGCACCGCCGGCCGATACTGCAGCTCCCGGCACGGACCGGGGAACGGAGAAAGCCCATGACTCAAGCCCCTGCCTCCCCTCAGCCGGGTAGCCCCGCCACCTCGGGCATTTTTGCCGGCTCGGGGATTTCCGCCGGGTCGGGCAGCGCTCGGCGGGATCAACTCGCTGCGGCATATGCCGACGTCGTGCTGGACAACCTGCGCCGGCCCTACCCCTTCGCCTCCCATCATGTGGAGGCCTCGCCGGCGGACCGGCCGAGCCCGCGCGAGCTGCACCCGAGTTTCCACACGTCCTTTGACTGGCATTCCTGCGTCCACATGCACTGGCTTGGCGTGAGCCTGCTGGAATATGGGCTCGACGCCGGCCGGGACGCCGCACTGCGGGCGGAGCTGGAGGCGACGCTGACCCCGGAGAACCTCGCCGTGGAGGAAGCGTATTTGCTGGCCCATCCCGGGTGGGAGCGGCCCTACGGATGGGCATGGCTGGTCCGGCTTGCCGCAGCCGCCGCCTCCTCAGCCGATCCGCAGATCCGCAGCTGGGGAGCAGCCCTGGATCCATTGGTGGATACCGTGGCGCAGCTGGTGGCGGGGTGGACGGTGCGGGTGGAGTATCCGGTGCGGCACGGCGTCCACACCAACACCGCCTTTGGCGTGGGCATGCTGTACAGCGCGTTTCAGTCGCTCGGCCGGACCGAAGCGGCGGCGGCGTGTGCCGCGGCCGCCCGGCGCTGGTTTGGTGGTGACACTAACTGGGCCGCGGACTGGGAACTGAGCGGTCAGGATTTCCTCTCGTCCGGTCTCAGCGAGGCGGACCTCATGGCCGGCATCCTGGATCCAGTGGAATTTGCCGCGTGGTTTCCGTCCTTCCTGCCCGGTTTGGCGCCGGCGTCGCGGATCCTTCAGCCGGTGTCCGTTACTGACGAGACGGACGGGTACATGGTCCACCTGCACGGGCTGAGCCTCTCCCGCGCCGGCCAAGCGGCGAGGATTATCACGGCACTCGACGCCTCCGGGGCCGCAGGCACTGCGAGCGCCGCGGTGCTCCGGACGGCGCTGGACCCACTGCTCAACACCGGATTGGAAGCAGTGGTTACGGCCGAATTCATGTCCTCGCACTGGCTGGCAAGTTTCGCGTGGGACGCGCTCAGCAGCAGGGACCAGCTGCCGGGTGCAGCCGGGCAAGCAGACTAGGACCGGGCATCAGCCGTACCAGGCATCAGCAGCGGAACAAGGAAGGCATATGAATTGGCTCGAATGGATTTGCGTGTGCGGCTGCTCGGGAAAGTGATGGGCCCGTTCTCGGTCTCGCACAAAAGCGATGCACAGGTCCTCGCCGACCAGCGGCGCACCATTAGTCACAATCCCGCGGTCGACTGGCTGCTGGGCGGCCTCGCGCCGGGGGTGGATGTGCAGAACGAGACTGCATCCGGTGCTGAAGGCCGGATTCCGATCCGGATCTACCGACCCCTGGACACCGCGGGCACCCTCCCCCTGGTGGTGCTGATCCACGGCGGCGGATGGAGCCTGGGGACGCTGGATATTTATGACGGCATCGCCAGCACCATCGCCCGGGACGCGGGCGCCGTCGTCGTTTCCCTGGCCTACCGGCTGGCGCCGACGCACCGCTGGCCGGCCGCCGCCGAAGACTGCTATGCGGCGCTGCTCGATGTCGCATCCCGTGCTCATCAGTGGGACGCCGACGCCGGCCGGCTCGCCGTGGTGGGCGACAGCGCCGGTGGGAATTTGGCCGCGGTGTTGACGCTAATGTCCCGGGACCGGTCCGGTCCCGCGATCACCTTCCAGGGGCTGATCTATCCGGCCACCGACTTCACGATGAGCAGCCCCTCCATCGAGGAGAACACCAACGCGCCTTTGCTGACCAAGCGGGACATGCTTCGCTACCGAAGCCTCTACCTTCCGCAGGAGAAGGACTACAGGGAACCGTATGCCTCTCCCCTGCTGGCCCCGGACCACACCGGGCTGCCGCCGGCGCTGATCCAAGTGGCCGAGCATGATCCCCTGCGCGACGACGGGCTGCGGTACGCCGACGCGCTGCGCGCGGCCGGCGTGCCGGTCCGTGTCACCACCTACGTGGGGATGCCGCATGGGTACCTCGCTTTCCCCCGGTTATGCCGCAGCGCTCCGCAGGCACTGGCTGAGCTGTCTGCGGAGCTGCGGCGGGACCTGGGGGCCGAGGCCGGCGCATAGTTTCCTCACGCGGCCTCGGCTGCTTCCTCAGTACCGAAGCCCGAGCAGTCGGTTAGCCATGACGGCCGCGGGGAAACAGGGTTGTTGTAAGGGCCACAGCACCGGCCAGCAACGCACCAACCCCCAGGACGACGAGTCCGGTGGGGAAACCACTGGACGAGGTGCCCGTTTCCGCCAGTTCAGTGGGACAGGGACGTCCCGGCGCTCCGGTTTCGGGATTAGTCACCGTACCGTCCGGCGCCACAGTTCCGCCCGACTGGCCGGGTGCTTCAGTAGAGCCGGGCTGGCCGGGCTGGCCGGGTGCCACCGTGGTGCCGGGCTGGCCGGGTGCCGCCGGCACACCGGGCTGACCCTCCTGTCCGGACGCTGGAGCGGATGCCGCCGGCAGAGCCGAGGGGCAAACGCAGACTGAGGGACCGGACGCGCCCGCCCCGGAGCCGCCCTCGGTGGCTGTGCCTTCAGGGGTGGGCCCGGCCGTACCGGAACCCGTCGGCGTCGGAGATGCCGTGGGGGCGTCCGTCCCGGTGGGCGTCGGCGAACCGGTGGGTGTGTCGGTACCGGTCGGTGTCGGCGAATCAGTAGGCGTCGGTGTGTCCGTTGTCGGCGTCGGTTCCGGCGTCGTCGGTGTCGGTTCCGGCGTCGTAGGCGTCGGTTCCGGCGTCGTTGGCGTAGGGGTAGGGGTAGGTGTCGGTGTAGGTGTGGGTGTCGGTGTAGGTGTGGGTGTCGGTGTCGGCGGACAGGGGGTTTCCGAACATCCGTTGGCGAGGATCTCAGCGCTCCGGACCGGGTCCAACTGCCATGCGGCACTTCCGTTGTAGCCCTCAAACGGCGGGATGATATCCCCGGCGTGGCTGTCGTGGCCGTTGCCGCCAAACACCGTGGACGTGCTGACATTCAGGAAATTGTAGACTCCCTCCGGCTGCCCCTGGGGGTGGTGACAGAGGCTGATCTTCTTATCTCCCGAGGAACCGTCGTTCTGTGTCGGCACGCCCAGAGCTTGCGTGGGCCCTGCTATCCCGAGCAAAGCGAGCAGCAGTATGACGAGGAAACTGGGGACTATTCCCCGGATTCGACGGGTATGTTTCATGACGGTGGCGCTCCTGCCTGCGAGTCAGCACTTCTGAGGAGTTTGCCCGGCACACGAGGCAGGGCGGAATCCACGCCATGCGGTGAATGGAATCAGCGCTGATAGCGGGGACGACACCATCCGGTTGGCATGGTGTTCGTAACGCAGCCCGTGGGATTACTGCTGGTCCTATCGAGATTACGCAGCAGCCGCGTGGCGAAATAGGGTATCTGCTCGTACTGTCGCCCGCAGTTCCAACTTTCTTGTGCGCATTTAGTTTCGATCCCTCCCTCTGCCCCCGGGGACCAGCACTTGGAGCTGATCATGTTCCGCAGCACCAAGGGTGTCAACGAACTCTTGACATAGTCGGTATGTCAAGTTCTAATTGACATATGAATACACGACGGCTTTTCTTTTGGTTGGCGCTCACCCTGCTGATTTTGGGCATTATCTTGGGCGGCCTCTTTGTCGTCCTCGATCTCGAGGGGTTCTTGGGAGGCATGTGCGCCGGCGCCGGTGTGATGCTCATGGTCCTCGCCGCGTACATTTTTGGCCGGTACATCTGGTGGGAGCGCGGGGGCCGAACGGATGGCACCGAGTGGCTGCCCAGCCGGGAGCGGAAAGATTGGCTGCCCAGCCGTGACCAAGAGGGCCACTCATGATGGATCAGTCCGGCACCGACCTGCAGGAACAGATCGGCGCACTAATCCTGGGCAGCTACGAGGACGCAGGCAACCTAACAGAGGCGGATCATCTCGCGCTGGTCCGCAGGGCCGGCGCCGCAGAACAAGCCAGTCAGCAACTGCAGCACCGCGCGGTTGCGGCGGCACGCAGCGCGGGTGTCAGCTGGGCCGCCCTGGGCCGAGAGCTGGGCATGACCCGGCAGGCAGTGCAGCAACGCTTCGGGAGCCGCCAGGAGGACACGGCAACGGATGCCCGGGAACGCTGGCTGGGCCCGGTCACTGCCTTCGACGAAATGGCCGAACTGGAGCTTGCCGGAAAGCTGGGCTGGCGGACCATCGGCGTGGACGTGCTGAGGCACCGGATGCTGCGGACCGATACCCAGTGGGAACACCGCCGGGTGTTGTGGGCCAGGCCCACCCACCACTATGAGTCCGACGGCTGGCAGGTGGGATGCCGCGCCTTCCCTTGGCTGTACCTCGTGCGTGACTTGCACAAAGCTCCCGAGGCGGGCGACCGCTCTCCAGGACCGAGCAGCTCCGGCATAAGCTGGCCTACACCATGACAAACAACGATGAGCTGTCTCACTACGGACCGATCCGAGGAGGATCGGCTTATCGGGAGTCCGCACAGCGTCTGCCGTTCGACATTTCCAGTCTGTCAGTCACCGGCCTGGTCATCATCTGCGAGCTCGATCATCCGGTTCCAGGGAACTCCAAACCCTCGCTGAGCACGAAGATCACCCAGTATCTCCGCTTATCCGACGACTCGATGATTCGCCTCGACATGGACCGGGGAGTCTCCACGGTCAAGCTCGGGCGTACGGCTGCGGTTTCCTGGAAACGCTCAGCTGCAGACGTGATCTCGGAAATTCTTACGCTGGTGCAGGCGGACGCACCCGAACCCGGCTCATTTCCGTGGGAGCAGTACGCGCACGCCGCCCGGCTGCGGGGAATCTCCACAGATGCCGAGGCACTGCGCGGTCTCCCGCACACCGTCCTGTTGTCGGATGCGCTCGCCACAATCCACGAATTCTGATCGACTATCTCCCATCTGATGTCATTCCAGCAGAGGAGCGCCAGCCATGGGCAAAGTAGTTATGTACGGTTCGGTGTCCGTGGACGGATTCATCGCGGACGAGAACGACCAGCCGGGACCGCTGTTCGACTGGCTGCTCAACGGCGTGCCATTGGATGAAAGCGGCGAGGTGAAGGTGTCCCAGGCGTCCTACAACTACACCCGGCCGTACTGGGACCAGATAGGGGTGACCATCGCCGGCCGCCGGGTCTTCGATTTGACGGACGGCTGGGGCGGGGTGCCTCCAAGCGGGATCGACCATGTGGTGATTGTGACGCACAGGCCGGAGCCCGAGGGCTGGCACCCCGGGACGCCCTTCCACTTCATTGACGGCGTCGAGGCCGCCGTGGCAAAGGCCCGGGAGCTTGCTGGTGAGCGCATCGTCGAGGTGGCTGCCGGCGACGTCGGCGGCCAGATGTTTGCCGCCGGGCTGGTCGATGAGGTGCGCATGGACGTCGTGCCCGTCGTGCTTGGCTCCGGCAAGCGCTTCTTCGGGCCGGTCCACGCGCAGCACCTGTTGGAGGAACCGGACGCGGTGGTTCAGGGCAACCGGGTACTCCACCTGCGCTACCAGGTGCGCCGATAAGGTGAGGTCAGCGCATGCTCTTCCGGAGTGCCCCGAACGGCTCCCAAAAGTAGTCAAAACTATCCTGCGCGCTGCCAAGGAACCGCTGGGTGAAAACGACGCCGATGTCCCCGTCCGGGTATACGGCGGCGCTGACGCCGGACCCGCCGGACCAGCCCCACATCCCCGGTGCCGACCAGGATGCGCCGGGACCGATCTGGACGGCAGTCATAAATCCCCAGGACTCATCCGGGCCGGCCATCTCCACCATGCCCACACGCTGCCGCGACGTGAGCTGGTCATCCGTCATCTGCTGTCGCAGTGCCGGAGGGAGCACTGTGTCTCTCGCCAGCGCGGAGAGGAAGGTCAGGAAATCCGGGACGGTGGACACCATCCCTCCGGCCAGGGATTCGAACTGCGGCGGCTGGGCCATCGCATCGCGGTAGTCCACCGCTTCGCGCAGTCCGCCCCCGCCGTCGGCCTCATACATGGTGGGAAAGCGCTCGGCGCCGGTGGGGAAGCCGGTGCCGGCCAGGCGGAACGGCCCGCTGATCCGCTCCTGAATGAGCTGACGGAGCGGAGTAATGGCTGCCACCGGCAACAGCACCGAGAGCACGTCGGCGCACGCGTGATACATCCACCGGTCCCCCGGCTGATGTGCCAGCGGCAGGCCGCCGACGCGGGCCATGTATTCCTCCGGCGTCATCGCCGGCGGATTTGGTCCCCACAAGAGGTCCCGGGTGGCTGCGGCATAGGGCGATGCCGAAAAGTCGATGCCCAGCCCGGCCGTGAAGGTCAGCAGGTGCCGCAAGGTAATGGGCCCGCGCGCCGGCACGGTCATGGACAGCGGCGCGTCAGGAGTCACCAGGACCCGCGGGCTGGCCAGCGCCGGGAGCCAGCGGGCGACGTCGTCGTCCAGTCCCAGCGTGCCATCGGCCACCAGGCTCATCGCCAGCGCACCGCCGATCATCTTGCTCAGCGACGAAATCCGAAACGGGGTGTCCTCGGCCATGGGCTCCGTCCCGGAGTAGTCCAGCGATCCGGTCGCGAAGATTTCGGTCTTGCCGTTAATCCGAACGCCGGCCACCAGACCGGGGCACCAGCCCGAGCGCACGGTTTCGGCCAAGCTGTCCCATAACGGTGCGGCGGTTTCCGGCATGGCTCCACTGTCCGGCAGCTCCGCATGGGGAGTCAACGGTGCCGGAGACGCGCGCTGCTTGGCACGGTAGGGTGTGCGCCATGACTGGCTAACCGACGGCGGCCGGATCATCGACCCGCTGGCGCCCAAGCCGTGGGGTGCCACAGACGGCCAGGTCAAGGACCGGTACGGGCTGCACTGGCTCATCGGGTATGAACCGGCAGCCGGTGCAGCGGATGACGGGAGCGCAACCGGCGCCTAGCCTTACGGCTGCTGGCTCCGTACTGCCGCATACAGCAGCATGTCCCGGCGCTCGCCGGAGATTTCCTGGTGGCTGCGGAGCAGTCCCTCCCGGGAAAAGCCGGCGTACTCCGCGGTCCGGAACGAGGCCGCGTTCCACGGCTCGATCAGCAGCTCCACCCGGTGCAGCTGCGGAAGGGTCCAACCGAAGTCCAGCATGGCGAGCAGCGCGTTGGCGGCAACCCGGCGGCCCCGGGCGCCGGGCGTGACTGCATAGCCTGCCGATGCCCGTCCGGTCTCCAGCTCCCGGATCCACAGGCCGATATGGCCAAGGGGACGGTCGGTTGCGTCATCGGCGATGCAAAAGGCAAACCCGGTTCCCCGGACATGATGCTGACGCTGCCGTTCCACCCAGGCTAGGGCCTGGTCCGCGGTGGCCCCGGCCGGAAGAGTGCCGATGGTCGGGACGTACTCGTCCAGCGACAGGTCCATGGCCATGGTTACGTCGTCGTCACGGAACCGGCGCAGCCGCACTCCTCCGTGGCGCGGATCAACGGCGGGCCAGGGTGGAATGGCGGTCTTCGGGTCCATGGCCACAGCTTGGCATGGCTGCGCCTCCACTCCGGGGAGGCGCAGCCGAGGGCTCCGGACGTCCGCGGACTAGTCCAGGACGGCGGTGGCTTCGATTTCCACGAGGACGCCGGGCTCATACAGCTGAACCACTTCAATCAGCGACGACGGCGGCAGCGGCGAGGGCAGGCCAATCTCCTCGGCCACGGCCTGGGCTCCGGCCATGAATTCACCGATTTTGTCGGTCTGCCAATCGGTGACGTAGAACGTCAGCCGGACAACATCGGAAAATCCTGCGCCGGCTCCGGCCAGGCCGCGGGCCACATTGCGGAACGCCTGCGACACCTGCCCGGCGAGGTCCGACGGAATGGGAGAACCGTCTTCCATGTGTGCCACCTGCCCCGCCACGTACACAAACCGCGATCCGGTGGCCATGGCCACGTGGTGGTAGGGAGCGTTGGGCAGCATGCCTTCGGGGGTAAAGAGTTGTACGGGCATTTGGATCCTCCGGTTTGGGAATTCCCGTGGTTTCGGCAATTCCATCAGGAGTCTGTTTATACTAGGTATCTTTTGGGAACTTCAACGAAACCAGGTGTCATGACGGATACTTACCTTCCTCTGGAACCGGGCCTGAGCATGGACGCGCCGCACCGCGAACTCCTGAGCCAGGTCCTGGACAAGTGGTCCCTGAGCATTCTTAATGAGCTGTGCCAGGCCCCGTGCCGCTTCAATGAACTGCGGCGTGCCATTCCCGAAGTGACGCAAAAATCGCTGACCACCACATTGCGGAGGCTTGAACGCAACGGCATTATCGAGCGCAATGTCCTGGCCACACGGCCGGTCGCCGTCGAATACCGGATGACCCCACTGGGCAAGTCGGCACGCGTGCCGGTGGACGCCCTGCTGACCTGGGCATCGCACTATCTGGGAGAAATTGAACGAGCCCGCGTGGCCTTTGATGAAGCGTCCGACCGCGGCTAACCGGTGGGCTACCTCGTTTTGCCGGCGATCACACGGACCGCGTTTCCCCGGACCGGTCGGTGAAAGCCGCACGGAGATCACCGGCCAGGGCTTCCTCCACCCGGCGGGCCATATCCCGGATCTCCAGGTGGTCGGCGGTCACCAAATGGTCGCGGGTGCTCTCCAGCACCAGGGAGGACTGGCGGCGGATCTCCCCGCGCTGGCCGTCGTTGACCGCGTTGGCCGCGCAGTCCCGCAGCAGCCGCAGGACGGCGGTGAGCACCAGCGGCTCCGACTCTGCGAAGCGGCGCACCGGTCCGCAGACCAGGTCCAAGAAGTAGCGGTAGTCGCGCCCCGCAGTGACCAGGCGCAGCACTCCCGTGGCGTCATAATGCGCTTCCGGCCCCAGCTGGCGGCGCTGGATATCCACCAGCAGGTCAGCGCAGTACCCCATGGAGTGGGCCGCAGTGATGGGGTCATTAATGCTGGGTGAAATCGCCTTGACGGCAATGTCCGTGAGCTGGCGCAGCCCCAGCGCGGCGTCCTGCTCCTCCGTTCGTTCATAGCCAATCTCCATGGCCGCGGCCAGGGCCTCACGCACCGCCGCCATGGGCAGGGTCCCGCCGTCGTCGCTCCACACCCGGGCCGCAGGCGTTCCGACCGTCATCAGGTCCCCCGGCTGCACTTCGATGTGCATGGTCAGCCGGTGCCGGGCCAGCATGTCCACCAGCGGTTTGGCATGCACGGCCTGGATGATCCCGCTGCGGCGCGCCGGCACCGCAGTTCCGCCGTCGGGTTCCGGAAAATCCTGCACTTCCCCGGTCTCGGACCTGGGGTATGTGTCGCGGAGGACGGCGAGGCAGGCCTGACGGGCATTGAGCATCATGGTGTCAACCCGCAGCGATCGGGTGATGTGCCCCATGAACAGCAGCAGCACCACCCCACTGGTAATGCCCAACACGTAGACCAGGCCCACCACCAGCACCGGCACCGGGCGGTCCGGATCCATCCCGTGCAGGCCCGTAATGCTGACCATGAAAGTGCCCATCAGGACCGCAAGCACCATCTGGGTGCGCACGTCGCGGGCAAACTCGCGCAGCAGCCGGGGCGAAAACTGCTGCGAGGCCAATTGCAGGGCCACCACTGTCAGCGAGAACGTGACGGTGACAGCGGTCATGACGCTGGTGGCTACCGCCTGCAGGAGGCCGCTGGCCGCCGCGGTACCCGAAGGCCAAATCCACCGGGCCCATTCCACATCGCTGCCGGGACGAACCTGGAGCAGCAGCAGCGACAGCAGCAGCGCCGCCAGGGATGCACAGGTGGGCCAGAACCAGAGCGAGGCCCGCAGCGACTCGCGGTTGAACCGGAACCGCGGCTCGGGTCCCGGATGGCGCGGACGGAAGGTGGATGAACCATGCCCTGTCTTGCTCATCGGGACCCCTTCGGAGCGGAAACTAGGCCTGATTCATTGTGGCCGGTCCACGGCGGAGGCCCAATCCCAGAGGCCCGTCCCGGCGGTTATATCCCCTGCTTATGTCCATTCCCGGCCAGCCGGCCCAAAATCCGGGCCAGCTCTGCCCGGTCGCCCGGCTCCAAAACAGAAAAGAACTCATCCGCCTCACGCTTCCGGTCCGCCAGCACCGTCTCCCGCAGCCGCTCCCCCGCTTCCGTCAGCACCAGCAGCGCCGCCCGCCGGTCCGTGGGGTGGGCGCGGCGTTCCACCAGCCCCTTAGCCGCGAGGTGGTCGATAACTTCAGTGGCGGAGCGGGGAGCTATGTGCAGCCGCTCCGCCAGCTCCTTCAGCCGCAGCCCGGGCTCACCGCCCTGCGTTCCTTGACTGTCGGCGCCGGAAGCCGCCCTGGCTACCGCACTGAGGGCCCGGAACTGGTGTGGGGTTAGGTCATATGGAGCCAGCTGCTGCATCCAGCGCTTCCGCAGTCCACGGAAGGCCGCATGCATCAGGTCGCCCAAGGCCGCCGGGTCGGCGGAAGAGTTCATCATGGAAACCAGTCTACCCATTTAGCGGTAACCACATAGTGAGGTAACCTCTCTATTAGCCGCGACGCAGATACCCGCGGCATCAGGAGGAACCATGGCTATACCCGAAACGGCCCCAACAGGCCCCGGAAGCGGCAGGGGATCCGGCGGCGGCCGCGGCCCCGCGCGGTTGAACCCCGCAGACAAGAAACAGTTGAAGCGGCACCCCGTGAGCCTGAAGCGCATCATGGCCCTGTTCGCCCCGCACAAGGGAACCATCGCCGTCGTCGTCACGCTCATTACGCTTTCCTCGGTGATCAACCTGGCACAGCCGTTCCTGGTCCGCGCCGTCATCGACGATGCCCTGCCGTCCGGGAACATCCGACTGCTGGTGATCCTGGCGGCCTCAATGGTGGCGGTGGCCGCACTGACGTCGGTGATCGGCGTGGTGCAGACCTGGCTGGCCACCGGCATGGGCCAGCGCGTTATGCATGCCCTCCGCGTGAAGCTGTTTACGCATCTGCAGGCGCAGTCACTGGGCTTCTTCACCCGCACTCGCGGCGGCGAGGTGCAGTCCCGCCTCACGCACGACATTTCCGGCATGCAGTCTGTCGTCACCTCCACCGCCACCGGCGTTGCCTCCAACCTCACCACCACCATCGCCACCGCCGCAGCCATGGCCGCCCTGTCCCCCGGCCTGAGCCTGATTTCCCTGGTGGTCCTGCCCCCGGCGATCTGGCTATCGCGCCGCGTCGCCCAGATCCGGCGCACCGTCACCGACGAACGCCAGCGCGAGCTCGCCGCCCTGCACACCCAGGTGGAGGAAGGGCTGTCGGTTTCCGGAGTCCGGCTGGCCAAGACACTGGGCACCGCGCCGCGCGACGCCGAGCGCTTCCACACCCGTTCGGAAAAGCTTGTCGGGCTGGAGCTGCGCAGCCAGCTTGCCGGGAGCTGGCGGATGGCCACCATGCAGATCGTGTTTGCCGCCATCCCTGCCGTCATCTACCTCGCGGCCGGTTTCCCGGCGACGAGCGGCGGGATGACCATCGGCACCCTGGTGGCGTTTACCGGGCTGCAGGCGACGATTTTCCGTCCGGTCATGGGACTGCTGAACATCGGCGTTCAGTGGGTCACGGCTCTGGCATTCTTCAGCCGCATCTTCGAGTACCTGGATCTGGTGCCGGCCATCAAGGCGCCGGACCATCCCGTCCGGTTGGATCCGTCCACCGTGCGCGGTGAGGTGCGGTTCGAGGGTGTGCGGTTTGCGTACGACGGCGGAACTGACGTCCTGCGCGGGATCGACCTGAACCTTCCGGCTGGGACAACCACCGCCGTCGTCGGCCCCACCGGCTCCGGCAAAAGCACCCTGGCATCCCTGCTGCCGCGCCTGAACGATGTCAGTGACGGCCGCGTCACCATTGACGGCGTGGATGTGCGGGACATTGCGCCCGAGGATCTGGCCCGGATTGTCGGCGTCGTTTCCCAGGAGACCTACCTCATCCACGCCTCGGTGCGGGAGAACCTGCTGCTGGCCGCCCCGGACGCCACCGATGAACAGTTGTGGCAGGCACTGGCCGCCGCGCAGATCGCGGACTCGATCGGCAGCCTGCCGGAGGGGCTCGATACCCTCGTGGGCGCCCGCGGGCACCGCTTTTCCGGCGGGGAGCAGCAGCGGCTGGCCATCGCCCGGACCATCCTGCGCAACCCGCCCGTGCTGGTCCTGGACGAGGCAACCAGCGCTCTGGACAACACCACCGAGGCGCAGGTGCAGCAGGCACTGGAGCGGCTTTCGGCCGGCCGGACCACGCTGACCATTGCGCACCGGCTCTCCACCGTGGAGAACGCCGGGCAGGTGGCCGTCCTGGACACGGGACGGGTTGTGGAGCTCGGCACCGCGCAGGATCTGCGCCACGGCGACGGACCGTTTGCGCGGCTCGCTGCCCGCACGGAGGCCGGGGTGGTTTCCTGACGGGAGTTAGCTGCTGCCGGCGAACCGCAGCCGGAGCATCCGCCCGATAATTCCGACGGCGAACACGAGAATGCCCAGCGCCACCGCCGGGGGTGGCAGGGTTGCGACCAGGACGATGCAGGCCAGCGCCCCCAGCACCTGGAGCGCTTTGGGATAGCGCCGGTCCTCGCCGGGTTGGGTGAAGGCCGCGATATTGGCCACCAAGTAGTACACCAGGACGCCGAAGGAAGAAAAGGCGATGGCCCCGCGCAAATCCGCCACGGCGATCACGGCGCAGATCAGCAGGGCCAGCACGGCTTCGGCCCGGTGCGGCACCTGGTACCGCGGATGCACCGCCGCGAGCCACTGCGGCAGGTCCCGTTCGCGGGCCATGGCCAGCGTTGTTCGGCCCAGCCCCGCGATCAGTGCGAGCAGGGCCCCCAATGCAGCAAGAGCCGCGCCCACGCGGACCACCGGCGCCGCCCAGGATTCGGACCCGGCTTCCACTGCGGCGGCCAACGGGGAAGTTGTCGCCGCCACCCCTTCCGACCCCAGGACCGCCAGGACTGTCACCCCCACCGCCGCATAGACGGCGACGGCGATGGCCAGCGACATTCCGATGGCGCGGGGAATTGTCCGGCGGGGACGGCGCACTTCTTCACTCATGGTGGCTATGCGGGCGTATCCGGCAAAGGCGAAAAACAACAGCCCGGCGGACTGCAGGATCCCGTACCAGCCATGGCCCAGCAGTCCCCCATCAAGGCCGAAGTCCGCCGCGGCTCGAGGTCCTGACCCGATCCAGGCTGCAGCCAGGGCCACGGCCAGCGCGGCAAGGACGAGGGCAACCAGGATGCGGGCCAGCCCGGCTGTTCGGGTGATGCCGTGATAATTCACGGCGGCCAGCACGACGACGGCGGCGACGGCCACCGGCCGCTCCCACCCGGCCGGTGCGGTGTAGGCCGCGAAGGTCATGGCCATCGCGGCGGCGCTGGCGGTCTTCCCGACAACAAACCCCCATCCCGCCAGGTAGCCGGGCCAGGGGCCCAGCCGCTCGCGCCCGTACAGGTAGGTGCCTCCGGAGCGGGGGTAAGCGGCCGCCAGCTGCGCGGACGAGGTGGCATTGCAGAAGGCCACGCCGGCGGCAATCACCAGTCCCAGCAGCAGTCCGGATCCGGCAGCCGCAGCCGCGGGGGTAAAGGCGGCGAAAACTCCGGCTCCAATCATGGAACCGAGGCCGATAATCACGGCGTCGGGCGTACCCAGGCGGCGGGCCAATTCCGGTTCTTTCCCCATGCGGCCACCATCTCACGGATCGGCACTGCCCACGGGTGATATACGCGCTGCGGCGTGGAAGGCTGGCCTTTCCCGCATTTCTGAGAGGATGGAGGGCATGAAGACGAACCGTGCCGACACCGCCACTGAAGATGGCTTCTTCCCCTGGCCGAAGGAAGTCCCGCAGGAATGGATCCTGCGGGCGCACCCGGTGATCCTTGCGGCCTCCGCCCTGGTGCTCTATCACCAGTTCGCGCCCCTGCCGGCGAGCCCCATGGGCTTTGTCAGTGAGATTTTTGTGCTCAGCACTGCGTATTCCATGCTTGCCGGCCGTGGCCGCAAGAAGCAAAAGCAGGCCAACCCCTCAGCCGGCCCCGGAACTTCAACGGACCCGGGCAGTCAGTCCGGCCCCGGGGACCGCCCGGAGTAGACCAGCCAGCGCAGTCCCCGGCCGGAGCAACCGGCACGGACCGTCTGCCGGGGATGATCGCAGGATGAGAAAAAGCCGGGCCCGAAGGGGCCCGGCTTTTTCATGGATTGGCGGTTGGTGTCAGGCCGCAGTTAGCCGTTGGCCTCTGCGCAGTGATTCGCAGCAGGCCCACCGCGCATGCTCAGACGGGAGAGGTAGCCGGCAAACTGGCGGAGGTCCGCTTCGGACCAGGAGTCCAGCACGTCATGGTCCAGCATGATGCCCGTCTGCACGGCCTTGACCCGCTCGGCGGCCATGGGAGTCAGTGCCAGCAGCCGGGCGCGGCCGTCCTTCGGATCGGGCTGGACCTCAATGAGGTCCATCTCCTCCAGCTGGCGCGATAGCCGGCTGATGACGCTTTTATCGACCATCAGCTGTTCGGCCACAACACCGGACTGAGTGGGCCCCACCCGCTTGAGCAGCTGCAGGATCTTGAGCCCGAACAGCGAAAGGGTTGGATCAACTCCCTTGGCGGCGTCCCGCATGCTCGCCCGGACGCTGTCGGCCAGCCGCCGGAGGGAATCCTCCACCTCGTTGATGGCTGCGGACCGGCCGTTATCTCCGGCCCGGCCGTTCACCGCATCCTTGGCCGGGGAGATCAAGGCCTGCCCTGCTCCGGTCCGGGGGTTGACGCCGGCGCCATCGGATCCACGAGCCCCACGGCGCCAGTGGCGACGTCAACGAGGGTCAGGTCCGCGGCGGCGCGTTCCTCTTCGCGGCGGGTGCCGGTCTCATCCGGTTCGCCGCCGTCGGCAGCGGGCGTTGGTGTTTCCGCGGCCGGAACAGCCGTGGCGCCGGCAGCCGCAGCAGTCGTACCGGCCGTTGCGGCAGGTGCCGCAGCGGCGGCGGCTGCGTTCTTCAGCTGCACGGCATTCTGCCGTCCGAGCGAGGCGTTGGGCAGGAAGATCACCGCAATCAGCGTGATCAGGGCCAGCGGAACGCTGTAGAGGAAGACCGAGCCAACCCCCACGCCGTAGGCGCTTTCGACCAGGACGGCGATGGCATCCGGCAGTTCGGAAACCTTGGGAATGGATCCGCTGCCGAGGGCGACGGCGGCAGCGGCCTGATCGGCCGGGGCCAGGGCCGAGATGCCGCTCTTGATTTCCTGCGCCACGATGGTGCCCAGGACCGAGCCAAGCACGGAAACACCGACGGTGCCGCCGAGGCTGCGGAAGAACGTGACGGCACTGGTGGCCACCCCGAGGTTCTTCACCTCAATGGAGTTCTGGACCACCAGGACCAGGTTCTGCATGAGCATGCCCAGCCCGGCGCCGAGGACGGCCATGTAGATGCCCACGAGGACCAGGTTCGTGTCATAGGCCAGGGTGCCCAGCAGGACGGAGCCAACCACGGTGAGGACAGCGCCGGAAATCATGACGGCCTTCCACTTTCCGGTGCGGCTGATGACGCGGCCGAAGTAGGTCGAGGAGATCAGCAGGCCGGCCATCATGGGGATGGTGAGCAGGCCGGATTCGGTGGGTGTGGCGCCCCGCGCCAGCTGCATGTACTGGGCCAGGAACACCGACGTGCCGAACATGGAGACGCCGACGGCGATGCTCGCAACCACGGCAAGGGTGAAGGTCCGGTTCTTAAACATCGAGAGGGGAATGATGGGTTCCGGTGACTTGAATTCCACCAGCACGGCGGCAATCAGCAGCACGGCGGATCCGGCGACCATCAGGAATGAGGCCAGCGAGGCCCACTCGAACTGATTGCCGGCCAGCGTTACCCAGATCATCAGCAGCGACACGCCGCCGGCGATCAGCACGGCGCCGAGGTAGTCGATGTGGACCTTGCGCTTGGGGTGCTTGGGCAGGTGCAGGGTGAGCTGCAGCAGGATGATCGCGGCAATGGCAACCGGAAGCGCAATGAAGAAGTTCCAACGCCAGCCGAAGGCATCGGTGACGACGCCGCCCAGCAGCGGTCCGCCGACGGTGCCGACAGCCATGACGGCGCCGAACAGTCCGGCATACTTGCCGCGGTCGCGCGGGCTGATGATGTCGGCCATGATGATCTGGCTCAGCGCGGCGAGTCCGCCGGCACCCAGACCCTGGAACACGCGGAACACAATAAGCGTGCTGGTGTCCTGCGAGAAGCCGGCCAGTGCCGAGCCGAGCACAAAGATGCCCAGCGCCAGCTGAATGAGCAGCTTTCGGTTGAAGAGGTCGGCAAACTTTCCCCACAGCGGGGTGGACACCGTGGTGGCCAGCAGGGTGCCGGTGACCACCCAGGTGTACGCGGACTGATTGCCGTCGAGGTCCGAGATGATCAGCGGCAGCGAGGTGGAGACCACGGTGCCTGCCAGGATCGAAACAAACATGCCGAGCAGGAGGCCGGAGAGCGATTCCAGCACCTGCTTATGGGTCATGGTGCCGTCGGGTGAGACTGTGCGCTTGGGCGCTTTGGCCTTGGGCTCCTTCTTCGGCTTGATCGTATCGGGACGTGGTTCCGGGGACATCTGACTCCTGCTGATAGTTGACTTACATCAACTATATAACTAGTTGCCTAAGATCAACTATTTAGTGTCCAGTCCCACATGCCGCCAGTACCTGATGGACATCTGGGGCTTACAGCCGAACAGATGACAAACGACGACGGCGATGGGTGGCCGCCGTCGTCGCCGTCGTCGTCGTATAACTGTTGTGGAGAAAGCTAGACGGTAGCGGTCACGAAGTCGTAATCCAGGCGCGGCAGGCGCGGGTGCCAGGCGTTCTCGCCGGGCTTGCCGATGTTGACCACCATGAAGGCGCGCCTGTTGTGGCCGGCGTGGAACTCCGCATCAATACCTGCTGCGTCGAAGCCCCCCATGGGACCGGCGGCCAGGCCCACCGCGCGGACGGCCATGATGAAGTACGCAGCCTGCATGTGACCGTTGTTGCTGCCCATGACGGCGCGGAGCTCATCCTGGCCGTCGAACATGGCTTTGCGCTCGGCCGCGTGCGGGAAGAACACGGGGAACTGCTCATGCCACTCGGTGTCATAGCTGAGCACTGCGACCATGGGAGCGGCAGCTGTCTTGGCCCGGTTGCCTTCGGCCATGTGCCGGACGAGGCGTTCACGCGCTTCGGCGGAACGGACCCAGGTGATCCGCAGGGGCTGGATGTTCATGGCGGTGGGGCCGAACTTGGTCAGCTCGTAGATGGCCCGCAGCTGCTCGTCGGTCACCATTTCGTCGGTGAAGGTGTTGGCCGTGCGGGCCTCGCGGAAAAAGAGGTCCAGGGCGTCGCCGTCAAGGACATACTCGGTGACCTGGTTCTCGGTGGTGCTGTCAATGCTCACGTGCTGGACCTTCTTGCTGGGAAATGGGGCGGAAAAATTCAACAGTCCATTCAAGCGCACCCGGAGCCTTGTTCCGTCATTTGCGTCTGGCCCGGGCACTATTTCCGGCCGCGCCCCGGGCCGGGAGGCCCCGCACCGATGACCTGAGTCACCGGCAGAGTAAAATGGAAGTTCACCAAAACCCGCAGACGATGACCGTTCGGTCCGAACCGTCCTGCGGATATCGTGTGGTCGGAGGTAGCGCATGCCACTTTCCAAGGGCCAGATTCTGGTCCATCCCCATCATGGCCCCGCCGTCGTCGACTCGTTCCAGATCCATCCGCGCCTGAAAAGGGAATGCGTTGTCCTTGAGGTGCAGTCCTCGCACCTGATGGTTTGGGTCCCTGTGGACCAGATCGAACGCGTCGGCCTGCGGCCGGTGCTGGACCCAGCCGGCTTGGAGGCGCTTTTTCAGGTTTTGAGAGCGCCCGCCGAGCAGGAGGACGCCCAATGGTCCAGGCGGTTCAAGGACAACACCGAAAAACTCGCCACCGGAGATCCGCTGGTGATCGCCGCCGTCGTCCGCAATCTCATGCTCAGAAATGCCGGAGCCGGACTCTCACAGGCTGAACGGGACATGCTGCGGCAGGCGCGCAAGCCGTTGCTGACCGAAATTTCGCTGGCCCTGGGCATATCCGAGGACGACGCCGGCGTGCAGCTGGACGGTTTGTGGCCGCCGTTCCGGGCGCTTGCCTAGGAGTGATTGGGGCATCACCGCATGCAAGAAAGGGCCGGCCGAAGCTTGCGCTCCGACCGGCCCTTCCCTAGCTGTTCTGAGATTACCGCTGCTGCCTAGACCGCAGCGGGGATCTTCATGCCGTGCATGGTGACCAGCAGGTCACGTGCGGACTCGACCTGGCGGCGGGTTTCCGCCTCATCCCAGCCGAGCTGCGGTGCCAGCAGTTCCGCCATCTCGTTAAGCATGGCTTCGGTGACCAAGCCGCGGAAAGCCAGCGACGTGCGGCGGATCAGGACGTCGGCCAGACGGGTGATCTGCTCGTTCTCGACCATGTAGGTCAGTTCACGGGTGCTGATCTCGTTGGTGGAGGCCAGCAGCTGGTCTCCACCCTGGGCCAGGAACGCCAACACGTCGGTGGCGCGGGTGCCGTAGCGGGTCAGCAGCACGCGGACGCGGTCGCGGTCGGCAACCTCGTTGGCGGTGCGGTTGATCCACAGGCGTTCCTCTGCCTCGGTGCTCGGGAAGTCCTTGCCGCCGCCGATCTGAAGCTCCGACGTCGTCGTCTTCCGCGGCATGCCCAGTGCGGTCATGGCCTCGGAGGCGAGGTTCTCGGACAGGGCGCGGAACGTGGTCCACTTGCCGCCCACGAGAGACAGGGTGGTGACGTTCTTGCCGCCGCGGCGGTCGTTGCGCTTTTCGATCCGGTAGTCGCGGGAAACGAAGCCCGGCTGCGTGTCATCGTGCTTGGGCAGCGGGCGGACGCCGGAGAACGTGTAGACGATGTGGTCGCGGCGCACGTCGATGGTCGGGAACACGTGGGCGACGAGTTCGAAGAAGTACTCGATCTCCTCATCGGTGCAGACCGATGCCTCGTTGATGTCGGCGTCGATGTCCGTGGTGCCCACCAGCACGCGGTCACCCATCGGGTAGATGAGGACGATGCGGCCGTCGGTGTGTTCGAAGAACAGCTCGCGGCCGGCGCAGGCCTCGAGCAGCTCCGGGTGGTCCAGGACGATGTGCGAGCCCTTGGTGCCGCCCATGAAGGACGTGCGCTTGCCGAAGGAGTCGTTGGTCTCGTCAACCCAGGCGCCGGTGGCGTTGATGACGACGTCGGCCTCGAACAGGAATTCCTCGCCGGTCAGTTCGTCGCGCAGCATGGTGCCGGCGTCGGTGGTTCCCACAGCGGAAACGTAGTTGCTGGCGCGGGACTGCTTGTTGGCCTCGAGGCCGTCTCGCAGCACATCCAGGGTCAGGCGCTCGGGGTTGTGCACCGAGGCGTCAAAGTACGTGGCGGTGTACTTGACGTCGGAGCGCAGCTTGGGCAGTTCCTGCAGGGACTTCTTCTTGCCGACGAAGTTGTGGCGCGGAGCCACACGGCCGCCGCGGGAGAAGAAGTCGTACATCAGCAGGCCGGCCTTGATGAGCACTGCGCCGCGTTCGGTGTGCTTGCCCTGCTTGTGCGTCAGGAAGCGCAGCGGGGCCGCGGTGATGCCCGAGAAGGTGCTGGTGATCGGGATGGTGGTCTGCAGCGGCTTCACGTAGTGCGGAGCCAGTCGGAGCAGCGCGTTGCGCTCGACGACGGACTCGTGCACCAGGCGGAACTCGCCGTTCTCCAGGTAGCGGATGCCACCGTGGATCATGTGGGAGGAGGCGCCCGAGGCGCCCTGGCAGTAGTCTCCACGCTCGACGAGGACAACGTCCACGCCCTGCAGCGACAGGTCCCGGAAGGTACCTACGCCGTTAATGCCGCCGCCAACGATCAGCACCGAGGCCCGGGGGCGGTCCTTCAGCTGCTGAACCACCGGGCGGGCGGCGGTTTTTCCCTGTGCGGGGTTCACGGAATTGTCCACGACTCTCTCCAAACGCTTCTGTGGCGGCTTTGCCATTCCTCCAATGTTCGAAGCCGTGAGCCCTTTGGATCGAGCCGATGCACAAACGTGCACGCTGGCATAATGGATACATGAGCAACACAGCGGTATCAGCGGAGCAAATGTGAACAAAGGTGTCAGTTCGCGGCCCTCGAAGCAGTCCGGCGTGGTAGAGGTTCGGGCGGAGCCGGAAACCCGGACCAGGGATGCTCTCCGTGCCGCGCAGATGTATTACCTGCAGAACCTGACCATGGAAGCGATCGCCCGTGAGCTGCGGATCTCCCGCTCCACGGTCTCCCGTCTGTTGTCCCATGCGCGTGCCACGGGGCTGGTGGAGATCAAGATCCAGAGTGCTGCGGACCGGGCGCCGGCGCTGGAGAAGGAGATCAGTTCGCGGTTCGGCATTCACGCGAAAGTGGTTCCGGTTGCCGAGGGGGTATCCCCCGCGCAGATCCTGCAGCGGGTTGCCGTTCAGGCGGCGCACCTGATTAATCCGCTGATTGATTCCGACGCGATCGTGGGTGTTGCCTGGGGCTCCACCCTGACCGCAGTCAGCCAGCATCTCTCGGTGAAAAACACGCACGACAGCACAATCGTGCAGATGAACGGGGCCGGCAACTTCCGGACCTCCGGCATCACCTACGCCAGCGAGATCCTGCAGCGGTTCGGCCACGCCTATGGTGCGCGCGTGGTGCAGTTTCCGGTGCCGGCCTTTTTCGACCACAAGGAAACCAAAGAGGCGATGTGGCGCGAGCGGCCGGTGAAGCGCGTGCTGGACCTGCAGGCGCGGATGAACACCGCCATCTTCGGAGTGGGCTCCATGGAGGCCGGCGTGCCCAGCCACGTGTACAACGGCGCCTACCTGGACGAGGAGGACCTGGACGATCTGATGGCTGAGGAGGTGGTGGGCGACGTCGCCACCATGTTCTACCGCGCTGACGGCACCTGGGACGGCATTGGCCTCAATGACCGCAGCACCGGCCCGGACCTGGACGTGCTGCGCCTGGTGCCGCGGCGGATTTGCGTGGTGGCTGGTGAGGCGAAAACCGCCAGCCTGCTGGGCGCGCTGCGGGCGGGCCTGGTGACCGATTTGATCCTGGACGAAAACTCCGCCCGCCGGTTGGCGTCCAGCTAGCTGCTCCTCCAGCGCCGAACACCCAGGGCCGCCGCATCGGCGCCCCTGGATGCGCCTCAGCGTGCGCCTCAGCTTGCATCTCAGCCCTGGACCGGGTCCGGAGAAAGCGCGTCCAGCCGGAGGATCCGCAGCTCATCCGGAAGCAGCCCGGGCACGTGCACACCCACTGCCTCGAGGGCCCGGCCGGTCAGGACGGCGCCGTCGCCGTCCGGCCACCAGGGCGGCGGGCGGAAACCCTGCGGGGTTGGGCCGGGGGTCACGTCCCGCAGCCGGTAGGAGCGTTTCGGGTCCAGGCCGCGGAGCGTGAACCGGCCCAGCGGTTCAATGTCGGAAACTGCGGTGCGGACGACGGCGAACAGGGCCCGTGATTCCGAGGCATCCACGACGCCGTGAATCTGCAGCGAGGGGTCGAATGAATCAAGGCGGATCATGCGGCCGCCGTGCAGCAGCGCACGGTGCTCCTTGTAGAACTGCACCCAATCCGCCAGTTCCAGGGCATCCTCCCGGGTTGCCTCGGTCAAGTCCCACTCGATGCCCAGATGCCCCCACACCGCCGTTCCGGCCCGGAAGTGGAGCGAGTGCATGCGGCCGGTGGTATGCGAGCGCAGCGAAGCAATGTGGGATCCCATCAGCTCCGGCGGAATCAGCTGCTGCGTCCAGCGGTGCATCCGCTGCCTGTCCAGCGGATCGATGCTGTCAGAGGTCCAGACCCGGTCCGTGTGCTCCAGCACGCCCAGGTCAACACGGGATCCGCCTGATGAACAGGACTCGATCTCCAGGCCCGGAAACCGTTCCTTCAGCTCAGCCATGAGCCGGTATGCGGCCAGCGTCTGCGCGTGCACGCCCGGCCGGCCGTCCGGTTGGGTGCCGGCTTCGATCAGGTCCCGGTTATGGTCCCACTTGATGCACGCAATCGGGTAGCGCTCCAGCAGAGCCACCATCTGGTCCCGCACGTGCCCGTAGGCGCCGGGCATGCCGATGTTGAGGACCTGCTGGCGCCGGGAGGACACGGGAAGCCGACCGGCAGGAGCCATGATCCATTCCGGGTGGGCGCGGGCCACATCGGAATCCGGGTTGACCATTTCGGGTTCGAACCACAGGCCGAACTCCATCCCGAGGGAATGCACATGGCTGATCAGCGGATCCAGGCCCTCCGGCCACACGTCAGCGGACACCACCCAGTCCCCCAGCCCGGAGTTATCGTTCCGCCGGGACCCGAACCAGCCGTCGTCGAGCACAAAACGCTCGACGCCGGCTTCCGCTGCGCGGTCAGCCAGCTCCGTGAGCCGGTCCAGCCGGTGGTCAAAGTAGACGGCTTCCCACACGTTGAGCGTGACCGGCCGCGGACGCGAAGGATGCTTCGGCCGGGCCCGGAGCCAGGCGTGCAGCCGGGCGGCCTGGTCATCAAGCCCTTTGCCCCACACTCCGTACAGCCAGGGAGTGGAGTAGCTTTCCCCGGCACCGAGCATCACCTCTCCGGGCAGGAGCAGTTCGGAGCCGCCCAGCACCTGGAGCCCGTTGGACAGCCGCTCCGCCCAGGCGCGGTGGTTGCCTGAGAAGCCCACGTGGAGCCCCCAGACCTGTCCGTCCGCGAAGCCGAAGCCGGGTTCACCCGCTGAAAGGACGTAGACGGCGTCGGCGCCCGTGCGCCCCCGGCGTCCTTCTCGCAGGTGGATGCCCACCGGCAGCGGGCCGCGCTGAGGAGCCCGTTCCGCACCCCAGTGTCCGGCAAAATCTAGGATTTCCCGTGCGTGGGACGGCAGGGGCAGGATTACCCCCAGTTCCTGCACCCGATAGTCCCCCTCAGCCCTGTTGGTCAGCCGTGCCCGCGTACGGAGCAGTCCCGATGCGGCAAGCTCAAGCTCAATGACCAGATCCAGCCCGGAACCGGTGTCCACGGCCGTCACGGTCAGAGTGGCCGGGCCTGCGCTGGTCAAGGAACCATCAGTTTCGGCGGCCTCTCCCGCAGCGGAAGCGAGTTCCACCTGCGTGACGTGGAACTGTGGCGTCCAGGCGACGCCGTTCCGGTCGCCCGCCAGCCCCGGCCGCCCGGTCCAACCGGTGTGGAGCGAACCGAGCATGTCCGGCCGGACCGGAACATCCAAGCTGTTGGCCGAGGGGTGCGGAACAGCGGCGAGGGCCAGCACCGCGGCCTCCTCCGAGCCAAGTTCGGGCAGTTCACCGCACCAGTGCACAATGGAGGGCAACTGATGGTCGGACAGGTCAAGGAGCACCGAGACACCACCGCCGCGAAGGTGAACACGGCAGGGGCCGGCGGGATCAAGCACACGTGATTCTTCGAGACTGACAGCGGTCATTTCTGCTCCTGCAGGTCGGTCGGGTGGCCGACCATTGCAGTGAACGGCCACTGTGGTGCAGGTCATACTATAGATGGCACTGAAGCAGGGGGCTCAGCGCTCCAGCATCGCCACGCTCCGGTTCCACAGCTGCAGGGTGAGCACTCCGTCACCGGCCTGCCGGTTGGGGCGGGCCACCTTGTTCCGCCGGTAGTACCTGCCCGTTTCATAGTCCTCTCCGGGAGTTCCCTCGGCGAGGTACACGAGTGTCCGGGAGCCGGTCTCCGGTGTCGGAACCACCCGGCGCAGGGGCGATCGGAAGGCAGCGCGCAGCAGCGGTCCCTGCCCGTTCAGAAAGCTGGAGCCCACGAACCCCGGGTGAAAGGCCGTGGCGGTGGCTCCGTGCGAGCGGTAGCGCCGGTCAAATTCCCCGGTGAAGAGGATCTGCTCGAGTTTGGTGGTTGCATAGGCGCGGAAGGGCTTGTACTTCTTTTCCTGTTCCAGGTCATCCAGGTCCACGCGCGCCATCAGGTTTGCGGAACTGGAGGTGCTGATGACCGTTCCCCGGGATTCCAGCAGCCGGTCCGTCAACAGCCGGGTCAGCAGGAAAGGGGCGAGGTAGTTCACTTGAAAGGTCATCTCATGCCCGTCCGCGGTGACCTGCCGTTCCCTGCCGAAGATGGCTCCGGCGTTGTTGGCCAGCACATCTATGCGGGGAAAGCGCTGCAGGATTTCCGCGGCGAGATTCCGGACGCTGTTCAGGTCTGCGAAGTCGGCCAGGATGTAGTGCCCGCCCGTGTCGGCTGCCACGGCGGCGGTCCGCTCCGGTGAGCGGCCCACCACCAGAACCTGGTGACCGTCCCTGGCCAGCCGCCGGGCCGCAGCCGCACCAATCCCGTCGCTTGCGCCGGTAATGACAATCGTCTTGGAAACCACGGCGGTCCGCTTTCCTCGATGGCCTGAGAAGCCCTCACGCTAGCGGAGAGGTTCCGCGAACGGAACCTCCCGGCTAACCCCGGATGGATCACGGCCCGCGTATTAGGCCGAGGCTTCGGCAAGCAGGCGCTCCGAATTGGAGATGGTTCCCTTGAACCGCTCAATCACTGATTCGATACGGCGAATTTTGACGCCCGCTAAAAGCCGCGGTCCGCTGGGTCGGGGATCATAGGCCAACAAGCAGACAGGAACGGCCAATCCACAAAATGTCACCAACGAAGCCACAGCAAAATCCAACATTGACGTCAATATAAAACAGGTGATAAGAAACATCACTACCGCAAAAAATAAATAAAAGAACGCGTAAAAGAACGCAGACACGTATTGTCTCTTCCTGAAGAACTCCCCGGTGGCAAGACACATCTCATTTGTTACAAATGCCCACATGGCAGCGATGATCCACAGCAGCAAATACAGCGCGGTATTCCACTCAAGGTGGACCAGGGAGCCGGTTCGGATACAGACGACCGCGAAGACAACCGCTAATATGCCAGCGCCCGCACACCACAGAGAGTAGGAAGCCTTCGGCCGGTGCTCGGAGAATTTACTGAGACTTGTTTGTCGGCCTTTCACTATTCTCAACGCAGCTTCAAAAACCACCAGTTGCTGTCTAGCCTCGAAGAGCGTCAGACGGTAGACGTCCGCTCGCACCCTGTGCAACGGCATTATGGCCGAGCAGAGTATTCCGGTGCCAGCAGCGATAATCGCATCGGGAAGACTTGCCAACAGCCGAAGGTCAATACTCAGCAGCGACAACCATGCGAGCAGCGCCGAGAGGCCTGCCACCACCATGGAAAAGTCGTCCAACGCCATTCTCGCCGCGCGGTTAGTTGTCGTGTCATTTTCCTCAAGGGGTGCCGGCACCGCACTGAGTGCCAAGAAAAGTGCAATCGACAGGGCTGCAAGGGCAACCAACAAAGCTCCGGGTTGATAATCATCTCGAAAATTGGAGGAAGTACTTCCTGCCCATCGGATAAAGCCCAGTGCGACAGTATCAAGATCGGTGTCCGGCGGGCCCGATGACCCGGCAGTAAGATTCACCCAATAAATCAACCATGCCATGGCACCTGCCGAAATAAACATCACCAACGGAAATACCATGAGTTTGATCCGCATCGCACGCTTTTCGCGGCGCAGCGCCTTTAGACTGTCGTCGTCGAAAATGTTCACCATGAAGCTGATCCCCCCAGTGACCGCAGGCCTGCCCTCTGGCCGGCATCGGCCACAATCCTAGCGTCCGTGACTGCCGGTGGCTCGCCTAGCTCGTGGGCCGGCGGCGCCAGAAGGCTGCCATCAGGGCGCCGGAGACGTTGTGCCACACCGAGAATACCGCGGCGGGCAGGGCCGCCTCCGGCGTGAAATAGTCCTTCGCCAAACCGGCCGCCAGTCCCGAGTTTTGCATGCCCACTTCAATGGCCATGGTGCGCCGTGCGGGAATGGGCTGCCGGAACAGTTTGGCCGCGCCGTACCCCAGCCCCAGCCCAAGGCCGTTGTGCAGCACCACGGCCAGCAGGATCAACCAGCCGGCGGTAAAGATGGCCTCCGCGCTTCCCGACACCACGGCGATGACCACAAAGGTGATGGCAAGAACCGAAACCCACGGCAGCACCGGCAGCACACGGTCCACCAGTTTCGGGACCAGATAGCGGACCACCAGCCCCAGCACCACGGGAATCAGCACAATCTGGACGATGGACAGGGCCATGGCGCCTGCGTCCACTGA